>NZ_JAWOWJ010000003.1:440260-514591 GCF_033340495.1 Vibrio sp. 1249-1
CTGTTTTAGCTTTTCTTCTACAACCGATAGGTTTTTCTTCGCGGCTTCAAAGTTAGGCTTTTCCTCTAGCAGTTTTTTATACAAATCAGCCGCATCTTCTAATTGACCATTTTGAGCGAGCGAGTTGGCGAGGTTATAGAGGCCGTTAAGGGAGGCATCATGAGAAAATGCTTCGATAGCGGCTTCGTAGTCACCTTTTTGATAACTGGCGGCTCCTTTCCAGCTTGGGTTTGTAAATAGGTTTTGCGCCTGTTCATACTCACCTTGCTTGTAGAGTTCCGCTCCTTGTTGGTCGGCATTTAAGAACGGATTAGCTTCTGCATGCGGTGTCCACGTTACTGGGACTACAGTCGCAACTACCACCCAAATCAGGCCGCGTCGAAACAGTAAAGCCGCAGGAATAAGTAACAACGGCAGTAACCAAAAGCCACTGTTGAGACGAGAATCAGTTTTAACTTCTTCGCTTTGGGTCGCAGAAAGCTGGCTACCAATGTTATTAGTAAAGGCCGCGATATTTTCAACATCACGGTTGGTGTGCTGAATAGGAACAAATAGACCGCCAGTTTTATTCGCTAGCGTCTGTAGATTTTTCAGGTTTGTTTTCGCTACGACGGTTGTGCCTTGTGCAGTTTTTAGCAGAGAGCCATCGGGCAGCGCGATAGGCGCACCGTTAGGAGTCCCGACGGCAAGAACAGAAATGCGAAACTTTGTACCTTGGACTAAATCTAACGCGCGAGACAGCTCTGACGTATCAAGATCATCCGCTAACACGATGATATCGCCTTGTTGCGTGCCAGCTTGAGAAAACTGGTTGATCGCAAGTTCAATCGCGGCAGGCAGGTTTGCTCCTTGAAAAGGCATCAGCTCTGGTGACAAATTTTCGATAATGCCCGCAAGCGTGCTGGAATCAGTTGTCAGTGGACTTAAGTTATAGGCATCGCCAGCGTAAGCAATAAGTCCAGTGGCTCCCTCTTTCCATTTAGGCAGCAAATCGAGCGCCTTATAACGTGTTTGTGCTAACCGATTGGGTTTGATGTCTGTAGCAAACATAGAGCGAGACATATCAAGCACCAAGATTCGGTTTTGGTTTAACTCAAAGCTTGGTCGAGCATTGGACTGCCAGCTTGGCCCCGCTAATGAAATGCAAGTTATTGCCCAAGCTAAACCCCATAGAGTGAAGTAATGCTTAGACTGCGTGTTTTGTCCGAGCATCCGCGATAGGTGAGGGGCAATCAGTGTGGACTTTTGGGCTCTAAATTTGTGATTAAGCAAGAGTGCTATAGGGATCACGATGAGCCCCAAAAGCCAATAAGGATTGAGGAAAATAAACTCAGCCATGTTTTCTCCTTAATAGGAATAACAATACCGATAATACAAATGCAGCGCTTAATGGATATGGAAACCATTCAGACTGTGGGCGCCAAGTTTGTGTGTCGCTAGATACGGGTTCTAGCTGGTTGATGGTGTCATAAATCTTTTCGAGCTCTTCCGTATCTCGCGCTCGAAAATATTGTCCACCTGTCACCTCTGCCACTTTAGTCAGTGTTTGTTCATCTAAGTCGGCTGCGGTGTTGACTTTGCGAGTCATGAAAAACTCTTTCACCATCATTTCACCAGCGCCCACGCCCACGGTGTAAATAGTGGCGTTGTATTTTTTCGCAATTTCCGCTGCTTCTAGCGGCTCGAGCACCCCTGCAGTATTGCTGCCGTCACTGAGCAAAATCATGACTCGTTGGGGAGCATCACTGTCTACAAAGGTTTTTGTGCCTAACCCAATACCATCACCAATGGCGGTTCGTTGACCAACCAAGCCGATGACGGTTTGATTAATCTGTTGCATGACGCTTTTGCGGTCTGCAGTGAGTGGTGTTTGCAAATAAGCATGGTCGCCAAACAAAACAACTCCGAGACGGTCACCTTTTCTCTTTGCTACGAAATCAGACAGAACTTTTTTGACTGCTGTGAGGCGATCGATATATTCGCCGTTGAGTTCCATGTCTTCCTGCTGCATCGAACCGGACAGATCGACGACTAACATCAAGTCCCGATACTTGGGTTGGAATTCAACGGGATCGCCAAACCAAACTGGACGCGCACAAGCGACGACAAGAAGGCCCCAGATCGCGATTGAAAGTGCTTTTTGCAGCGCTTGCTTAGGCTTGCTGCGATTCTCATTAGTTGGTAAGTACGCCAATTTGATCTCGGCTTGTTGAGATTCTTGTGGCAGAAACTTGTATACCAGCCAGGGGATGGGCAACAAAAACAGTGCCCACCACCAGACAAATTCAATGTTTAGCCATTGGGCAAGATCGGTTATGAGTGTTTGCTCAGTCACGGTTATTTGCCTTTTTCTTTGGTGGCAAAGCGTAGGTTATCCAAAAGACACAATCGTCTACCAAGCTTTGATGCTGCCCTTGGGAAGAATTCTGATACAACGCTTCTTGCCACTGATGTTGTTTGTCTACGAATCGACTTTCTTTGGTATGGCTATCGAGAAATTCATACCAAGCGATTCCAGTTAATGGTGCGATCTCTTCACGCGGAAAGTAACTCAATGCTGCCTGGCGCAATATTTCCAGAGCAGAGGAAGGGGTATGAGGCGCGGTAGGTTGAGTTAAAAGTGTTAATGCTGTCTTTTTTGCGCGTAAGTGTTTTTTACGCCATCTCACATAAAGACAAATGCCGAAAACGAACAGCAAGGTTGCTGCAAGCACCACCCACCATCCCCAAGCGAGCGGAAACCAATCCGGTGCGTTTGGCAAAATCAAAGGTTCAAGGTCTAGGCTTTGGTTGTTTGTTGTCATTATTATTACTGCTTAATAAATACTGCTTGTCAGTTTGTTAGCTTAATTGTGAAATTAAGGGCCGGCCACTTGATAGCGTGTTAAATGGAATTGCTATTGAATGGCATTGCTGCTTAATGGTTTCTTGATGTTGGGTAAAGTGGTTTTCGAGTTCTCTTCGTTGTCCTTTAGAGCCAAAGTTAAACCATTGACTATGCAGCCCATCCGAAGCTTTCACTTGACCTCTAAAGTCTGTTTCGCCTCTTTCTAACGGATCATAAAACTGAACAGCCCTTACGCTATTGTGTTGTTTGAGTCGACGTAGTTGTGCCAGTTCCGTTGGTGTTACGTGGGCAAAATCACTGAGCATAATCAATTCGCTGCCTTTTGGGGTGAGCGTATGAAGTGTCTCCAATACTTGTGCATACGGCAGTGTACGAGTGTCGTTGCTTGCAGTACGAGTTACTTGCGCATTATGTATGTCGACTATGGCGTTAAGAATCCGCAGCCCTTGTCTTTGTAAAGAAGAGGGGCGAAATTCAAGACATTGATGTCCGTCATCAATCACTGCGCCGATGCGATCTTTTTTAGCTAGAGTTAGCCAAATTAGAACACTGGCAAAGTGGGCCAATTGAACGGATTTGAGTACATACTTAGATCCAAAATGTAGACTAGAACTTAGATCAAGATAAAGAATGACCGCTTGCTCTTTATCTTCTGCAAACAACTTCGTATGTGCTTTACCGGTCCTAGCGGTGACTCGCCAATCAATGCTGCGAATATCGTCGCCAGGTTGATATTGGCGCACCTCCATAAAATCCATACCTCGCCCTTTTTGGCGACTGGTATGGTTACCACTCATCTGCGACCAGAGACTCTGTGCTGGTGGTAACCAACGTACAGATTGAGTGCGATATTGGAGCAGCTCTTCAAGGGTTAATGTCACCCCATTCGCATGAGGTGGTAATGAATGTGTAGCGGACATATCACTCACCTGTTTATGCACTGCCAACAAGGTTTAGCAGTTTATCGATGACCTGGTTTGCCGTAATGCCTTCCGCTTGAGCGTGGTAACTCAACAATAAACGGTGGCGCAGTACCGGATAAGCCATGGTTTGAACATCTTCCGGAGAGACAAAATCACGACCTGCAAGCCAAGCGTGCGCACGTGCACAGCGATCAAGAGCGATGGTGGCACGCGGACTCACACCCATTGACAACCACTTGTCCAACTCAGTGTCATATTCGTTGGCTTGACGTGTCGCCATAACTAAACGGACGATGTACTGCTCTATCGTTTCCGCCATATGAATATCCAACACTTCTTTACGTGCGGTGAATACATCTTGTTGGCTTAACATTGGGCGTTCAACCTTTGCTTCGCCTTTTGCTTCTCCGCGGTTAATACGCAAGATAGATAGCTCATGCTCCGCATCTGGGTATTCCACTTCTAAATGCAATAAAAAGCGGTCTAGCTGCGCTTCAGGAAGGGGGTAGGTCCCTTCTTGCTCTATCGGGTTTTGAGTTGCCATAACCAAAAACAACTCTGGCAGCGGGTAGGTATGACGACCTGCTGTGACTTGTTTCTCTGCCATTGCTTCAAGCATTGCCGCTTGTACTTTGGCTGGTGCACGGTTTATCTCATCCGCAAGAATAAGCGAGTTGAAGATAGGACCTGATTGGAAAGTGAATTCTCCGGTTTCGGGACGGAAGATATCGGTGCCGGTTAAATCGGCTGGCAGCAAATCAGGGGTGAACTGAATGCGGTGGAAGTCGCCTTCAACACAGTCTGAGAGTGATTTTACTGCACGGGTTTTTGCTAACCCAGGAGGGCCTTCAACTAAAATATGCCCATCCGCAAGAAGCGCAACAAGCAGTTGCTTTACCAGATCTTGCTGTCCGATGATCTGCGACTCTAAGTATTGCTGAAGAGTTTCGAAGTTAGATTTATGCATGCTTTGGACTCTCGGTATCCATGTGATTTTCGTGTTGAGTATTGGTCATTTTCCATGTGAAAAAAGTTCCAATGCTCTATTGCAATTTATCTTTTCAATATTGGGACGCTACAGAGAATTGCAAGTACGTGCTATCTCTGAAAGTGCTTATTTGACAGTGTGTTACATTTATTTTTCATAATATAATGAGAAATGCCTCTAGTTTTGTACATATGAGCCGATAAAGATTCCGTGGTGTGCGTGTCATGAGATATGCACCTGATTCCCCTTGTGGGGCCAATAACAAGTGATTCTTTTAAAAGGTCCGAATATGTTGAAACTTCATTCCTTGAGCATCAAACAGAAGGTTGTACTTGGCATTACGTTTGCTGTTCTAGCATCAACAATCATTGTTGGTGTTATGGCTCAGCGTCATGCGAGAGATGTATTGAGCCATCGTCTTATTGACATCGAGCTACCTGCGATGTTGCAGCAAATCAATACCGAAATTGACCGCGAAGTTGTCGAAATGCAACAAGCGGCAAAACAGCTGGCTACAAACGAATTTATTGTTGAAGCCCTATCTAATACAGACCGTGATCCGTCAGTAGAAGTTCAGTTGGTGCAGCAGCTCAATAATGTTAAATCACAGTATGGTCTTAATGATGCGTCGGTAGCGAATCGTCAAACGGCATATTACTGGAACCAAAACGGATTCTTACGTCAACTTAACCGAACGCAAGATGCTTGGTTCTTTGGATTTACGTCGTCTGGTCAAGAAACGTCCGTGAGTGTGTTCCAAGAGGCAAATGGCGAAGTGAAAATGTTTGCCAATTTCCAAGATCTTAATGGTACATCAATGTCAGGTCTCTCTAAATCTATGGGAGACATGGTTGCTTTGCTCAATGGGTTTAAAATTGAAGATACGGGTTACGTGTTCCTCACTAATGAACAAGGCCAGATTCAAATACACCGCCAACAAGGTAAGAACCAAACTTCTATCACTAAACTATTTGGTAGTGACGCAAGTGCGCTGTTGAACAAAAATAGCTTCAACCTAATTAATGTGGAGTTTGAAGGGCAGGATACTTTTGTTTCTAGTTTGTATGTTCCTTCAATGAACTGGTTTGTTATTGGCGTGGTTCCCGTTGATGAAGTATTCGCAGACCTGAATGCGACAGCTAAAAAAATGCTGTTTACGACCATCATTGTTGCCGTTGTATTCATTCTCATGGGCGTATGGTTGGCAAACAGCATTACGAAACCAATCCGACTGATTGCCGATCGTTTTACCGACCTTGGGCAAGGTGAAGGCGATTTGGCGCAGCGTATTGAAATTAAGGGTAATGATGAAATTGCTCAGCTTTCAAAAGGCTTTAATGGATTTATTGAGAAGATTCATGCCACGATGAAAGAGGTTGCTTTAACCAGTGGCTCATTAAGTCAAGCGGCAGAAAGTGTGTCAACGAAAGCAACATCCACACACGACAACAGCCAAGAGCAGCGTGATCAAACCATTCAAGTAGTTGCAGCTATCAACCAAATGGGTGCGACCATCAGTGAAATTGCATCGAACGCTGCTACCGCTGCTGATACGGCAAATCAGGCTTCAGATAACACTCAAACTGGTCGAGAAGTTGTGATGAAAGCAAAAGAGGTGATCAGCCGCCTAGCCGATGATGTTGAAACAACCAATATTGTTGTTACGCAGTTGGCATCGACAACCAAAGATATTGGCTCGATTCTGGGTGTAATTCGTGACATCTCTGAGCAAACGAATTTACTTGCGCTAAACGCTGCAATTGAGGCTGCTCGTGCTGGTGAGCAGGGACGTGGTTTTGCGGTTGTTGCTGATGAGGTAAGAAACCTAGCTTCACGCACGGCTGATTCTACAGAAGAGATTCAGCGCATGATCAATCAGCTTCAAAGTGACGCACAAGACGCGGTAAGTGCTATGGAAGCGGGCAAAGCGGTCACCATTGAAGGGGTTACTTCTACCGATGAAGCAGTCGAGGTATTAATCAGTATTTCTGAACGAATCACCGACATCTCTGATCGTAATACACAAGTTGCAACGGCGACGGAAGAGCAATCCACGGTGGTGCATACCATTAATCAAAATATCGAAGAAATCAACGCGATAAATGAAATGACAACCGCGACAGCAGAAGAGTTGGCGGATGCAAGTCGCGATCTTCAAGCGCTCTCTTCTCGTTTAGACAAGATGGTTGGTAGCTTCAAGTTATAGAGTTGGATAGAATAGGCGAAGTTTAAAAGTTCAATCATTAATTTTAGGTAAGTACTATGAATGACTTCGAAAAAGAACTAGAGCAAATTTCTCAAGAAACCGCTCAGGAGCCAGAAGTAAAACTGCCGTCGCTAGAAGAGCAAAAAGCGATCGTCGCTGAGCTGAAAAAGCTGGAAGCGGAAGGTAAGCTGACGCCAGAAGTGTTAGAACAACACTTTGGTAAGTTTAACCAAAAAAACGCAGTTCCAATCCACTAAGTTAGGTGGTGTTTTACCTCTAACGTGCGTGATTAAATCACCTGCTCAAACACAAAAAGGGAGTTTATACTCCCTTTTTTAATGTCTGAAAAATGCTAATACCTCTCACATACTTGCCACTTAAAAATTATTGACATTTCAATGAGTTATTAATTAGTACTAGTGATTTTCATACTTGACAATACTACCGCTCTATCTAAATCTATTGCGTATTTCAATAAAAACGACCAAGGGAATGCGATCAGGATGGAGCAGCAAAAAAAAAGAAACGTTATTTTAATCACGGAGGGAAGTCTACAGTCATCTCTGTTGAAAGATGTATTGGAGACCAAACTCGGTATTAGTGTTGCTCTAATCACGCCAGATAATCTGATTCACGGAGTGTTACATGAATCTCTTTCATCAGCCATTATTGTTGATTGCAGCGTGATCACGGATGAAATTTTTCGCCGTTATGCGGAGTTTAAAGCGGCCAAGCAGAAAGACACGCTTGAAATCTTAATTAATTGTGAGCAATCCATATCGACAGAAGATCTCTTTGCTTGGCGTACTTTGGCCGGTATTTTCTATACCTCTGATGATATAAAAACGTTGCAAGTTGGTATTGGTAAGGTGCTTCAAGGAGATATGTGGTTCAGTCGTAAGTTTTCTCAGCAGTACATTACTTACCTTCGTCGACATTGCAAACCTATAAATAAGAATGTTTCCGCTATTCTGACCAAACGAGAGCAACAAATAATTACCTTTCTTTCCATGGGGGCGTCCAATCAACAAATCGCTGAACAATTATTTGTCAGCGAGAATACGGTAAAAACGCATTTACATAATATTTTCAAGAAGATTGATGTGAAAAATAGAGTTCAAGCACTTATTTGGGCAAAGGAAAATATTTCAGACAACTCGTTACCGGTGTAATGCTATTGCAATATTAGGTTGCCTAATTTAGTAAACTCTTAATAATTTCTGTGACCTGAATGTGTTAAAAGTGTTTCTTTTATGAGAAACACTTTTTTTGGTTCTCTTTTTAATAACTTTAGAATTTAAAAAAGTAGCAAATAACTTTACTCTGTGAACTAGCACTTACATATCAAACTAAGTGCTGACGATTAACTACTAATTTAAGAATGTTAAGTCACTGAAAGTATGAGAAACATTATGGAACAGTATATGGAAAAGCCTGAAATCCTAATGCTCACTCAACAAAGTTTACAGAGTGAAAACTTTAAGGAAATGCTTTCTAAAAATACAGAAACTAAAATAACGATCATTGATACTAAAAACCCTAGTTATCATGAACTCATTCCGGAACGCTACTTTTTGCTTGTTGATTTTTCAGTTGAGATTCCTTCCGAAACTTTAGTTTATTTAAAAGATAGTAATAAAGTGCTAGGAACCATAATGCTTAATCTAGGTTATGACTTAGACACAGAAGAACTCGCTTCTTGGCCTCATGTAAAAGGTATATTTGGTCCAGGAGATTCAATGGACAAGGTTTGTCAGGGATTAAAAGCAATAATAAAAGGGGATAATTGGCTGTCTCGAAGATTACTTGATCAGCTAGTAAATTATTATCGAGGCAGAGAAGTAAATAGCATTATCGAACCTGCTATTGAGGTTGAGCTTACTCGGCGTGAAGTTCAGGTTTTAAAAATGTTGAAAGAAGGTGGTTCAAATATGGAAATCGCTGATTCTTTATTTATCAGCGAGCATACTATTAAATCACATCTATACAATATTTTTAGAAAGTTAGAAGTAAAGAACCGTACGCAAGCTACAAGTTGGGCTAAGAGAAACCTGTAGTACTAGTATTAACTTGCTGTAATAAAAAGAAAATACTCTATAAAGTACTAAATTTTATATTTATTATTAAAATGTCAGTCTGAAATATCATCCCATATTCAAACTTATTCCTATTCAGTTGACTATTAGACTTCTCATGTCGTGACGAATCTAGTCAGACGTGGAACAGAAGGTCTATTCAATTAATAAGCCAAGAGGGAATAAAAATGAGCGCAAGTGACAATGACACGTATTTAGGCGATGCAGGTGTAAATAACCAATTTGCTGATTTCGATGGCGGCGATGATTTGTTTATCGGTTTTGGTGGTAATGACTCGTTTGTTGGCGGTGGCGGTAATGATTATGTGATCGGCGGCGACGGTGATGATCGCCTAATTGGTGGTGCTGGAGATGATTTGTTAAAAGGTGGGATTGGTGATGATCTATTAAAAGGAGGTTTTGGAAACGATAAGCTTTTAGGTTTGTTGGGTGATAACAAGCTATTAGGAAACACTGGTGATGATATTCTTGTTGTAGGGGCTGGAGATAACATATTGGTAGGTGGGAGTGACAGTGACAAGTTTGTGTTCACGGATAAGTTTGGTGGCCATGGCGAAGCAAAGGTTATGGATTTCACCATTGGTGAAGATTCTTTGCACATTGTTAGCGACTCGGTTACAGCCTTCGGTGATTTAAGCTTTAGCTACGATGCAGTTGGGAATGCAGTGTTTACCGATGGGGCTGATCTAACAGTGAAACTTATTGGCGTGACTGAAACTGACATCAACACCTATGGTGCAGATCTGTTCGTAATCTAAACGACTGAAAATAACTCTGGATGGGAATTAGTTTGCGTGGCTCTGCCATGCTAAAGCGAACTAACCGGACACTCTAGAGCGATTTGAGGTTACCTTAAGCTAGGCGCTAGTATTTCTGGCGCCTACAATTTTCACGTTAAACGGAAGTAGTCGTGCAAAAAACGGTTTTCAAAGAAGTGAAACAAAAACTATGCACGCTTGCGGGCTTGCTGATCGTTTTTAGCCTTTTTATCAACTTATTGGTTCTCTCTATTCCGCTGTACATGCTTCAAGTGTACAACCGAGTGATATCCTCCTACTCAACCGATACTTTATTCTTGCTCACTGTCATCGTAATTGTCGCGCTGTTAACCATGTCCATCATCGACATTGCACGAGCACAAATGAGTAAATCTTTTGGTTATTGGATGGACACAAAACTCTCCGCTTTCATGCTCAAGCGCACGATTCAATATCAATCACATACTGGGAAGAGTTATACCTCGCAAACTCTGAGAGACATTCAGAACATCAAAAGCTTTTTGAGCAGTCAAGCACCTTATCCACTGTTGGATGCGCCCTGGACACCGCTGTTTATTTTATTTGTGTATTTATTGCACCCGATACTAGGTCACATCGCGTTACTTGGATCTATCGTATTGTTTAGCCTAGGTCTACTTAATGAGCTAATGACGCGTAAAACAATGCAAGAGAGCGAAGTCAGAGCGATTTCTCATATCAACAAAGCAGAATTAGCCACGCAAAACTCCAATTCAATTCTCGCAATGGGGATGATGAATGCATTTTTAGAGAAGTGGCAGTCGCGCGTGAGTGAAGTGAATGTGCTTGAAGAGCGAGTTGCAGGTAAGTTCATCTACATGGCTAACTTTTCTAAGTTTGTGCGTGGATCACTACAGATATTTTTACTGGGAGGTGGTGCATGGTTAGTTATCCAACATGAGATAACGGCAGGGGCGATGATCGCGAGCTCCATATTAATGAGTCGGGCATTATCGCCGATGGAGCAGGCGATAGGCACGTGGCGAAGTGCGATGTCTGCTAAAGGCGCCTATAAAAGGTTGAAAGAAATCGATGCGATCGTGCGCCAAGATGAATCAGATATGCCACTGCCTAAACCAAAAGGACACTATGAGCTTACCGGACTGGCCTATCGCCATCCTGGAGCAACCGAACCAGTGCTCTCATCGATCAACTTATCGATTCCTCCGGGTGTTGCTGTTGGGGTGATTGGCCCTTCTGGTACGGGTAAATCGACGTTTGCTCGGCTGTTATTAGGTACGGTTAAGCCATTAGCGGGTAAAGTGACTCTTGATGGAATGGAAGTCTCCGTATGGGCATCTGAAGATCGCGGCGTGCATTTTGGGTATCTCGCTCAAGAGGTGGAGTTATTTCCTGGCACAATTCGAGAGAACATCGCGCGCTTTAAAGAAGAAGACCCCGCTAAAGTCATCAAGGCGGCTCAACTAGCAGGATGTCATGAATTAATACTCAAGAAAAACAAAGGCTATGATTGCATTATTGGTGAAAATGGCCGTGGTTTATCTGGGGGGGAAAGGCAGAGAATCGCTCTTGCAAGAGCCGTTTATGGCGATCCTTCTATTGTGATTTTCGATGAAGCGAATGCCAACCTCGATGGTGAGGGAGAGGCTGCGTATCAACGTTTGATTGCCCATTTAAAAGCACAGAGTACAACGATTATCGTCATTGCCCACAATCCGAGTACGTTACGACAAATGGATAGGCTGTTGTATTTGGCTGACGGCCGAGTCAAGTTATACGGCGCTAAAGATGAAGTATTAAAACGTTTGATGGGCGAAGAAAGAACAGATATCCCAAGGGTAAGAAATGAGCAATCAACTGCCAACCGTTAATCAGAGTTCTACCGAGATCGTATATCGTTTTAGCCCCAAAGCGAGACTAAGCTTTCGAAAACCAATTTTACTCGGTGTGGTGACCTTAAGTGTTTTTCTTGGAGGTCTTGGCTACTGGGCTGCAACAGCCAAATTAGAAAGTGCAGCGATTGCTTATGGTGATTTGTCAGTTCTCACTAAGCGACAAGAAATTCAGCATTTAGAAGGCGGTATTATTGAAAAGCTATATGTACAGGAAGGGGATTTAGTCGAAAAAGGTCAGTTATTAATTCAACTTTCTAAGCGTCAAGCTATGGCTAAGTTGGACTCGTTAAGTGGTCGTTTTATCCATACTCTAGCAAAGGAAAACCGTTTAAGTGCGGAGCTTGATGAGCTTCCAACGATTGTATGGTCTGATGATCTTGAAAGCATTCCCCGTGTCGATATCGTACAAGAAGCACAACTGGTTCAAAACAAGATCTTTGAAGCGAGAAAGCGATTCTTTGATAGTAAACTGAGTATCATTGAGCAGAGTATTTCTGGAGCAAATTTAGAGCTTGAAAACCTTCAGCAAACCAAAGTGATTGAGACGGAACGGCTCAACTTTATTGCTGAAGAAATAGACAGCAACCAAGCCTTGGTGCAAAAAGGTTTCTCGGGAAAATCTACCTTACTTCAACTCAAGCGCCTAGCAGCGGAGGTGAGAAGTACCTTAAGCCAGTTAGACAGGCAATCGCTCACCGTTAGAAAAAGGTTAGATGAGAACCTAGCGCAAATTGAAGAGTTGAAGCTTGAAAGGCTGAATGAGATTGTAGAGGAACTACGAAACACCAAAACGGAAATTGTCGCAATTCGGGAAGAATATCGCTCCGCTCAAGATATTGTCGCAAGAACAACGATCAACGCACCTATTTCTGGTCGCGTAGTCAACATGCAAGTGTTTACCGAAAAAGGTGTGATTGGCTCGGGTGAAACGTTACTAGAACTGGTCCCGCAAGACGATAAGTTGTTAGTCGAGGCTCGTGTTAATCCTCAGGATATTGATTTAGTGAGTCCAGGCCAGCAAGCGCATGTTCGTCTGACCGCTCTGAATGCACGGACGTTGGCACCTTTAGACGGTACAGTGCTGACGATTTCTGCCGATAAGCTCTCGCAAGAAAACCAAGAAGATTTTTATCTCGCTAGAATTGCAATTTCACCGGAAGATGTGACAAAACATCGTTTAACCTCAGGCATGAATGCCGAAGTGCTGATTTTATCTGAGCCACGAACGCCATTGAGCTACCTAATAAAGCCAATTACAGAAAGCATGAATCGCGCCTTCAGAGAGGAGTAATTTCTAAGTGCTTTTTGAAGAGTATTGTCAAAGAGTATCGAATCCAATTACATATCATCATTAAATAAACAGTTTAAAGTCTAGGTTTTTTTCTTAAAGTCGTATGTTTGTAATTTTTAGTTTTTCTGATCTAGTGAAGAATATCAATATTTTACTAGCTAATTATTTTTAGGTTAACTGTGGTAGAAATGTCATATAGTACTCTATTCATTTTCATAGTTTGTATCTTAGAGCATTTTTGAAAACTTAGTGATAATTTATTTTTATATCCATAATTTTTTAGTATTAGTAACTTGGATGAATTATTTGATACTTTTTAAAAATAAACAATATGGAGTATTAAGTATTTCAGATAAAGTACATTAAACCTTGCTGTAAAATAAAAATGTATTATCATATCAGTAAATTTAAAATTTTTCTTTTTTACAATCTTATTTTATTGTTGGTAATGTGTTTTATTAAATAAATACGACGTTATATCGTCATTAATTATCATATAAAATCTTATAATATTGTATAGGGAAATTTAAAATATAAATACAGGAATTATCGTTCTTACAACTCAAAAAAATTAAAAAGCTTTAAATAGATTGCGTTGTTAATTTATATAGTTCACCCGGTGTAGTCAGCGACACGTAATTACGATTAGATATTAATTATTGAAGAAATAGGCTGAGAACTTACTGTCATGTTACAGGTGTACTGTAGTTCAAAGTATTGTCGCAAGGGAGATAGAAAAGTGTGGTATGGTAAATAGCGAAGATATTGTAATTTTTCTGAAAGTTAAAAAAGGAAACGAACTTTGGGATAAAAATTTAACTTGGCTTTGGTCGGTGGGATTTATCACCTGTTAGAACAACATAAAGCTCGAGTCTATACCCAATCGAAAGGTTATGTAGGTTGTGAAAGGTCACGGTAGGAATAATAGCTTAAATTACTTATCCGAATCCCATCTGAGGTTTCTATTAAAATCTTTTCGAATGATAGATTTAATGAATATATGGTGGTTTTATTCATGTGTACGATTCAAACAAATTATCATGTGCATTTTTTTACTTACCACTTTGTAGCCATACATTTATTTCTTTGTAAGACAAATCTGATAACTATTCTTTATATAACAATATATTTTATTTATTGTTACTATTTGCAATTGATTATTATATTTTAAATATAAATTACTTTGTGCCATTAGGCTGATAATAATGTTGTGTATTTATCATGAAAAACAGGGATTAATTTTGGTTTTTATTTTTATTATTTTAAATTCAACAGTGTTATTACGCTAAATATTATATTTTTATGGATTATACTTTCTTAAAAATGACTAATAAAAATTTATACAAGTTGGAAAGCATTACATCAATGTTTAAGATTAGTGTTATCTTGTTATTGATTGCTTTTTTTTACTCTGAAAATGCATTAGCTGCAGGCGAAATAGAAATATCCTTTAATCCAACATTCGGTCTGCCCTACGAAAATGGACTGGTCATTACATACTCGATTGAAGTTCGAAATACGACGATCAGCACGATCAGTGATGTCTCCGTAACGAATGCCATTTGGGATGTGATGTCTGGTTCGAATAGGGCGTTCAGTAGTGTCAAGATCACTGATACTCATACGCTAGGTACGAATGCAGGTACTTACTCCTCTAGCAATAGCAACCTGAATGTGACCGGCGCAAACTTATTACCGCTAGGGCGTATTACTTATCAAATTGAAGCGACGGTTGCTGATGATGCTGCTGAAGATATTGTTCTTGGCAACACCGAAGTAAAAGGAACGGTTTCCGGCACAGAGACGACTTTTACTAACCCAGATACAATTACTTTCCCTCCGGCTGAATACGATTATCTTCTCGAAGAATACGTTAGCCCGACCGAATACGATGTTGGCGGCACACTGACTTATTCTTTAACGGCAACCAATAATGGTGCTTATGCGGTTAAAGGATTAGATATTGAGCAAGAGTTTGCGTCTTTAACAGGACAAAAGTTAGATGGCACAACAGGGAATGCATTTAGCAGCGTGACCATTAGTGCCGTGGCTTCATCGGGGAGCGATGCGGGTACCTTTGCAACAACAGGAGATTTGTCAGTCACCGATGCGGAGATCTCTGTTGGTGGTTACATTACTTACACCATCAAAGCGACGGTTGCTGCGGACTTAGTTTCCGATATTGATACCCAAGCAAGCTCCACGACTCGTGCTGGTACGGTCGACGGCAACCCGCTATCAACGCCTCCATCTGAGCCTGAAATTGCACTGGAACACACGCTCAATTCAACATCGCCATACCTGATTAACGGTGAGGTGGATTTTGAGTTGAAGGTGAGTAACAACGGTGGTGCGATTGCTCATAATTATCATGTAAAACAAAATATTAGCGACCTAATTAGCCGCAATGGTTTAGCTAACAATTTATCCCCTTCTTACAACAACACCGATGTGGATGGTAACCCCTTCACGACCTGGGATATCACGGTTTCAAGCATTGGCAGTAACTCACTTTCTGACTACCAAGGCAGCGCACAAACGGATGTCGATTTTGACGATACCGTTTCTATCTATCCGGGCGAGTCGATCACCTACCAAATTAAAGCAACCCTTACCCCAATCACGATTGGTACCTTGCAAGGCTTTACTGCTTCTGTAACGGATGACTCAGGCTCGTTGGTCAAAAGCTCCAGTATTTCGGATACGGTTGATGCTGAAAAAGTGTTGAGTGTGACGGATTCTGATATCTCTATTTCGAAGACCACTTCTGCATCCGAATATGTACCAGGTGGTGAAATTGAGTACGAAATTACCGTTACAAATGGCTCATCAAAATATTTTGCCAACAACCTGTTAGTCCAAGATAACCTAACTTGTGTTAAGACTGAGCAAGCGGGTGGCGCAGGGGATGGCCAAGCTTTTGAACAGTGGAAAGTTGAGGTTATTTCGGGTGAGGACTCGATTGGCTCGGACCCAGGCACCTTTAGCTACGGCACTTGGACGTCGAATCCACTTTCGCTAACCCCAGATATCGCTCCAGGTAAAACCATCAAGTACAAGCTGACTGCGAAAACCAATGATACCAGCACTGGTCTTATTCTTGATGACGATCCAAGTTGTTCTAACGATAACGTCACTGAAGAAGGCTCGGGTGTTCAAACACCAGATGACAACTTGCGCGCAAGTAAAGATGTAGATAGTCGCTTTTACTCTTCAGGCCAGACTCTTACTTACACCATTACCGTGACGAACGATGGTGATGGTTTTGCAAACCAAGTTCAGGTGCTAGATGACCTGAACTCAGTGAAAACAACCGATATCAACGGCAAAGAAATCAATGCTTATTCGGATTGGACGATCACCGCTGAAGCATTTAAAGACGATGGCACACCAGCAACTGCTTCAAATACGGGGATGACCGGAGAAGTTAAACACCCTGACAATTTAAATGTCATCGCAACGCTTCAACCTCACTCCTATATCGAATACACCATCGTTGCTGACACTAACCCAATTGCAAATGGTCATATCTCAAACGAAGTCACGGTGGATGGCTCTGTTTATGCAGACCGAGGTTCTGATCCTCGTGATTTTGCGATTGAGCTAAACAAACGCGTTAAGACCAATACTGACTCAGGTTTTCATGGTGAGCAGACGGCTTATTCTAAGCTGGATACTGAGGTCACTTACCAAATCAGCCTGAAGAACGATAAAGAAAACGGTTATGCGACAAATGTGGCGGTAAAAGACGCCTTATCTTCGATCACCGCGAAGATATTGGAACCAGACACGACGTCAAAACAAGTCTTCAAGTCGTGGACGATCAGTGCTGAGATCATCTCGGATGATCCTCAACTTGATGGCAACCCTGCTTATACAGATGTCGGTACTTTTAGCGATAACACAGATCTAGACACCACAGCGCATATCCCGCCAAACGTTGAAGTGCTTTACACCATCGTGGCACAAATCGATCGCTCAAATGAAAACGAGATCATTTACTCTCGATTTGATAACACGGCAGAAATTAAAACGCCTGATTCAAGCATTCAAAATTCAGCTTCGGACACGGTAGTAGTTTATCCTCACGATCCGAAAGTTATTGTTGCCAAAACAACGCCAAACGATGATTTCAAGCCCGGCGATAAGGTGACGTTTAAAGTCACAATCGTCAATACTGGTCCAGGCTATGCCAACGAAGTGCATGTTACGGATGATATCCTCGGCCTAAATGCGTTCTCAGATTGGACAATTACAGCGTCGACAGACTCCAATAACTCACCCTTTAAAACAGGCAGTTATGAAGGTGAGAAGTCAGGTTTTCCAGATGGCGGCAACATCAATAGCTACATCGATATTGACCCTAAGATCAATGGCTCAGAAGGTTATGTCGTCTATACCATTAAAGCTACAGTTAAAAATGACTATGTAGAAGATGAGATCTCTAATACCGCAGAGATCTATGACCCATCGACGAACTTAAACCAATCCTCTTCTGCCGAAATTGGTGGTACATCGGGGGATTCTCTTAACGTTTCTATTCTGAAAACAGCGGACAAAGTACGTTTTGTCCCTGGCGATGACGTCACTTATGAGGTTCGTGTTTTGAACAACGGCGCGAATGTTGAAAATGGTCTTAAGGTCGTTGATTTACTGACAGACATTCGCTCTGTGTTGGCAAATGACAAAGACAATCAATATGAAAACTACCCAGATCAATCTCCATTCGAATACTGGCAGTTTGATTTCGATGACGGTGGCGGTTTTCAATCTCAAACTACAGAAGATTTTATTTACCCACCGGGTGATGCATCGAACACGATGACACTTGCTGCGGGCGAATTGCGTACTTTCCGAATTAAAGCTCGTGTTAAAGACAATGTCATTGGTTCTCAGGATTCAATGGGTAACTTAAATGACAAAATTGAGAATGATGCCTACGTATACCGTGACTTTGGCCAAGTGACTGAAGAATCACACGTTTCTCATCACGAGATGGAGCGCGCATACAACGGTGGTGATGTAGTCAGAAAGCTATTGGTTAATGGCGTGGAATCAAAATTCTACTCTCCGGGCGATACACTTACCTATCAAGTGACGGTTTCTTCTCAAACCGGTTATGTCAATGACCACGCAGTAAGTGAAAACATCACCGGTGTGACGACTCAGTTGTTGGATGGCTCTTTGGCTACGCCATTTGATAAAGGTTTCACAGTAGATGTTTCGAAGGACGATTCTAATGGTGGCGACGGTACAACAGATGGCACGTTAGATGGCACCGTTGCGGATAATCAAGACATCAACACAACGATCGATGTCGCAGGAAAAGACTCTGTTACCTTTGAAGTTGTTGGTGTAGTGCGAGAAGACGCGACTGGCACAATCACCATTGGTGGCATCACGGTTATTCCGAACAGCTACCATCTAGCGTTCTCCAAGACGGTAGATCAATCAAGCTATGAACCGGGACAACCTCTGGTTTACCGCTTAACGATCGAAAACGATGGTAAGGGCAACGCATACAACATTCCTGTCATCGACCGACTATCCAATATCATGGTCGATCTTGTCGATGGCACAAGCGGTAAAGCGTTTGACTCGGGTTGGACGGTTGTTCCAAGGATCGTCAGTGGCAGCTCCTCGGCTATTCTCGATCTGGATGGCAAGATTGCTGATAACGCAGACATCGATACTCATGCATCCATCCCTAAAGGCACAACCATTGAATACGTTGTCACAGCTAGGGTGAACAACAACTCCGTCGGTGAGATCTTGAACTTGCTTACTGTCGATGGTGATACCGTGAGTGCGGAGACCAAAGCGTCTGCTGAGAAGTACGACTTCTCTAAACATGTCACCAAAATCTACGATCAGGATGGCACTACCGAGTTAAGCGGTGGTTACACGCCGGGTGGTTACATCGAGTATGAAATCTCACTGAAGAACTTGAACAACGTTCACATCAATGAGATGCCAATCAAGGATGAAATCAGCAAGATTCAGACTGATTACTTCGATGGAAGCGGTAAAGGTCGTGCGTTTGATTCATGGACCATCGTGACCAGTACCGATTCGAGTGGCATCAGTGATGCAGGCTCTGTCAGCAATAACAGTGATATCGACACTAATTTCAACTTAGCCGCAAACGGATTCGCGACAGGTGGAACCTTTGTTACTTACACCATTAAAGCGAAGATCAGTGAGAAAGCCGTTGGCCAAATTCTCAACGTTGCGGTGGTAGACAACAGCCATAATTTACCGTCAGAACCCGTGAACATGCTGCCGGTGAGCATTGCTAAGTCGCATAAAGCGTACACTGATACATCACTAGCGACACACAAGACCACATACAACCATACGACAGACGGCGAAAAGATCGTTTACCACTTGCGTATTGAGAACAATGGTAAAGGTTTGGAGTACAACAAGTCACTGAAAGAGTTGTTCTCAAACGTCAAAGTACGTGTCGCGCAAAACGCAGCAGGCGAATCTGACTCACAAACGCTACAGGCATTTGGCCAATATGGTTGGACAGTGACCGCGACGACCTCGGGTGAAGCGACGACGCTAATTGATGGCTATACCGGCGGCGCAAATGCAGATATCGACATTCCTGTACTTTCAATTGCGCCGGGTGGTTGGATTGACTTTGTCATGGAGTCACAGATCCGCCAAGACGCGCTCGACCAGATTGTTGCGACTCCGAAATACAACGGCAGCAACTTCAATTCTGCGAAAGTCACGCCAGAGGGTAGTAACCTGTCGGTGAGTAAAGAAATTGTCTCTATCGATGGCAAATCTTATGTATCCGGTGACACTTACAAACCGGAAGATGAGGTCATCTACAAATTCACGGTGACCAACACCGAACCCGTGTGGCGTGATCAAACCGTTATCCAAGATATCGTCTCTAACGTTCGCGTTGAGGTGATTGGCGGGACGACGAAATCTGCGTTCTCAGAGACCAACATCTCCCATGCCTTTACTTCAACAGGTACAACGGGAACACAAGACACTTACATCGAATCTTATGATGCAACCGATGATCTTGACCTGTTAGTCGATATCGCTCCGGAAGAAGTCATTGAGTTTACGGTTACTGGTAAAGTTCGCCCAGATGCACTTGGTGATATCGATGGCAACACGGGTAAAGCAGGCAACCAAAGTGATACAACTGATGTAATTCCACCAGTTGTGCCTGTATTGAACTTCGAGAAGTCAGTGCTGAGTACTACCGCAGACAGTGGTACATGTACTTTCCCATCAACGACGGGTACAGATTGTCACTACAACCCGAACGGTCAAGTTCAGTATCAAGTTAGTGTGACCAACGTGGGCGACAGCATTACCAATGGCGCGACTATCGTTGATGAGCTAAACACCATTAATACATCAGATGGTAAGGCTGCATTCCAAGACTACAGTGTGGCAATCGTAAGTGCGCCTGATCCAGACCGATTCTCTATTACGGGTAACTACCAAGGAACCGTGCCACTGAATGCAGCGTTCGACTTGATGCCGGGTGATGCGGTTGTGTTTGAGATTGACGGCACGGTAGCGGCGGATGCGTCTGGCACAATCACAAATATTGCAAAAGTGAATGATGTTGATAGTAATGCGATTGTGTTGGATCCGGGTACTTCAAGCTTAACGGCAGAGAAGTCGACCAGCACACCAACTTACACACCGGGTTCCGAGATTCGTTATGAAATGCGCATTCGAAATGAAACGCTACTTAACGAAGAAATTGATGTTCGAGATTTGATCTCGACGTACAAGGTTGAAGTTGCTGATGGCTCTGAACAGACAGCACTTAAAGATTGGGCAGTAACAGCAAGTGTGGTGAGCGACGGTAACGCTTCTGGTTTTCGTGACATTACACCGCTCCAATCTATCGCAGCCAATACTGACATCGACGTTACCGTGAAAATGAATGGTAAAGTGGATGGCGGTGCAGAAAGTGAAATCCTAATCGAAGTCGTTGGTCATGTTCGTGATGATGCCGTTGGTGAGTTTACAAACCAACTACAAGGTAAGCTGAATTCAGGAACCAAGTACTTCACCTACAACCTCAAAGAAAAAGTTATCGTCCCAGAACCGGGAAGCCTTGCTGTGACTAAAGTAACCTCAATCACCCCTGCGATTTACCATCCGGGTGATACCATTGGTTACGACATTGAGGTGAAAAATACCGGTACAGGTTATGCGACCGATGTGTTGATTTCAGACCTTTGGAAGACAATTCGTGCTGAGAAAGCTGGCGCAACATTACCTGTGCGTGCGTTTGATTCTTGGTCAGCAAAATCTGTGAGCGTTGATGGTACCGATCCAACGTTGACTCAACCCATAGCGGGCTCTGAGGTGACTGGCGACAATGGTTATCAGATTCGTTACAACATTCACCCAGATCACACAGTGAAACTTCATGTTGAAGGTGTTGTAAAAGCGGACCTTGTTGGCGATATCACCAACGTAGTGGAAGTGAGCGATTCAAGCAGCTCTCAAACTGCGGATGCGACTTACGTGGCGGCAACTGCTGACCTCACGGTCGATAAAACAGTTGATAAGAGCCAATACGAATCAGGTGACAAGCTGACCTATACCATCAAGATCGAAAACACCACCGCCAACTGGGCGAGTGATGTGGAGATCAAAGATCTGGTCAACGACATCACTTCAACCAGTATTACGGGCGCGACAGTAAAAGCGTTTGAATCTGGCACCATCTTCTTCAATGCATCTTCACAGACGGGTGACACCAAGTTCCCATCGTCCACTGGTGAGTTTTTAGATGGCAGCTTGGACATCGGTCCAAATGATGTGGTGACCATTACGGCGGAAGGGGAGCTTGACCCAGAAGTGGTGGGCGATGTCACCAACCAAGTTGAAGTGACCTACAACGGTTCGACTAAAACCGCAGAAGCGACCAGCACGGCGAAGATCCCAGATTTAACCTTCACCAAAGAGCCAATGGTAGAGTTTTATAGCCCTAACCAAGCGGCAGGTTACATCCTGAAAATCGTCAACGAAGGCAACAGCTACGCGAATGACATCAACCTAAAAGATGAAATTGGTGCGCTAACCGTGAACACCATTGATGGCTCGGCGAACCAAGCCTTCCTGCAATGGGCGGTTCAGTATGTTACGGGCAGTTCACTGACCACAGTCGATGCTAACTCACTCGTTGTCGACAAGGATATTGATTACAACATCGACCTCGCACCGAACGACACCATCACCCTTTACGTTATTGGTCTAGTCAATACAGAAGCGACGGGCGACATTGTTAACACCGCAACGTTGAATCACAACAGTAAAGACGTGACGGCAACGGCAACGTTGAAACCGCGTCCGGGCGATATCATTCTAGAGAAAACCACCGATGAGCGTTACTACCAGCCGGGAGAGTTCTCTACATTCCGCGTCAAAGTGACCAACAACGGTTCTGGCTTTGCGGCCGATGTAAAAGTCGAGGACATCATTTCTTCACTCGAAGTGGAAACCTCGGGTGGAGCAATGGAGCCTGCATTGAATGATTGGACCATCGTGACCACTAAAGGCGACCCACGCACCAATATCGAAACGGTACCAGGACCAAACGGTGACATTTCTACCAACCTTGATATCGCGCCTGGCGACACGGTTGAATTTGCCATCACAGGTACAGTCAACAGCAGTGCGGTGGCTAACATCGTTAACACCGCGACAGCTGAGTTCGGCGGTGCGACCACCGATGCAACAGCAACGTTAGAAACCTTACCTGAAGAAGTTTGGATTGAGAAAACAGCAGAATCACCAATTTACATTCCGGGTGAGGAAGCGGTTTTCCATGTTCGTGTTTACAACGGTACCGATGGTTTCGATAACGACATTAAATTGGATGACATGCTATCGGGTATCAAAGCGACCAACATTTACGGTGTTAATGAGCGAGCGTTTGAAAGCTGGACGATTGAAACAACCAACACTGACAGCCGCACAACGATCACGCCAATGCCTATCGATAACCAAGACATTCGTTCAGTAATCGATATCGCGCCGCATGACATTGTTGAGTTCACCATTACGGCGAAAACCAACCCATTAGCGGCGAGTGAAATTACCAACACTGCCACCGCTGATTTGAATGGCACCACACAACAATCGAGCGCGACTATTCAGCCTCAATCGCAAGGTATCTCTATCGAGAAAACCGCTGACACTGAGTTCTACATTCCGGGCAAAGAAGCGACATTCCGCGTCAAAGTGAAGAACGAAGGTACGGTGCCAGCAACAGATGTCGAGGTGAAAGATGCCATTAGTGATCTTGAAGTGGTTCGTTTAGATGGCACGACAGTCAAAGCGTTCGATTCGTGGCGTATCGAAGTTAACAAGGGCAGTTCCGATACTGACATTACCAATATTCCAAGCGTAAATACGGACATCGATTCAACGCTGACCATTGCAGCGAATGATGAAGTGGAGTTCGTCATCACTGGTTTGGTGAATCAATACGCAACGGGCGAGATTGAGAACACAGCAAGTGCGTTGTTCCGCGGTGAAACTCAAGAAGCAAGCGCGATGCTATTGGCGATGCCAGAGTCGGTCAAGCTAGAGAAGACCGTCGATGATGAGTACTACCGTCCGGGTGAAAACGTCACTTACCACGTGGTGTTAAGTAATGAATCTGGATCGTTTACCGAAGAGATAGTGCTTAAGGATCTTATCTCAGAGTTGAAGGTAAATACGATTCATGACACCGAAGCGCCAGCGTTTACCAGTTGGAGCATGACAAGCTCATACAGTGATGACCGCACCATCGTGTTACCACAGATTCAAGGTGACAATCTGGACGTGAATAGCCGTGTGATTATTGCGCCAAACGATAAGTTGGACATTGAAATCACGGGTGTCGTCAACGCGGATGCGATGGGAGAAATCACCAACCACGCGTATGCCTACGACAAGTCAGAAAGTGATGTTCTGGCGGATGATTTCGCAACTATCAAACCACTGCCGATCATTTTGTCGGTGACCAAGGTGGCAGATAAAGCGGAATACACCAACGACGACGATGAAATTACCTTCACGATGACGGCGACCAACCGAGGCTCTGCAGATGCAGAAAGCGTCAACCTGTTGGATGAAATCGATAAGCTTATTGGTAACAACGGCAATCCATTGTTCACCACATGGAAAGCGACCATCACTGAGCTTAAGTCTGGTGTGGTGGTTTCTGTCGATTCAGATAGCAATGTCGATTCAAACCACACTATGAAGGCGTACCAAGGTAATGAATACGAAATCGTAGTGACAGGTGAGATCAACCAAGGCATTGATGACAACTTCACGAACGTCTTTACCGCGAAAGCATCGACAGGTGAAGTCGCGTCCGCCAACGTCACGATCAAGGTTAAGAAGCAAGCTTACAACGAAGGCATGCTGAAAGTGACCAAGGTAGCGAGCAAGTCAGAGGCGAGCGTCGGTGAAGTTGTTGAATACGAAGTCGTGATTACCAATGAAAACGACAACCCATTCACGGGTGTACGTTTGGTTGACCGCTATCCGGGCGGCTTTGCTTACATCCCAGACTCGACAGAGATGGTCAACAGTGGTCCTGATGGCGTATTTGATACCTCGGATGACATCCAAATCACCGTAGAGCCAACGAAGACCAATCAACTGTTCTTCGAAGTCGGCGACATGAATATTTACGGCAAGGGCGATTCGAAAACCGCTGATGCTGTTCGTATCCGTTACCTAATGCGTGTAAGCGTCGGTGCTACCTTTGGCGTTTACACCAACACAGCATGGGCCGAAGCGCCACCGGCAGAAAGCTTCTCGGCACAAAACACCACGACCAACTACGTTGTGAAGTCGAACCTCGCCAGTGCAACGGTTGAAGTCATGCCAGATAAGGTATTCGACACCGCTTCGATCATCGGCAAGGTGTTTGAAGACCACAACGGTGACGGTTTCCAAGCAGACGCAACGGCAGATGACATTTATATTGATGTAGACCTTGCCGCAGGCGATTACGTACTGGGCTCAACTTTCATTACTCAAGATGGCGTTGAAACCCAACTTAAAGATGTGAAGGTGAAACTCAAAGGCCAAGACGTTGTTATGTCGAGTGTGGACAAAGGCTATGAAGTCGATGAGCTGTTTGGTCTATCTCGTAACCGTACCCTCGAACACAGCAACAAAGTGGTGTTCCAGTTTAATACTCGAACTCGCCAAGGTTTCCCGTTCAAGGTGACAACGGATAACGGCACGCACATCGAGTTCGATAAGCAAGGTAACGCGATTACCAAGCACAAAGGAGATAAGAAAAAAGGTCTGTCGGCAGAGAACATCGACGTGGTGAGAAACCTCTACCGAGATGGGGATATGTACTTATGGGAAATCATTGTAGAGAACAAAGGACTTTACGAAGACGGTATCCCAGGCGTTCGACTGTTAACGGTCGAAGGCATCATCATCGAGACAGACCAATATGGTCGATACCACGTTCCAGATCAGTGGGTGTTGAATAAAAAAGGTAAGCAGTTCTTGGTCAAAGTCGACACAGACTCGCTACCGACAGGCATGATGGTGGTCAGTGAGAACCCGAAAGTACGCCGAATCACACCAAACAAACTGACGAAATTTAACTTCAGTATTCAAAGCAGTGGGGATGATTAACCGTTCGCAGTACAGACGCAGGCTGGGCCAGACCCAGCCAACCACTCAAGCGGTTAAGCAGGATTATTATGATTAGATTTAGACAATCAAAACTGACAATGTGTATCGCGGCTGCGTTGCCAATACTTTCGTACGCGAAAGACACCAGCCAATTGGAGAAACTTGACAGTGACTCACTGGGTATTGAAGTAAAAGCTCACGAACAAACGGATAACTCGCGTATCTACCTAGACCAAGGTGCGATTTGGGTAAGCCGCGACATCATGCGATTTGACCCGGTACTTGACCTGAGCATTAGCAGCGATGTTGAAGTGAAAGATGGCAAGCCATTGCAAGAGATGAGCTTTGCTATCACAACCAACTTCAGCTACTACGTTGACCATTACCAACTGGAAGTCTTCCGTGGTGGTGACCGTGGCTTGGTTGACCCTTTAGCAGTGGTTGAAGGTCAGCAATTTGCCAACGATTTCAACATTGTTTGGGATGGCGCGACCGACCAAGAGTATCAATTTGAATCCAACACACAGCTGTTGTTCCGTTTAAAAGCCTTCGATAAAGACGGCAACATGGACGTGACGACGGTTGGTGTGATTGACCTTGTCGAGCCAGATTCTGAAGTCGATATCGACAAGAACGACGGTGAAGAAGAGCAAAGCCGCAAGCTTGGTAAAGCTCAGTTGATGCGTCACAACATTCCAACCTCTGCGGGTCTGGCAAGATTCATGGGTACGGGACTAAAAGGCGTCGATAAAGTCGTGATTGGCGAAGACGAGTTTGATGTGGAAGAGGGCGAGTTATACGCAGAACAGTACTTGCCAGCAGATGCGTATCTCTTCCCTACTCGTGTAGTATTCGACAGCGGTGAAGAGCGTCGCTACCAACTGTACGTGCGTATTCCTGATGAGTATTGGGTACAAGCAGGTCTTGCGGATTTCTACATCGGTAAAAACAAAGTGACGGGCAACTCCGCCGCATTAGCCGTCGACGAGCAATACCAAGATGACATCTATAACCAAGGACGCTTGGCGTACTTTGGTCAGGGTAAATTTGGCGACAAACTCAGAGTTACCACTCACTTTGATACTAAAGAGAGTGACGTGCGAGACATGTTTAAGAACCCGTTTGCCTCTGACTCATCCAGCGTATTCGACATTCTCGAAGACGACGATGAGATGTATTACGGCAACTATGGTGACAGTTCCAACATCTACAAAGTGGTAAATACCAAAGGTAAGGTTTACCTCAACGTTGAGTACGACAAATCCAATGTGTTGTGGGGTAACTACAACACTGGCATTACTGGCACCGACAACAACGATTACAACCGTAGCTTATACGGCTTTAAAGGTGACTACCGTACTCGTTCAACCACCAAGTTTGGTGAAGATCGTCTAAACATTGTTGGCTTTGCGGCTGAATCTGATTCACTCTTCGCTCACGATGAATTCCTAGGTACTGGTGGTTCGTTGTACTTCTTGCGTCATGGTGAAGTGGTACCGGGCAGTGACAAAGTGATGGTGAAAGTTGTCGACCCAGACAGCAGCATCACTGTGCAAGAAATGCCGCTGCAATCGGGGCGTGACTATGAAATCGACCCATACCAAGGCCGCATTATTCTGACCAGACCGCTGAACAACATCATTTCGGATAACTTTGGTGATGTGATAAACGACCAACCGAGTTCAGGATACAAAAACTATCTTGCGGTGGACTATGAATACGTCCCTCAAGGCAGTGACGCGCTTGACGCAATGACCGCTGGTGGTCGTGTGAAAGGTTGGGTGAACGACTACATCGGTGTGGGTGCAAACTACCAAACCGAAGAAAAAGACAACCAAGATTACGAAGCGTACGGCACGGACTTAACCTTGCGTGCATCTGAAGGGACGTACTTAAAAGCCGAATTCGGACACAGTAAAGGTCGTCAAACCGATTCCAACTACGTTTCTTTCGATGGCGGTTTAACCTTTACCCCAATTGGCAGCAACGCGGAAGATCGTGAAGGTGATATCTACCAAGTGAAAGGGGTGATGAACCTTTACGACTTAGCTCCTAACGTATTCTCTGCGGTGGGTAACGACGTTAAAGCTTGGTACAAATCCAAAGACGCAGGTTACAGTTTTGCTAGCCAAGATGATGACTTAGAGCAAGAGTCTTACGGTACCGAAATTCGTTTCCAAGCCACTGACCGAGTTGCTGTTAAGACGCGCTTTACCTCGGTTGAAGAGCGTGAATCCGATGGTGATTTGCGAACGGATACCCAGCAAGCGGAATTGGAAACCCAAGTTAAAGTCACCAAACACATCAAGATCTCGGCAGCGGGTAAACAAGTTGAAGAGCTAAACAACCAAGATGAAAAAGGCAAAGGCACGTTAGCGGGTCTGCGTGCTGACTACATCTGGGACAGCGACAACAACGTGTACATCAAAGGTCAGAAAACCGTAGGCCAAACAGACGAATACGACGAGAACGACAGCGTCACGCTCGGTGGTGAAACGCGAATTCTAGAAGACTTTGTGGTTGGCGCGGAATACACCACGGGTGATCGCGGCGATGCCGCAGAAGCGAGCGTGACGTATGACGTAACGGAAGATTACAGCACCTACTTAACCTACGTAGACGACACTTACGAAGGCAAAAACAACGTGATTGTCGGTCAACGTGCAGACCTGACTTCAACCGTCGATTTCTACCAAGAAAACCAATTTGTAGATGAGAACAACGGCAAAGGTCGTATTGACTCGTTTGGTTTTGGTTACGACATGAACGACGACATCGACATGGGGATTGGCTATCAAAAAGGCGAAATTGAAGACGACCAGAAGATCACCACAGAGCGCCAAGCCGTGAGTGTGAGCACATCCATCGATGTCGATGACGTATTGTTCAAGAACAAAGTCGAGTACCGTGTCGACAAGACCGATGATTCCGCAGACCCAGATAAAAAACGTGTCGACCAATGGGTGACGACTAACCGTTACACACATCATCTAACGGAAGAGTACACCTTGTTTGGTAAGTTCAACTACTCACGCTCAGAGAGCAAATCGAGCGATAAAGTGTTGGCTCGTTTTATTGAGTCGACCGCAGGTTTAGCATATCGCCCAATCTACAACGACCGTTTGAACGTACTTTCTCGTTATACGTATTTGGTGGACTTCGACCAACTTAACCGCGATGTGGATTACAAAGATGAAGAAAGCCACATCATCGAAATCGAAGGTATCTACTCGTTGGATGCAAACTGGGATTTAGGCGCGAAATACGCTTATAAGGACAAGCATGAAATCTTCACTCGTCAGTCAGGCGAAGACATTCCAGTCGACAGTAAAATTTCTCTCTACGGTTTGAGTGCCTCTTACCGTGTTATGAAAGATTGGGACGTGACTGGTGAGTACCACTGGAAGACGGACAGCACCTACGACGAGTTAGAGCAGGGAGCATTGGTTTCGGTTAACAAACATTTGAGCGACAACTTCAAAGTCGGCGTGGGTTACAACTTCTCAGGCTTTGATGGCAATCTAGCGAATGATGACGATTACGATGCATCAGGCGTGTTCATTAACCTAGTTGGTAAGTTATAAGAGGGCGATATGAAAACGACGATTCGTTTGTTAAGCGGCATGATCGCAGGGGCAATATTGGCAGGTTGTTCGGCGGATGCGTATGTAAGCCAAGAGAACCGAGAAAAGTTTGCCGATGTCAATGTCTCCAAGTTTCTGATCAGTGAATGTTTGGCACCGCAACGCGAAATCCATATTGCGGTAGCCGAGCATTTCGACTTCGATAAATCCATCATTCGTGAAGCCGATGCGGCAAGCCTAGGTGCGTTCATCCGTGATATTCAAGGCTTGAGCGGACGCATCACGATTGTTGGTCACACCGATTTTAAAGGCTCTGACGAATATAACGAGAAGCTGTCTATGCGACGCGCTGAATCGGTAGAAGCGTACCTTCAGCAGCAACTCGACCCAGAACAATACGATTGGGAAGTGAAGCACTTTGGTGAGTCGCAGCCGCTAGCGTTGGGTAAATCGGATCAAGCTCGTGCTGAAAACCGTCGTGCTTACGTGATGTTTGAAGAGGCGAAGAAGTACGAAGAGATGCCTTTCTGTGAGCCGCCAAAACCAGAACGTAAGATCTACATGGCGATGACACCACACTTCGATTTCGATAAGTCGGAATTAAAACCGGAAGACCTTTCACAATTAGATGATTTCATCGCAAAACTGCAAGGTTTAGAAGGTAGCATTATGGTGGCTGGTCATACCGACCAAGTGGGTTCGCTCTCTTATAATGAACAATTGGCGGAGCGAAGAGCGCAAACCGTGGTGGCGTATCTCAAGACGAAACTCGATCCATCGCAGTTTGTGTGGGAAGTAAAAGCCTTTGGTGAGCTTCAACCTGTGATCAACGAAGAATCTCCAGAAGCCAATGCTTTAAACCGCCGTGCGTTTATCGTATTTAAAGAGAGTGAACTGGGGCTACCGACTGAATAATTTGGTAAGGTTGTCCTCTCGCAAGCTAGCTATCTGTTTTCTGAGCGATATTTAGCATGAAAGGTCAACCTATCTAAACCAAACAGGGAGTCGGGTAATGGAGAAAGTGCAGTTAGTCGTCGATTTTCTTCTCACTCATAAATTGATTTTTACCGCACTGATCTTTGCGATTATGTGGTTAATTCGTCGTGCAATTTTATCGATGATTCGTGGTGATCACGCTTTTCTCTCAGAAGATCAGCGTAGTTGGATGTCCAGAACTAAAAATGGCACCTTTGCTGTTACATTACTGATTTTATTTATTTTATGGCAATCAGAAATTAACGAGTTTGCTCTGAGTGTAACGGCGATTGCCGTTGCCATTGTAGTGGCATCCAAAGAAATCATTTTGTGTTTTACGGGTTCGATTCAAAGAGCAAGTTCGCGTTCTTTTCGCGTTGGAGACTGGATTGAGGTCGGGAAGTTGTGTGGTGAAGTGATTGAGCACAATATGATGGCGACGGTGATTCAAGAGATCGACCTGCATCACGGGCAATATCATTACACCGGCAAAACAGCGACATTGCCTAATAGTATGTTCTTTACCTATCCAGTAAAGAACCTCAACTTCATGAAGCGGTACGTTTACCACAACTTTTCTGTAGTGGTGAAAGACTTCGTCAATTTGTATCCACTGTTACCGATTTTAACTGATAAAATTGAAGAACATTGCAGTTACTTTGCTGATGTTGCACATCGTTACAATGCGATGATTGAAAAACATGCCGGTGTTGACCTTCCTGGTTCTGAGCCACATATGCATATTTCTAGCAACATTAATGGTGAACAAATTCTGCACGTGATGATTTTCTGCCCAACCGATAAAGCGAACCACTTAGAGCACTTAATTCGTAAGGACTTTATGGAACTTTATGAGCAACGTTTTCCTGTAGTGCGAGAAGAATAGAGCATCGTACTTCGCCTTTAATTTCAAACCCCGCTATCAAAATAGCGGGGTTTGTTTTTCTTAGCGTATTTTTAGGCTGTAACAATATTCCCAACTTAGCTGAATTTACTCTTCAGCATTAAAAATAGGAAGTAAGTGCTGCCTATAATAGCGACCAACGTGCCAGCTGCGACCTGACTTGGATAAATAGCGATTTGTCCTAGCCAATCTGCCCACAACATTAGGGTTGCGCCAATTAAGGCACCGACACACAGTTGCTCTTTCACTTTTCTTGCTCCTAACATCATCGCCATATGGGGAGCGACCAAGCCAACAAAAGATATTGGACCAACTGTAGCGGTAGAAAAGGCGCATAACAAAGCAACGATGGTGAGCATAAGCGTATTGGCTACGGTAGGGTTAAGCCCTCGTGCATTTGAGAATTGTCGCCCGATGGAAATTAGTGTTAGCCAACGAGAAATCGAGAATACAGCGGCAACCAGAACTATTATGGCCAAACATAGCATCAGTGCGGTGTCGGCTGTGACTCGATAAATAGAACCAGTTAGCCACAATAAAATTTTGTAACTGTCACCTGAGCCTTGAGCTAGCGAAAATTGAACGAGGGCTTCTAATAGTGCCGTTAGTGCGATGCCGGACAACACGAAGTTAGATGGATTAAAATGGCTTCGTTTACCGATAATCAGCAATAACATCAATACGGACATACTTCCGAAAAAAGCGATACCCCAGCTAAATGCGGAGAGAAGCGACCCAGCGATGACTCCTGTCGTAATAATGGCAAACGTGGCTCCGGAAGACACACCGAGAATATCGGGACTTGCCAGAGGGTTATAAACAATGCGTTGCAAAATGATTCCGGCAACGGATAGCGCAATACCGACAGAAAGTGCGGTTAACATTCGCGGCCAACGCAATTGCCATTGGAACTCACCTGGCACAGACCATTGAATTCCGTTTATACCATGGGTAACGAATGAGTAAGCTAGAATCCCAACCAGACTGAATAGCGCAATGCTGCATACCGCGCGTTTAGAAAGCGCCGTTTTTCCTTGGCTCATTGAAAGGTTAAGTTGATCGGTTGCCGTCAGCTTTTTACGAGTAAACCAAATTAAAGCGGGAGCGCCAATAGCTGCAGCCGCTACGCCGCTAGGAATGGTTTCCTCTAACCATAAGCTCAGCGAGATAGCGGCAGAGTCTGTGATGATTAGTAGCATTGCGCCCAAAAGCATGCTGCTGATCAATTCGTCGCGCGGTGTTCTTGCCCCCATCGCTCTGGCAATATTGGGTGTCAGTAATCCGATGAAGCTGATAATACCAACTGCGGTGATGGAGGCGGATACCAGCCAAATACCCATCACCATTAACGCACCAAACGCGGGTAATACCGCTAAGCCTCGGGCTGCTGCGCCTTCTTGTCCTAGTTTCATTAAGGTCAGAATACGTGGTGCGACGATCAAAATTACGATTGCGATAGCGCAGCGAGGCAATAACCACTCAAACCAATCCCAGCTGTATTGAGAGAGGTCTCCTGCTCCCCACATAAAAATATTCTGTGCGAACTGGGCGTTTAAAATAATAATGGCTGTGGCGATAGAACCGAGCAAGATATTGATCACCATCCCCGAAACGACCAACGGCAAACCTGTCATATTACGCACACCGGCAATTGATACGATCAGGCCAAACGCCACTAAAGCCCCAAACATTGCGGCTAATGCAGAGTAATCGGCGACCCAATCGACGAACCAAATGTTTACCACGACTAATGCAAGCCAAGCACCAGAAGAGGTGCCAAGAGTCAACGGCGAGGTGAGGTTATTCTGCGTTAATTGCTGCATTAAGCTGCCGGTGAGACCAAGCATGGCACCAACAAGCAGGGTCATACTTAACCTAGGAAGCTGCGCTTGCGTAAAGAATACATCACGAAACTCGGTTGCTACCTCTGGTTTTGTTAATAATTGCCATTGTTCGAAAAGTGATAAATTAGTATCAATTTGTAGGCTAAAGACGCTAAGTAACGTAATCAGCGCCAGATAACCAATATAATGTTTCGTTCTCATTGTTCTGGTGCCAACTCTATTAGACTGTCGGTAATCGCTTCAGCGGTGTATTGCAAAGACATGGCACCGCCATACGCCCACACTGCTCTGACTGAATTTACCCGCTGCTTTTTCACAAACGGCATCGCTTGCCAAAGTGGCGACTCTTTCAGTTTTCGTTCTTCTGGGAAAGGTTGTACGTAGAGAACGTAGCTGTTTTGAAGGCCCTGAAGCCGATTGATTCGATCTTGCTTTACTCCCCACGCTCGTGGGTCCTCTTTAATTGGAGCCTGTAATCCCAGTTTTCTAACCACGTAGTCAGTGGTGGAGTTTTCGGTTGCAAGTAATACAGTATTCGGAGTTGAAAATCGCATCACAAGAACGCTGAGTGGAGAAGAGTAATAGTGGCGAATTCGCTGGCGCATCTGCGCAAATGAAGCATCTAATTCTGCCAGTTTCTGTTCAGCAAGTGCCTCTTTATTGAATAGCTTGCTGAGCGTACGAAAGTGACGAATGGCCGTTTCAGCTGCGGCCTCATTTTCAGAAAAATTAGGTAAATAGATTACCGGAGCAATTTGTTTGAGTAACGGAATCAAGTCTTGCTGTGGAGACGCAGCAAGGATGACATCTGGTTTCAAACTGGCTATTTTTTCTAAGTTGGGTTCTGCTCGGGTTCCAATATCTTCAATTGACTCTGGTGCAGTTGGATTGACGACCCATTGGCGGTAGCCTGGTAAATTTGGGGCTGCGATTGGTTCTACGTTTAGCGCCAAAACTTGTTCTAAGATGTCCCAGTTTAAGGCTACAACGCGTTGAGGCGCTTGCTCAAAACTATGCTCGCCATATTCATCGGTAACGGTGATGACTGCATGTGCATTGGTCATAAAAAATGCGAGGAGAAAAGCAGATTGTGTAACCACGGTAAGTAAACGAGCCATTATGCGCATACAACAGCCACCTTTTGGCTCGCTAATGTGTTAGCCGGGCTTGGGTGCTCAATCAGCTTAATTGGTGACTCATATAGTTTAGAAAGGCGTGCCTCGTCTAACAACATGTCGGCGTTGCCTTCAAAGGCAATTTTACCTTTTTTGAGCGCAACAATGTGGGTGGCGTAGCGCAGGGCTAAGTTCAGATCGTGCAGGATCACGATAATGCCTACGTTCTCGGTTCGATTCAGTTCTGCCAGCAGCGCCATTAGTTGAAACTGATGGTGAACATCGAGCGCCGAGGTTGGCTCATCGAGAATTAAAATTGGCGATTGTTGAGCCAGTAGCATAGACACCCAAGCGCGTTGGCGCTCGCCGCCCGATAAGTCATCCGCCAAAGCTTGAGCAAAAGGTGTAACTCCTGTTCGTTCCATAGCCTGCGTGATGATTTGTTTGTCTTCAGTTTTCCAACGACCAAGTGCCCCACGCCACGGAAAGCGACCTAAGCGCACTAGCTCTTCTACCGTTAAACCAGCTGAAGAGGGCAGCTTTTGTGGCAAATAGGCGATCTGTTTTGCCAACTCTTTGGTTTTGAGTGATGAAAGGGAAGTATCGTTTAGTGTTACCATGCCTTTATCTGGTGGCATTTGACCAGAAAGCAGGTTCACCAGTGTCGACTTACCTGAACCGTTATGGCCTAAAACGACCGTTAGCTCATTTGTTGGGATGTTAAGTTGTTCGATGCCGAGGATCTGACGTCCACCTCGCACGATCTCAATATTAGACAGTTGAAACATGGATGGCTCTTAGGAGAAAACTCCCCTCAATAGAGGGGAGTAGAAGTACAATTACCAGCGGTAGTTTGCGTTTAGCATAACAGAGCGAGACTGGCCGTAGTAACACCAGTAATCGCAACCTGAAACAAACTCTTTATCTAGGATGTTGTTCACGTTTAGCTGTGCTTGCCACTGTGAAGTGATGTCGTAAGTGACTGACGCATCCCAAAGAGTGACTGAAGGAACCGTTAGGTTCGAGCTCTTAGGGTTATCTTTTGACTCACCTACGTAGCGCACACCAGTACCGATATTGAGGCCTGGAATCAGGCTGTAGGCGCTGTAGTCTACCCATGCAGAAGCTTGGTGCTCAGGAATAAGTGCGGCTTGTTTTTTACCTTGGCCAAAGCTCTCATCTGTTTTCGCTTTAGTGTAGGTGTAGCTTGCCATCAGTTTTAGATCGTCGGTTAGCTGCGCCGTGCTTTCTAGCTCAACACCTTGAGATGTCACTTCACCTGTTTGTGTCGCAATCCATGTTGATGGGTTTGTGACCAATGCATTCTTTTGCGTGATGTCGAACCATGCAAGGTTGATAAAGCCATCCATAAAGCTTGGCTCATACTTCACCCCCACTTCTACTTGCTCGCCTTCCAGCGGTTTGTAAAGTTCATTGGTTGCCGTATCAATAGTGCTGATCACTTCAAACGACTGAGAGTAGTTTGCGTAAGGTGACAGGCCATTGTTTGCAAGGTACATCACACCCGCACTTAGAGATAGCTGACCATCATCACGAGATTCACTTTGATCAACGGTAGCGCCTTTGCCAGAGTTTTCTGTTTTCACCCAGTCGTAACGAGCACCGATGTTACCAATCCACTGTTCATGCAGTTTCAATTGGTATTGTGAATAGAGACTTGCTTGAGATTTCTCAATCTCACGTTTCACGTTGTCGGCAGGATCAAGAGGGGTGAAGTTGCCGTAAACTGGGTTCCACGGGTTGATAGTGCCAAATGCATAGTTGTCTTGCTCGTCGCCATCGGTTTTGTGGAATTGCAGATCCATACCGATAAGCACTGTGTGCTCTGCGTTGTCTGTCATCCAGTTGCCGACAGCATTGTTATCGAACGTGATGCTCTGGTTTTTTCCGTCACGGAATACGATGCCTTGCGTTAACTCTTCTTTCGCTGGATCGTTGTTTGAGAACGCGTAAGAGCTGCGCAAGTACAACTCATTCGAACCGTAGTTGAGGTTTTGCGAGAGTGACCACGTGTCATTGATGTCGTGCTCTAGTAAGTAACCCAGAGAAAACTGCGTGCGTTCGTATTTATCGTAGTTTGGCTGACCAAGGTTAGTCGAAGGATCGATTTTGCCAAAGTTAGAACCAATCAGAGTACCTGCTGCCGGGAAGAATGGGTTAGTTGGTACACCGTCATCATGAAGGTAAGTTGCCAAAACGGTCAGCATTGTACGGTCAGAAATGTCGAACTCGACACTTGGCGCTAGGTAGAAACGCTCGTTATTTGTGCCGTCCAGTTCACCATCTTGGCTTGTCATCAAGCCAACCAAACGATAGCGCACAGTGCCTGCGTCGTTTGCTTCGTCAGCAATGTCAAAACCTACGGATTGGTGTTGGTTGTTGCCAACTTCGACTTTTACTTCGCCTTGAGGCGTAAACGTTGGTTTTTTCTGAACCGCATTCACGATACCGCCTGGTGCCGATTCACCAAACAGAATAGCCGATGGACCTTTAACGACTTCTACACTTTCTAGGCCGTAAGGTTCGACCAACCATGTGTAGTAACCATCGCGGAATAGGCGGTTGCCGTTTAGGTAAGTCGCTGCATCAAATCCACGAACTTTGAACCAATCAGTGTCGTTGTCTGCGCCATAAGGCTGAGCGGTTACACCAGACGTGTAGCGTAATGCTTCATCTAGCTTTTTCGGTGCACGAATACGAAGTTCATCTTCAGAAATGATAGATACGCTGCGCGGCGTTTCTGCTGCCGGGGTTTCTACTTTAAGTGCTTGCGCGGTGACCGTTATGGTCTCCATGGCAATCACGTCATCTTGTACGACGTCTTCTTGAGCTTGTGCTGTGAATGCAACCACTGCTGTAGGTGCTAAAGCACAAACCAACGCGTTGCGGATAGCGATGGTCAGTGAGTTATTCTTTTGCATAAATCTATTCCCGATAATTATGATTAACGCTAAGCTTAATTGTAATTATTATCATTTGAGCTTTTGTTTCGGTATTTTACTGACTTTTGTATCAAAAGATAGTAAAACGTTCGCAAATTCATTCGCGGTACCTAAAGTCATTGTTATGTTCAATTGGTTTGAAAAGCTGACCCAACCCTTTCCCCAGATGGAAACCGAAAAGCCACCGAAGACGCTATTTGGCTTTTGTCGTTTTTACACTCGTGGCTTTGAAGCCCCTTTACTCGTTATGGCTGTGTTCAGTGCGCTTATTGCCATTACTGAGGTGACGCTGTTGCGTTATATGGGCGAGCTCGTCGATATTCTCTCTAATCAAGATCGCGCAACATTCTGGCAAGACCAGGGTGATCGCATGCTAATGATGCTGTTCTTAGTGGCGGTTGTGATGCCAGCTCTCGGTTTTGTCCACTCAATGGTGATGCACCAAACGTTATTGGGTAACTACCCGATGTCTATCCGTTGGTTGATTCACCGTTACTTGCTAAAACAAGCGGTTGGATTTTTCCAGCGTGACTTTGCAGGCCGAGTTGCGACCAAAGTGATGCAAAGTGCGTTAGCGGTACGAGAAACGGTCATGAAGCTGGTGGATGTACTGGTTTATATCAGCGTTTATTTTCTTTCGATGCTCTGGATGATGGGCGAAGCCGATGGTTTGCTAATGTTACCTATTGTGATTTGGATAGGAATGTACGCGGTTATCCAGTTCTACTTTATCCCTAAAATGAAACAAGTAGCGACAGAGCAAGCGGATGCTCGTTCTGTAATGACTGGGCGCATTGTCGATTCTTACACCAACATATCTACCGTAAAGCTATTCGCACACTCGCAACGAGAGTTGGAATACGCAGAAAGCAGCATGAAGCAATTTTTGGTGACGGTTTACCGCCAAATGCGCATGGTGACTTGTTTACTGTTTAGTGTGGATGCCATCAACTATTTGCTGCTGATGTCTATTAGTGCCATTTCGGTTTATCTATGGCTAGATCACGCTGTAACAATTGGTGCTATTGCGATTGCCATCAGTATTGCGTTGCGCGTACAAGGTATGTCGAAGTGGATCATGTGGGAAGTTAGCGCACTGTTTGAAAACATCGGTACAGTAGTAGACGGTATTAATACGATTTCAAACGATGTTGAAGTGAAAGACGTACCAAATGCTAAGCCTTTGCAAATCTCCCAAGGTGAGATCTGCTTTGATCACGTAGGTTTTAACTACAGTGACGAGAAGGCGGTATTTGAGAACTTGAACCTGACTATCAAACCGGGCGAAAAAGTCGGCATTGTCGGTCGTTCTGGGGCAGGTAAATCCACGTTGGTCAACTTGTTGCTGCGTTTTTACGACGTAAATACCGGTAAGATTTGTATTGATGGACAGGACATTTCTCAAGTCGAACAAGAGTCGCTTCGCCAACACATCGGTATGATCACGCAAGACACCTCTTTGCTGCATCGTTCAATTAAAGAGAACATTCTTTACGGTGATCCAGATGCTTCAATGGATGCCGTTATCGCAGCTGCTGAGAAAGCACATGCTCATGATTTCATTCAATCTCTACGAGACGAGCAAGGTAACGTTGGCTATGACGTTGAAGTGGGTGAACGCGGTGTGAAGCTGTCTGGTGGTCAGCGTCAACGTGTGGCGATTGCTCGCGTTCTGCTGAAAAACGCGCCAATTTTGATCATGGATGAAGCAACGTCTGCACTTGATTCAGAAGTAGAATCGGCAATTCAAGAAAACCTTGAAGTTCTGATGGAAGGAAAAACAGTGATTGCGATTGCTCACCGTTTATCAACGATTGCCGCGATGGATCGTTTGATTGTAATGGATGACGGCAAAATCATTGAGCAAGGCTCGCATTACGAGCTGCTGCAATTGGGTGGTGTTTACGCTCAGTTGTGGAAGCATCAAACCGGCGGATTTTTGTCTGAGCAAGGTGATGCTCAACTGCAAGTCACCTAATATGACGCTACACGAAAGAGGAGCAAATGCTCCTCTTTTTTGTGTCTGTCGTTTATACCGAGTAAGTAGGTGTTAATGGGCAACGTTAACTTGTGATTATTCATTGAGTTAGGCCAACTTAATGATGATTATGTTTATAACTCACTGTCGTTATTGAATTTTTTACGCTTTTTTTACGCGAACTCCGAATGGGCTTTTGCTAAAGTTTTCTACATCGAATTTTGGTTGATGTATTTTATGTTTGTTCAATGGCGAGATAACACCTTTCTCTTTTCTACTACCGTGATTGTTGGTGCGGTTGTCGTCTCATGGCTGTTAGACCAACTGTTTGGCTCTACAGCCGCAGTCCTGCTGATTTTACAGTTAGCGGTCGTGGTAGTGGCGTTTCAATGCAACTCGCGATTCGCTTATGCAGCGGCGGTGATCGAAGCGTTGAGCTTCAACTTCTTTTTCACGACGCCTCGTTACTCTTTGCAGATGTTTCGTCCGGAAGACATTTTTAATTTAGTCGTGTTTATGGTGGTGGCATTTATCACCAGCACCTTTGCGGATCTTTATCGTCGCCAGCAGGGAGAGTTAAAACAAACCAAGCTGCAAAACAGCATCCTGCTATCGGTGTCCCATGACCTACGCACGCCGCTGGCAACCATTATTGGAACATTGACCACACTCAACGAGTACATGCCCAAGCTCAATGACTTAGAGCGCAAAGAATTGCTCGACAGTGCGACTTCAGAAAGCCACCGTTTGCACCAATATATCGAGAACCTTTTACAGGCGACTAAGCTCCAGCATGGCACATTAAAAATTACCAAAAAAGATGAGCTGATTGCAGATATTGTGCGGGATGCGGTTTCTCGTTTGCCGAATTACACCGAGAAAGTGTCCATGAATATGGATGATTCCGTTGGTTATTTATCAGTAAGTCGTTCGCTCATCGAACAAGCGATTTTTAATGTGCTGGATAATGCCATGCGATTTTCACCAGAGAATGAATCTGTTGAGGTTTCACTTTCTAAGCAGGGTTTGTCGTGCGTGATTGATGTTCGGGACATGGGGATTGGCATCAAAGCTGAAGATGCGGAAAAAATATTCAACCTTTTCTATTCCGGCGCGAACAACAAATCGGCCGATTCAGGCACCGGAATGGGACTCGCGGTTGCCAAAGGCATCATCATCGCACACCAAGGAGAGATTCAATCTATGCCAGTATCAGAAGGGACGCTGATCCGCATTCTACTTCCACTCAATCAAGGAGCAGAGCAGGCGTGAGTTACAAAGTTTTAGTCGTGGACGATGAGCCTCGCATTCATACCTTTATTCGAATTTCGCTGTCTGCTGAAGGGTTTGATTACATTGGCGCGAGTACCATTGCAGAAGCCAAAGCGTGTTTCGAAGCACATTCGCCGCACGTCATTCTGCTAGATTTAGGCTTGCCCGACGGCGATGGGAAGGAGTTTCTCACTACGCTTCGTCAGACGTATAAAACGCCAGTGCTAGTGCTGACGGCTCGCGATCAAGAAGAGGAAAAAATCCGCCTTTTAGAAGCGGGCGCGAATGATTACTTGAGCAAGCCTTTTGGTGTAAAAGAGCTCATCGCGCGCATCAAAGTGCTGGTTCGAGATTTGGTGGATGAGCAATCCATCGCTGATGAGCTGGTGGCTGGCCGAGTCAAAATCATCAAAAGCACTCACCAATTTTGGTTGGATCAGAGGGAAATTCCACTCACCAAGAAAGAGTTTTCTTTCATTGAACAATTGATTCTCAAGCCGGGAAAACTCATTGAGCAAACTCATTTGCTAGCGGTGATTTGGGGAAAAAGTCATGTCGAAGATACTCACTACTTACGCGTGCTAGTGAGTCAACTACGCAAAAAACTGAACGATAGTGCTGACGAACAGCGGCTATTAAAAACCGAGCCGGGGCTGGGTTATCGTTTAGTGCTTGAGACGTCCAAGCACCACTAAATTCCAAATTTAATCAACGTTAATGCCAAGGTTTAGTGCTGGTTATCAGCACTCGAACAGGATTCGTGTTGCCTATTTTCCGCGACGGAAAATCAGTCTAGCCCTTAACGCATTAGCATTTTCTATACATAAAACACAGTTAGGTATTGATATGGCTCACTTTACAGTAATTGGTTTAGGGCGATTTGGCGTTGCCGCCAGCTTAGAACTTATTCATCTTGGACACACCGTAACGGGGGTGGATAGCGACCCGAAAATCGTCGAAAAATACGTCGAAGAGTTAACGCAAGCGGTCATATGTGACGCAACAGACGAAGGTGCACTCAGAGAGTTAGCGCTAGCGAACAGTGATGTGGTGTTGGTGGCGATTGGCGAAGACATGCAAGCCAGTTTGTTGTGTACGCTGGCGCTGAAAAATCTGGGTGTGAAATCTATTTGGGTCAAAGCTAGCACCAAAGCGCACCATACCATCGTGTCTAAGCTTGGTGTACAACGCATTATTCATCCGGAAGAGGAGATGGGCGTAAGAGTCGCGCAGGCACTCAACTATCCGATGGTGAATAACTATTTGGAAATGGGGCATGGTTTGTATGTGGTGGAAATCCACGTTAAATCCAATCTGCACGATACACCGCTTTCTAAGTTGATCAGCCGAGGCAGTTACAACATTCAGCCGATATTGGTGAAGCGCGAAGAAGCCGTCTACACCAATATCAATGATGAGTTTGTGCTTAATGAGTTCGACACGCTGTTGCTTTGCGGTAGTCGCGCTGAGCTGAAATACGTCGCTCCAAGGTTGGTGTAACATGGTTTTGTGGCATCCCTCTATTATCCCAATCGAGCGAAAACCCAAAGCGGGCAAAAAATTGTTGGGCGCACCGCCATTGATACTTAGCCTCAGCTTTGCGTGCTTGATCATGCTCGGCACGGTCTTACTCAAACTGCCGATTGCCACCACAGAGCCCATCACTTGGATTCAAAGCCTGTTTACTGCGACATCGGCCATTACGGTGACGGGATTAGTTGTGGTGGACACGGGCACGGCGTTTACGCCTTTTGGGCAAGTGGTTATTGCTTTCCTGATTCAATGTGGTGGCCTAGGTTTGATGACGTTTGCTATCGTGACCTTGCTGGCTCTGGGCGGAAAAATTGGCTTTTTGGAGCGAGCAGTCGCGAGAGAGGCGTTCAACCAGACTGATTCATCGACACTCATTGCCACTGCTAAATCTGTATTGATGTTCGCTCTGCTCGTTGAACTTATTGGTTTCACTATTTTGAGCGTTTATTGGAGTGAAGAGCTGGGTTGGGAAACCAGTTTGTTCCATGGTTTCTTCTACACCATCAGTGCGTTTAACAATGCAGGTTTTGCGTTGAGTGCCGATAGCTTAATGCCTTACTTGGACGACCCGATCGTTAACTTCACCATTACCAGTTTGTTCATTATTGGTGGTTTAGGCTTCTCGGTTTGGATTGACTTAAAACGCAATCGCCGTTGGCATCGACTCACCGTTTACAGTCGAATGATGATCTTAGGCACGATGATCATTAACGTGGTGGCACTTATCGCGATTTATCTGATTGAATATGACAACCCCAACACGCTTGCCCCGTTGAGCGAAGCAGGGAAATGGTGGGCATCGTGGTTTCAAGCGGTGACGCCAAGAACGGCAGGGTTCAACACTTTAGCTATCGATCAGTTGGAAGATGCCACAACGGCGATCATTCTGGTGTTGATGTTTATCGGCGGTGGATCATTGAGTACGGCAAGTGGCATTAAAGTTGTGACATTTATAGTGTTAGTCTTGGCGACTTACAGCTATTTGCGTCGCGATGAAGCAACCTATGCCTTTCAACGCGAGATTCCCAAAGAGACCATCAGCAAGGCATTGGCGCTGACTCTGATCTCGGTGGGGGTGACTTGGTTTGCCATATTCACGCTGTTACTGACAGAGAAAGCGTCTATGTTAGACATTATGTTCGAAGCGGTCTCGGCACTGGGTACGGTTGGGTTATCGCGAGGCTTAACGGGCAGTTTATCCGAACCGGGTGAGTTAGTGATCATCTTCATGATGTTTATGGGACGATTAGGCCCCCTTACTTTGGCGTACTTCTTAGCCAGTCCAAGAAAGAAAAAAGCGCGTTACGCGAGCACTAAACTGGCAATAGGGTAAATGGGCTAACTCGTACAAAGTGAGCAAAAGGCTAGACAAAAGAGGAGTAACTGCTCCTCTTTTTGTGCTCGTTGTAGCCACGAAACTGTATACGGCAGTCTCTCTCACAACAATTTATGATTCATCTCTATTTTTTATCATTTATAAATTGTCGTTTTTGAGGTGTTGTCCAGAATGGCATTATCCACGTGCAACATAAGATTGCCGGGAATAAAAATAATTACAATACTGCCTTACTGGAAGATACATGAAAATCAAACCCCTCCCACCTTTAAATAGCCTCGTTGCGTTTGAAGCGTCGGCGCGGCACTTGAGTTTTACATTAGCCGCTGACGAGCTAAACGTGACCCAAGGTGCTATCAGTCGCCAAATTAGACAATTAGAAGAATACTTAGGCAAGGCTATGTTCACGCGAGCCAATCGAAGCATTAATTTAACGCCTACAGGTCTTCAATATTATCAAGCTGTCAGCCAATCTTTGCTCGATATTGCTCAAATCACGGGTGAAGTGAAGAAGTGGCAGGGCGAACAAAAGATCACGGTTGCGACGACAAATGCAATGGCAGCCTTGTGGTTGTTGCCTAAGGTTGCTCAATTTCAAAATGAACATGATGACATCGATATAAGAATATTGGCCTCAGATAATGTGTTGGACTTACGCCGATTAGATTGCGATCTCGCCTTGTTTTATTGTCGCACTCCACCTGCGGAAATGGATGTGACAACGCTATTTTCAGAAGAAGTATTCCCTGTGTGTAGCCCGCTTTATTTAGAGAAAATCGGCCAGCCTAGTGAGCCAGAAGAAATCTTCAATAAAACGTTACTCTATCTGGAGGAGTCTCAAAGAGATTGGGTGAATTGGGAGCAGTGGTTTGCGAGTGTAGGATTGCCAAATATTTCGCCTCGTAATCGCATGAACATCAATAACTATCCAATGCTGTTACAAGCGGCAATTAATGGTCAGGGCATCGCGTTAGCCTGGGGATCATTAGTGGACGACTATTTACAAAGCGGTGCTTTAGTTAGGCCAGTCGAACACGTGCTTTCAACACCTTCCAATTTCTCTATGCTTGAACCTAAAAATAGAGGTTTAATCCCAGCAAGCGTCAAGCGTTTTAGAGAGTGGCTTTTGCAACAGTTGCCAGATGAGGTGGGTGATCGAGGTTTAGCCTAAATCAATAAGCAGAGAAAATAACAGAGTTTGGTCATGTTAAAAAGCGGGAGTACCAGTTCCCGCTTTGTTTTAATTGATTGATGAAACGACGCACTAACTTAGTACTGGTCCCTGATTGAGTGTGGAATCATCTTTTAGTGAGGATGTTGAAGCGATAGGCTCGGAAACCACTGTTTTGCTTTCAACAAGCGGTTCAACAGGACCATCAAGTTTCTCTTGCTCTGGGTGAACGTGCTCTGGAAGCATTGCCCATGGCTTAGGTTCGCGTCGAATACTATGAAACAGCGTTAAGCTCATCACTGCGATAAAAATGGCGATAGGGAAACCGGCAATAATGGAGGCCGTTTGCATTGCTTTTAACCCTCCTGCGTATAGAAGTACTCCCGCAATGGCTGCGATCATGATCCCCCACAATACGCGTATAGAGGTAGGAGGCTCACTGTGCCCAGCGGCATCGAGGGTACATAGAACCAAGGTACCCGAGTCTGCGGAGGTAATGAAATAAGTACCGAGTAATAGACACGCAAGCACGCTAAGTAGTTTACCAAACATACCTGTATCTAGATTGTCGAATAGCGTAAACAAAGCGCGTGTCGTATCGGCTTTAGTCGCTTCAAGAATCGGGCCGCCAGAAAAATCCGCAGGTGGTGTTTGTTTGGCTTCTTGTGCCGCAGTGACTTGCTCTTGATGAGCAACACGAGCGTCTTGCTCTACCTTCAACGCTGCACCACCAAATACTGAAATCCATAAAAACGTGATTAGCGTAGGTACGATTAATGCGCCACCGATAAGTTCACGTATTGTGCGTCCTTTAGAGATACGAGCTACAAACATGCCAACGAAAGGCGCCCAAGTCATCCACCAAGGCCAGTAATAAGCCGTCCACCAGTTTTGCCAGCCAGAGTCATTCTGTGCATCGCTCCATAAGCTCATACCGACAATGTTTTGTGCATAAAGCCCCGTACTTTCGAGTAGCGTATTTAAGATATAGCGAGTTGGACCAATGTAAAGTACGACTAGCACGAGTGCGAGTGAAAGCAGCATGTTCCATTCTGATAAACGGCGAATACCTTTTCCTACACCAGATAGCACCGACGCAACCGCACAAGTACAAAGGGAAACGATAATAAAGAGTTGAATCCCCAAACTAATGTCTAGACCAAAGGCTTGATTCAAACCAGAGTTTATTTGGATAACTCCCATCCCCAAGGTTTGAGAGATACCGAAAGCAGTCACCGCGACTGTTAGGATATCAACCGTGTGCCCGATAGGCCCATAAATACGATCACCAATCAAAGGGTACAAGATAGAGCGTAGGGTAAAAGGCAGATCTTTACGGTAGGAAAAGTAAGCTAATGCGAGTGCAACAATGATAAAGACAGACCAAGGATGTAGACCCCAGTGAAAGAATGTCAGTTTCATTGATGTTGTTGCGGCTTCATTGGTCAGGCCTTGAGTAAATGGGTTGTCAGCGTAATGCCACATCGGTTCGGCGACCGACCAGAAAATTAAGCCTATCCCCATGCCTCCGGAAAAAAGCATGGATACCCAAGACAAATAACTAAACTCTGGTTTTTCGTCATCTTTACTCAAACGAATATGCCCATATCGACTAACCATAAGGTAAAGAAGAAAACCGACAACGAGTGAAACAAGTCCGATGTAAAACCACTTCATATTCTGTAGCAAAATGCCGGAAATCGTTTCGAAGTATTGGCCCGCTTGATTGGCGAGAATTGCGCAGAAAAGTACAAAACCGATAACGACGATCTTTGATGCGATTGTCACAGTCGGATTGAGTCCTTTCAATATCCCAGATGTTGCTCTCATAGGCATCCCTCACAGTGCGTTTGTTTTAACGTTATTGTTTGTTGCGTTATTGTTAATTTTTGAAAGAGAGTAGAGAGAGGGCTTTTGTGTTTCAACTGATTAATACTCATCGGTTAATGAGTATTAATCATGACAAGAAGATCATTGTTAATTAAAAGGTTATTTTTTTGTTCGAGATCAATGCATGAATGACAAAAACTCATCCAAGCCCGGCGAAAAAGTCGTTTGTTTGTTGCCGGGTTGTTAATCAAAATTATCTCCACTAACACAACACGATGTTGTACGCACTGGATGCAACTCGACTCTCGGAGATAAGAATATGAGCAATGTCAACCAAACCATTATTCCTGTTGAACTTGTTGATAATGTACTGAACCCAATCAGTGAAGCAACAGGAATGCCGAATCAGGCCTACACCAGCGAAGAGTATTTTACTTTTGAGCGTGATCAGGTGTTTGGTAACACTTGGGTATGTATTGGTTTTGCATCAGACCTGCTTAAAAATGGTTATGTAATGCCACTTGATTTCATGAATCTTCCACTACTCATGATGAGAAATCGTCAAGGTGAAGTCCAAGTCTTCCACAACGTGTGTAGCCACCGAGGTATGAAGCTGGTTCATGAGGCAGGCGAAGTTCAAGGCATGATTCGCTGTCCTTACCATTCATGGACGTACGATCTTGACGGCAATCTAAAAGGCACACCACACATCGGTGGTATCGCAAAACACAAAGATGACCGATTTAAGTGTGAAAAGCATGGCCTTAAGCCACTTCGTTCAGCCGTTTGGATGGACATGGTATTCGTCAACTTATCGGACAATGCTGAAAGCTTTGAAGAGCATATCGCGCCGCTAGAGCAACGTTGGCAGCAGTTCTTAGGTGAAGATGGGTTAGGTCTTCTTCGCCGCGTGAACATGGGTGGCAACTTAGAGATAGAAGTGAAAAGTAACTGGAAGCTTGCCGTAGAAAACTACTGTGAGGCTTACCACTTACCTTGGGTGCACCCGAGTTTGAACAGTTATTCTCGCCTAGAGGATCACTACAACATCATGTTTGCAGAGCGCTTTGCTGGTCAAGGTAGTCTCGCGTACAACCTTTCTGATACAGCAGGAACACACTTACCTAAATTTCCAAGCTGGCCAGAAGATAAACTGCGTCATGCAGAATACGTTGCACTCTTTCCAAACGTGTTGCTTGGTATTCAAGCCGATCATGCCTTTGCAATGATGATTGAACCAATCACTGCGAATAAAAGTGTTGAGCACCTACGTGTTTTCTATGTGGGTGATGAAGCAACGAAAGATGAGTTCGCGGCGTGCCGTACTGCTACCGTTGAGTCATGGCGAGTTGTATTCGGCGAAGATATTGGAGCGGTCGAAGGTATGCAGGAAGGTCGTTACTCACCTGGCTTTGGTGGTGGTGTGTTCTCACCAGAAATGGATGTTCCGACGCATTTCTTCCAAACCTGGTTGGCAAAGCAAGTGAAAGCGGCACTGGAGCAGTAATATGATGCATTACCTTAATTATATTGATGGTGAGTGGTGCGATTCAGAGCAAGCGCTGACCGTCATTAACCCTGGCACAGCCGAAGCGTATGCGACGATTGCAGAAGCCACTATCACCGATGCAGATCGCGCAATGGCAGCGGCACGTCGAGTGGTCAATCAAGGCCTTCTTTCGGACGTTCGTCCAGCCGTCAGAACCGAGTGGATGTTAAAAGCCGCCGCGGCTATTCGTGAAATGGTTGATGAAGGTGGGTTAGTTGCCTGTCGTGAAAATGGGAAATCTTTGCAAGATGCCAAAGATGAGTTTTTAGAATCGGCACGTTACTTCGAATACTACGCTGGCATGGCCGACAAGCTGGAAGGCACGTCAATTCCGTTGGGTAAAGATTATGTCGATTTCACCCAATATGTGCCGTTTGGTGTGTCAGTGCAGATTGTGCCGTGGAATTTCCCAGTTTCTATTTGTGCACGCTCATTAGCACCTGCATTAGCTGCTGGTAACGCAGTGGTGATCAAATCGCCAGAGATTTCTCCACTTGCCATGACGTTGTTGATTAAAGCGATTGAAAAAGCGGGCTTCCCAAAAGGCACGATTAACTTGCTATGTGGCAAAGGCTCCGTAGTTGGCAGCCACTTGGTGCAGCATCAAGATGTTGATCAAATTGTCTTTACAGGTTCTGTGCCGACCGGCCAACGCATACTGAAAGATTCAGCGCAACGCGCTACTCCATCGGTGATGGAGCTGGGTGGTAAATCGGCCGCTATCGCACTGAAAGATGTGAGTCTCGAAACGCTTTTACAAAGCGTTCAAGTCGGTATTTTCTTTAACGCTGGTCAAGTTTGTTCGGCAATGTCTCGTTTGCTAATTCAAAAAGAGCGTTATGAAGAAGTAAAAGCGGCGGTAGTGAAAATGGCGCAAGACCTAACCATTGGTCAAGGTGAAAGCCAGCCGGATATAACACCGTTGGTATCGGCTGATCAACAAGCGCGCGTGCTTGAAATGATAGAACAAGCAAAAGCCGACGGCGCGAACATCCTAACGGGTGGATACGCCCCTGATTTGTCGGGTTACTTTGTGGCACCGACGGTGATTGAAGCCTCACCAGATATGCGTATTGCTCAAGAAGAAGTGTTTGGTCCTGTACTGGTAATTACACCGTTTGAAACCGAGCAAGAGGCCGTTGAAATCGCGAATGGCACCGATTTTGGCCTGGTCGCTGGTGTCTTTGGTGAAAGCCTAAACCAAACATTGCGTGTGGCACAGCAACTGCGTGGTGGACAAGTGTTCATCAATGAATGGTTTGCTGGTGGCATCGAAACACCATTTGGTGGCGTGGGCTTGTCCGGGTTTGGGCGAGAAAAAGGACAAGAAGCGATTTATAGCTACGTCCAGACACGCAATATTGCCATTCGTTTGCAGCAAGACAGCAACGTATAGCTACCGTGTAACTGTATTTTCATCACCTCGTACCGGCTTGGATTTCAGACCACAAGCTAGGGCGAGGTTGATGGAATCACAACAAATCTGACAGCGGTTTGTAAACACGGAAATTCTGAACAAGGTAGTTGGAGTATAAGTGATGAGAAAGTGGCTCTGTATTATTTGCGGCTTAATCTATGATGAAGCACAAGGTTGGCCATCCGATGGAATTGCACCAGGAACAGCATGGGAAGATGTACCGGATGACTGGTTATGTCCTGACTGTTTAGTGGGTAAGGCCGATTTTGAAATGATCGAAATTACCGACGATGCGCCAGTAGAAGAGGTCGCGGCAGTGTCTTCGGTATCGGTAGGATCGTCTGTTCAGCCAAATACGGCTCAGCCTCTTCCATCTGAAGTTACTCAACCTGTATTCTCAAATGACCCTATCGTTATCATCGGTAGTGGCCACAGTGGTTACCAGTTGGCGGCGGCACTTAGAGCACAATCCGAGACGGTTGCTATCACCATCTTTACCGCTGATGATGGCGCTTTGTACAGCAAACCAGCATTGTCTAATGCACTGGTCATGAACAAAGACGGCGACGCGCTACAAAGTGAGAGCGCGTTGGAGTGGGAAAGCCGTCTCAATATCCGAGTTTACCCGCATACCCGTGTTGAACAGATCGATCGTGCCAATTCAACGTTACATACCTCCATCGGTAAATACGCCTACAGCCGCTTGGTACTGACAACAGGTGCATCACCGATTGAAATCCCAATTGAGGGCGATCGCTCTTGGGTTATGAGTGTGAACGACTTAGTTGATTACCGCCGTTTCAGAGCGGAGCTGCAAGACAAAAAGCGCATCGCGATCCTAGGTGATGGCTTAATTGGCTGTGAGTTCGCAAATGATCTGATCGAAAGCGGTTATGAAGTAACAGTTATCGGGTTGGGTCAATGGCCAATGGAGCGTTTGATCCCGCAACAGTTGGGTGAATCATTACAAAGCGCACTTGCCGATCGAGGCGTGCAATGGGCTCTACAAGACAGTATCACCAGAATCGAACCAAGGTCGGAATCTAGTGCGGTTTTACATCTAAACAGTGGCAAGCAGATTGAAGCAGATCTAGTGCTGAGCGCGGTTGGACTCAAGCCAAATGTTTCTCTGGCTGAGCAAGCAGGGCTCGAAGTGGGCCGCGGCATTAAAGTGAATCAATTCGGCCAGACGAGTGATGAGAATATTTACTCGCTAGGTGACTGTGTTGAAACTGAGCAAGGTTGGCAGCCCTATATTGCGCCGATTAATCAAATGATCCCTTCTGTAGCGAAAAGCTTGCTAGGCGATGTCGCCCCTATCTCGTTAACACCAACTCCAGTGATTGTAAAAACGCCGATTCTTCCACTCACGATTTTCCCGGTAGCCGCTGAAGAACAGGGACAATGGTACATCGAGAACCAAGCAGATGAATTGACCGCTGCGTTTTATTCACCAGAAGGAGCAATGCTCGGTTTTGCGTTGCTAGGAAGAAAAGTACAGTCATTACGCGGCCCTTGGCTAGATCAATTGTCATTGAAACTGTCAGCAGCGTAGCGGAGAAAAAAGATGATTCATTTACCCAATGATGACGTGACGTGTGGTTGGTACCATGCGTTGCCAAGTATTCCAGAAAAACTGGCGTTAAAAGGTAAACAAATTGCTGACTATGCCGTGTTAGGTGCCGGTTTCTCAGGCCTAGCTATGGCAAGACGTTTAGCTGAACTTATGCCTAATGCACGAATTATACTGATTGATGCGCAACGTATCGGCCAAGGGGCTTCAGGAAGAAATTCGGGCTTTGTTATCGATTTGCCTCATAAGTTTTCACTTGAGCATCCCGACCCTGAGCACAAACAAAAGTTATTGTCGCTCAACCGTTCTGCGATTGCTCAGCTAAACACTTTAGTGTCGAAGCACAGTATTTCTTGTCAGTGGTCAGCAAAGGGCAAATATCAAGGAGCCGTAGGGGCGCGCGGTGAAGCGTATCTCGATCACTTTGAGCACCTAATGAAAGACCTTGGCGAACCATACTTCCATGTTAATGGCAGTGAGCTGGCGAAAGTCTTGGGAACCAACTACTACAGCCGCGCAATTTACACGCCAGGTGGTTATTTAATGCAACCTGCTGCTTTGGTGCGTGGGCTAGGGGAAAGCCTTCCAGAGAACGTCGAGGTGTTAGAGAACTCGCCAATCCGCAAGCTCAGTAAAGAAAACGGTTGCTGGGTATTACATGGAGATAGTGGCTCTGTTGAAGCCCCTGAACTGCTGCTTGGGACCAGCATTTTTACTCGGGAGTTTGGTTATCTTAAAAACAGACTACTTCCAGTGATGACGTTTGCAAGCTGGACGCGTCCATTGACTGACGCAGAAATGCAGCGATACGGAGGAGAGCTGAATTGGGGCCTAACTCCAGCTGATCATGCGGGAACGACGTTACGTATGACCGCCGATCGACGTATTTTGATCCGCAATACTTACAAACACGTGCCGAAATATGGCTCAAGCATGAACGATAAAGTCAGAGAACAAATCCGAGACGATCATCGTCAAGTCTTTTTGGCGCGTTACCCCGAGCTGGCCGACGTACCATTTACTCACACATGGGGTGGGGTATATGCCATCTCTCGTAACTTTACTAACTTTTTTGGTCAATTAGATGAAGGTGTTTATGCCAGCGCTTGCGACAATGGTGTTGGTGCTGCGTGGGGAACCATTTCTGGAACACTGTTAGCTGACTATGTCGTTGGTGCGACATCTAAATCATTGGATGACATACAGCAAGTGACAGGAATGCCTTGTTTGAATCCGCCAGAGCCTTTTTTAGGTTTGGGAGTAAAAACGCGTATCCAATTAGCAAAATGGCAAAGCCGGAGTGAATTATGAAGCAAGTCAAACTTGTTGATAGTAAAAGTCTAGATTTCAATGTTCGTGGTGATACGCCGGGAATGGCGTATGTTGCAAGGGCGTTAAGCCCAGAAATTTCACCAAACATAGGCGTAGGCTTTGCTAAATGGGAAGGCGCTAAAGTGGCTTGGACAGTGCTTTATGATGAAGTTATTTTCGTGATTGAAGGCTGTTTCGAGCTGACCGCAAATGGTGAAACACATTTTGTGCACCCAGGTCAGATGCTGTGGATACCGGAAGGGACTGAATTGGTTTATGGTGGGCATGCTCTGTTCGGCTATGTGGTTCATCCAGGAAACTGGAAAGAGTTACATGGTATTGAATGACTTTTATCATTTAGTAGTGTCTCGGAAAGGCAAAACAAAAATCCGATTTTTACCCATGAGTTTTCGTAAAAGAACTTAATCTCAATGGAGCAAGGGTTTCTTACTTGCTATGTTTCTTGGTCACGTTTCCAGACGTGTTAGACCTTTCTCAATTGCTATTTTATCTATCAAAAAGGGAAGCCTTGGCTTCCCTATAATGAGTCTTCTTTTGGCTTGGCTAAATCTTTTATTTTAGCTCAAATTTACCCTGCATGATTGCCCAGTGACCCGGGAATGAACAGAAGAATGAATAGTCACCGCCGGCTTTCATTTTCTCAGTACTGAACGTAATGCTGGTGCTTTCACCGCCACCAATTACTTTTGTGTGAGCGTAGACGCGATCATCATTTGGTTTTACGTAGTTATTTTCTGCTCCAGCTGCCATGCCATCAGTACCGACTGCTTGTAGGTTGGCTGTGTCAGAGATGACCACGTTGTGACCCATCGATTGCGCTGGCATCTTACCTGTGTGATTAAGCGTCAGTTTTACCTCTTTACAAGTGGCTGGTACGCTCAATGTTTTAGTAGAAAACTGCATCATATCGTTAGCATCTAATGACACTTCACACTCGGCACTGGCTTGGGCACCAAAGCTCATTCCTACTAATGCGAAGGTTGTTGCTAATAAACGTAAAGACATATAACACTCTCCATTTTGTATTTTAGGCTGACTTGGATTGATCTTATCCAATAGTTCTCATTATCAGCCAATTTTCACTCCAAAAACGTGCTTCAATCGGTATATTGACGTTTTGTTGCAAGCTTGTACTGGTCAGTTCCGCTATTTGATCACTCAAATGCCTTATTTCATGCGATTGCGTGAGTTAAATCAAAAGTCGTGATTAGCCAGAGTTAAGGTGAAAATAATCTCTCTAAACGGTTGGCAGAATTGTTTGGTTTTACGGTATTGGAGAGGTTTCAAGAAAGAAGCTCAGTTAAATTGCTGAGCTTCTAGAGAACAGACGACAAGTAGACCTAGCGAGTTTGTTTTAACGCATGCAACACATCATGCAGTGAAGGTGCGACAGTATGGCCTAATTGCTTTATTTCGTCACAAGGCTCAACCAAATCAGGAATTTGATAAGTGATCATGTTCGCTGCTACCGCAGCACGTACGCCATTATTTGAATCTTCAAAGGCGAGACATTTGGTTGGATCTACGCTTAGACGACTTGCTGCAAGCAGGTAGATCTCTGGATCAGGTTTGCCGTGTGACACTTCACAGCCTGTCGTTAAGTTGTCGAAATACTTGCTTAGGCCCGCTAACTCCAACTTCTTCTGTGCCACTTCTTTTGCTGTAGAAGTGGCGACTGCAATTGGCAACCCTTGGCCTTTCAACCACTCAAGCAGCTCAATCACCCCTTCTTTTACCGGTATCGCTTGGTGCTTAACCACAGCGTCGTAACGGTCGCGCCACTCTTGGTGTAAGCGGTCAAGATCATCCCCATAAGCTTTACGAAAAATCACTTCAATGCCCGCTGCATTGCGACCAATGATTGAAAGGTAAACATCTTTATAGAAGGGTAGGTTCTGGGCTTCACATGCTTCTTGGAAAATATGCATACAGACGCGCTCAGTATCAAGGAGCAAACCATCCATATCAAAAATAGCAGCTTGGTAGTTCATTACATTAAGACTTTTTGGTTGGGATGGCGCATTTTGACACAAGCAGATCGTTTTTTCTTCTAAAAATTAGAACTTGATTTTGATCCTATGAGTTCACATTGCCTCTGAACACACTATACACAGAGTCTATAAATTAGGTGTGAAATATAATATTTTTAAAATTATAAAAATTTCAGTTAAATAGATAAAACTCTATCTTAATATAAGCTAGAGTTTTATTAATATTCTATTGTTATTTTAACTATTGGATAATTTATTAATAGTTAAAATTAATAATAAAATAATACCAAGTCACGATTGTTTACGACTGCATGAGTGTACCAGCTCTTGACTTCAGATATTTGTTGCTCTGATAAGCCTCCGAAGTCAACGTTATCTTGGTGAATATCTTGATTTTTTATCATAAAAACAACAGGGAAATCGTCAGGGAGTGGGAATTTTATGGGATAATCGGTATTAGTGAATGGAATATCGCAGAAATCGTTTACATCGCAAGGATACCAAGAGTTATTGGATAAGTAATAACCAGTGATCTTACATATAGCTTCAAGCAAGTAAGCATAGGCGTAACCCAAGTGACTGTATTTTATCTCTTCAGACAGCATCTGCATAAGAAGCTCTTCAGCTCGGATGCTTTCGCCACTACTTTCCAGCATTTCATTAATCACTTTAAAGGAGTCTTGACACCTTTCCATGATGGCTTTTTCTAGCTCTGGATTACGCTCATTCTTTAGTACGTTAAAAACCTTTTCAGTATCTAATGAATATACTGTCGCCCCATATCCCATATTTTATTCTCCTCACTTTTATACAGTTAAATTCATTTAAGTGTTTTTATCGAAGGGATTATATTTTGATGTTTTTTGAAGGTAAAGTGTATACATAGAGGTTGTATTTATTATGATGAACTTTGAAAGTTTAGATTCTTAAAATAAATACTATATATTTAATTTTATTAGATCTGGCTCATAAAAATACCTTAACTATTATTGTGTTTATTGTTAAGGGTTATTAAATCTGTGAGGTGGTTCAAGACAATAAAATTTAGAAGAAAATACCGTCAAACTTAGGTGGCTATTCTATCTGAGCACTCAGCTCACTACTTATAGTGGGCTGAGTGAGCGGTTGGGCATCGGCTCTTTATTTGGCGATGAATATGCCATATTAGGTGATATTCGTTAGTGTCTATTTTATCCCTAGCCGTTTTGCTAATCGGTGCAAATTGCCGTTATCTAATTCAAGCTGACGTGCCGTTGCTGCCCAGTTACCTTGGTTCTCTTCCAGAACTCGAACAATCATCGCTTTTTGGAAGGCGTCTGTGGCAGGCTTTAATCCGCCTTCTGGTAGCTCAAGCCGAGATTTTTGTTCCGTTTCTTCAACGTTCTTGATGTTCTGATTCGGCGTTCGGATGTCAAAATCTTGCTCAACTAACTCAATGTCCATGGCGTGGGTACGCGCTTTTGCCAAAACACCAGCACGTTTAATGACATGTTCAAGCTCTCGCACGTTGCCTGGCCATGAATAGTCTTTGAGTGCCTGCACCAAAGTGGGGGACAAACGAATGCTGTTCAATCCCAATTTGCTTCTTAAACGTTCGGCAAAAAAGCCTGCGAGTAACACCACATCGTCTTCACGTTCACGAAGAGGTGGAACATGAAGCGGGAAGACGCTTAGACGGTGATATAAGTCGGCTCGGAAGCGACCAGCAGTCACTTCTTCATGCAATATACGGTTGGTGGCGGCGACAATGCGTGTATTGACTCGAATATGGCGGTCATCACCCACACGTTGAATGTCGCCGTATTGTAGGGCTCGAAGTAACTTGGCTTGCAGCTCTAACGACAGTTCGCCGACTTCATCTAAAAACAGTGTGCCGCCATCGGCTTGTTCGAACTTACCCTTGCGATTGCTGATTGCGCCTGTAAATGCGCCTTTGATATGGCCGAACAACTCGCTTTCCGCGACTGATTCTGGCAGCGCCGCACAGTTGAGGTAAACCAAAGTATTGCTAGAGCGGCTAGAGCGATGGTGAATAGCGCTGGCAACCAACTCTTTACCTACGCCCGTTTCTCCCATGACCAACACAGACAATTCCGTATCGGCGACTGCATCAATCTGCTCTTGAAGATTCTTCATGCCCTGAGAGTTGCCAATGATTTCGTTACTTAAGGTGCGCTTCTCGGCGTAAGAGTCGCGTGGCAGGCTCGCTTGTGTCTCTAGTTGTTCTAGTAGGAGTGCAGTGTGTAGGCCACCTGCTGCCAACGCGCTGACAAAACGTAACTCTTGGTTGCGTAGCCCATCAAATTGATTGGGGTCGAAGGCGTCAATCGTAATGGCACCAATCAGTTGATCGTCGATCAGCAGAGGTAAACCAATGCAGGAATGGACATGCAGTTTGTCATCGTGGTTTGGAATCAAGCCATCGTATGGATCAGGTAAGTCGCTGTCAGAGGGAAAGCGCACGATATCGCCTGCTCGGGCAATGGCTTCTAATCTTGGGTGCTGCTCAATGGAGAAACGGCGTCCAAGCACTTCTTTCGCCAATCCATTGATCGCTAAAGGTTTAAAGTGTTGGTCTTCATACAAAAGAAGGGCAGAAGAGTCACACTTCAATACCTCTCGAATCGTGGTTAACAACGTATCGAAGCGAGCCTGTTGAGTGAGGGCCGAGTTAAGGTCTTGCGTGATGTGTAGCCATTGCGCGATTAAAGAAGTCATAGCCAATACCGATTGTGTCAATATGACTATTGTAGTGTCTTAATGACAATTTTCAACTGTGTCTAAATGACACTTGTTAAAGTTGGATTTCAATTAAGATATTGAAATATATGGCAATTAAAAGTTGGCATGCCCAGTGCAATACAAGAAGAAATTAGTTTTGTTTATCCCGTCATTCAAGGTAGTAATTATGACAATTCACGTAAAAAACAACATCCACTGGGTAGGTCAACGCGATTGGGAAGTCCAAGATTTCCACGGTACAGAATACAAAATGACAAAAGGTACCAGCTACAACAGTTATCTAATTCGTGAAGAGAAAACCGTATTGATTGATACGGTCGATCATCGATTCAGTCAACAATTCATCCAAAATTTAGAAATGGAAATCGATCTTAAGTCTATCGACTTTATCGTGGTAAACCATGCAGAGGAAGATCACTCAGGCGCATTGTCGGCATTAATGGAGAAGATTCCGAACACGCCAATTTACTGTACAGAAGCGGCGATTGATTCCATCGTTGGTCATCACCACCATCCTGAGTGGAACTTCAAAACCGTAAAAACAGGCGACAGCATTGATATTGGCAACGGTAAGCAATTGGTGTTCGTGGAAGCGCCGATGCTGCATTGGCCAGACAGCATGATGACTTACCTAACTGGCGATGCAGTATTATTCAGCAATGACGCATTTGGTCAGCACTACTGCGATGAACGCTTATTCAATGATGAAGTGGATCAAAATGAGTTGATGGAACAGTGTTTGCGTTACTACTCAAACATCCTAACGCCATTCAGCAGCTTGGTAACCGCAAAAATCAAAGAAGTGCTGAGTTTCAATTTGCCTGTCGACATGATCGCAACGTCACACGGTATTGTATGGCGCGATAATCCGGTTCAAATCATCGAGCAATACTTAGCATGGGCAGACAATTATCAAGAAGATCGCATTACGATTTTCTACGATTCAATGTCAAACAACACTCGAATGATGGCCGATGCCATTGCGCAAGGCATTCACGATGTCGACCCTGGCGTGGCGGTCAAAGTCTTTAATGTCTCTAAGCATGATAAGAATGAAATTCTCGCCAACGTATTCCGCTCAAAAGGCATCTTGGTTGGTTCTTCTACCATGAATAACGTCATGATGCCGAAGATCGCAGGCATGCTAGAAGAAATTACCGGTCTGCGCTTTAAGGCGAAGAAAGCCGCTGCGTTCGGTAGCTACGGTTGGAACGGTGGTGCGGTGGATCGTATCCATGCTCGATTGACTGACGCAGGCTTTGAAACCGCAGTGAGCTTGAAAACAAAATGGCGACCAGATGGTAAAGCGATGCGTGAATGTCGCGAACATGGTCAGAACATCGCGAAATTGTGGGCAAAGCATGACCTGACTAGTCCTGTTCTTGCTCCGGCGATTGCTGCGTCTGCACCACAAGTTCAATCACAACCCGCTGCACAAGTAGCAACACAAGCGGTAGTAGATGCTGCTCCTAGCAACCCTAGTGCCGAGGCGCATCCTGCAGATTGCCAATGCATGGTTTGCACCGTTTGTAATTGGGTATACGACCCAGCTAAAGGCGAGCCTAATCAAGGCGTTGAACCGGGTACGGCATGGTCTGAAGTGCCAGATTACTTCTTGTGCCCAGAATGTCACTTGGGTAAAGACGTCTTTGTCGAATACAACGGGTAAGGGGGCGAATATGCAAGCACCTATTGTGATTATTGGTAGCGGCTTTGCGGCTTACCAATTGGTGAAAACAGTGCGTCGAATGGACGCACATATTCCGCTGCAAGTGTTTACTGCTGATGATGGCGCGGAATACAACAAGCCTGATTTGAGTCATGTATTCAGCAACAAGCAAACCGCCCAAGACTTGGTAGTTAAAAGTGGTGAGGCGTTCGCACAGGAACACAACATCGAACTGCTCGCCCATACCATGATTGAGCATGTCGACGTGCAAGCTCAGCAAGTGGTCGCCAACGGCCAAACCTATCCTTACTCCAAACTGGTGTTTGCGACAGGCGCGAAAGCTTTTGTGCCGCCAATATCTGGCGATGCAGCACCTGAGGTGATAACGCTGAACTCGCTACAAGAATATCAATTAGCGGAAGAGCAAATCAGCCGTGCGGAACGAATTCTAGTAATGGGTGGTGGTTTGATCGGCGTCGAGATCGCCATGGATCTCGCAACCAGTGGTAAAGCGGTTACGGTGGTTGAGCCAAATTCCCGTTTGCTCGCTAACTTGATTCCTGAATTCATCGCATTGCCGCTCGAAAACCAACTTAAGCAGCAAGGTATTCAACTTGCCTTGGAGACTGGGGTAGTTGCGATCAATCACTCAGATGATTCGCTGGTGGCAAGCTTGAGCAAAGGTAAAGCAATCGAAGCCGATGTAGTGATTTCAGCGGCGGGTTTACGTGCTAACACTTGGTTAGCGAAGGCTTGTGGGGTGAGCGTGAACAAAGGCATCGAGGTGGATGCTCGATTACAGACATCAGTAGCTAATGTATTTGCATTAGGCGATTGTGCTGAGATCCAAGGTCGAATGATGCCGTACCTCCAACCGATCGTGCTAAGTGCCAATGCTTTGGGCAAACAGCTACTAGGGCAAGAAGCCGAGCTGAAACTACCGCCTATGATGGTAAAGGTGAAAACGCCGAGCTACCCAATTCAATTGGCAGGCGATTTTAGTTCGGTGACGAACTGGATCGTGCAGATTTCTCAAACAGGCATTGCCGCTAAGGCAGAAGATGAAAATAGCCGACTTATGGGCTTCGTCGTGACGGGAGAGCAAGTTACGCAAGCATTTCCATTACTTCGAGAGTTGTCTCAAGCCGCGCAGGCTTAACCGATTTAAACGAAAAGAATTGTAATTAGAGAGGGTATCATTATGTCGCATCTACGAATTCCCAAAGACTGGACTGTTCAACGTTCAACGCCTTTCTTCACTAAAGACAATGTGCCAGCAGCGCTGCTGACTCATCACAATACCGCTGAGGGAGTGTTTGGACAGCTGTGCGTCATGGAAGGGCAAGTGACCTACTACGGCTTTGCTGATGAACACGCAACAGAAGCAGAAGTAGTGGTGGTGATTAATGCAGGCCAGTTTGCTACCAGCCCACCGCAGTACTGGCACCGTATTGAGATGAGCGATGATGCTCAGTTCAACATCAATTTCTGGTCGAATAAAGACAAGAGTGGGCAAGCGATGTTCCACGCTAAGCAGTAGTGAACCTTTGTAAGTGCTTTGACTGTTACGCTAATCGTCAAGTAAAGGGGTGTAGAAGGCGCAATAAACGGACTGCAATGCAGGATCATCGAGACCGAGGAAAGAGAAATCACGAGTAATGATTTCAATTCTTTAGTAGCATGTTACGAAACATTTCAGTCAGGTGAACTAAGGGAAGCGTGCAATGGAAAAACAACGAGTAGCATTTATTGGTCTGGGTGTGATGGGATACCCAATGGCTGGTTACCTAAGTAAAGCGGGCTTTGAAACCAAAGTATACAACCGCACAAAAGCGAAAGCCGACAAATGGGCTGAAGAATACCAAGGCGTAGCTTGTGAAACACCACGTGAAGCGGCAGAAGGCTGTGACATCGTTTTTACCTGTGTGGGTAATGATGATGACGTTCGTAGCGTTGTTTACGGTGAAGAGGGCATTCTGGTCGGCTTGAAAGCGGACGCAGTGCTAGTCGATCACACGACCACTTCTGCAGACCTAGCGGTTGAGCTGGCTGAAGCGTGTGCTAAGTATGGTAATCACTTCATTGATGCGCCAGTTTCTGGTGGTCAAGCAGGCGCAGAAAATGGTGTTCTAACCATCATGTGTGGTGGTGAACAAAGCATTTTTGACCGTGTGTCTCCGGCGATGGATGTGTACGCGAAGCAGATGACGCTACTGGGTGAAAACGGTCAGGGTCAACGCTGTAAGATGGTAAACCAAATCTGTATTGGAGGCGTTTTACAAGGTCTGAGTGAAGCTTTGTTGCTGGCACAAAAATCAGGCTTGGACATCGCTCAAGTTGTAGAAACGCTTAAGCATGGCGCTGCAGGTTCTTGGCAGATGGAAAACCGCGCAAATACGATGGCTGAAGACAAGTTCGATTTTGGCTTCGCTATTGATTGGATGCGCAAAGACTTAGGTTTCTGTCTGCAAGAAGCTGAGCGAGTGGGTCTAGAACTTCCACTGACTAAGAAAGTGGATGAGCAATACGCAGACCTTCAACGTGATGGTTTAGGTCGCATGGATACATCAGTACTGATCAAAGCGGTAGCTAAAAATCAGTAGTTGATGAATCAGTAATAGATAAACAGTTCTTTGGTATCAAAGAGCTTAAAGAAATCTAAGTTAATCATAATGAATCTCCTTGAGCATGGTTTGTGACTTGTGATTAAGGATTAGTGATTTGAAATCAGGAGGTGCTGTAGAGCACCTCCTTTTTTCGTCTTTAAATCACGCAGTGTAATGATTGCAGCGTTCGCTTACTTGTTTAAGCCTAGTGCAATTTCAAGACCTTTGCCGTACGCTTCGTCCGCTTGGTATGCGTGTTGAACGTGGCGCTGTTGGATGAACTCTGGCACACCGTCCATTGCGCGAGCTGTGTTATCGAACAGAGTTTGACGTTGCTCTTCGCTCATCAGACGGAATAGGTCACCCGCTTGGCTGAAGTAGTCTTCGTCTACACGATGATCGTAGTGATCAGCGTTGCCATTGATGCGTAGAGGTGGCTCAGAGTAATCTGGTTGCTCTGCCCATTCTTGTTTGTAGTTTGGCTCGTAACCCAGTGTTGAACCAAAGTTGCCATCAACGCGCATTGCGCCATCACGGTGGTAGCTGTGAACAGGGCAACGAGGTGCGTTCACTGGGATTTGATGATGGTTCACACCTAGACGGTAACGCTGAGCATCGCCGTAAGCGAACAGACGACCTTGTAGCATCTTATCTGGAGAGAAGCCGATACCAGGTACAACTGCTGCTGGGTTAAACGCTGATTGCTCAACTTCTGCGTAGAAGTTTTCTGGGTTACGGTTCAGTTCGAACTCACCAACTGGGATCAGTGGGTAGTCTTTTTGAGACCATACACGTGTTAGGTCGAATGGGTTGAAGTTGACTTCATCCGCTTCTAACTCAGGCATGATCTGTACGTACATCTTCCATTTAGGGAAGTCTTGACGCTCAATCGCTTCGTAAAGGTCACGGTGATGGCTTTCGCGGTCTTTACCTACGATGGCTTCTGCTTCTTGGTCAGTCAGGTTCTTGATGCCTTGTTGAGTTTTGAAGTGGAATTTCACCCAGTAACGTTCGTTTTCTGCGTTGATGAAGCTGAATGTGTGGCTACCAAAACCATGCATATGACGGTAAGAAGCTGGGATACCACGGTCACTCATTACGATAGTCACTTGGTGGAATGCTTCTGGTAGTGATGTCCAGAAATCCCAGTTGTTGGTAGAGCTACGCATGTTAGTGCGAGGGTCGCGTTTTACTGCGTGGTTTAGGTCTGGGAATTTTAGTGGGTCACGTAGGAAGAATACTGGTGTGTTGTTACCAACCAAGTCCCAGTTACCTTCTTCAGTGTAGAATTTAAGTGCGAAACCACGGATGTCGCGTTCTGCGTCTGCAGCACCGCGCTCACCAGCTACGGTAGTGAAGCGAGCGAATAGTTCTGTTTTTTTGCCGATGTCAGAGAAGATCTTAGCGCGAGTGTATTTTGTGATGTCGTGCGTTACTGTGAACGTACCGTAAGCACCAGAACCTTTTGCGTGCATACGACGCTCTGGGATCACTTCGCGGTCAAAGTGTGCCAATTTTTCAAGGAACCAAACGTCTTGTAATAGTTGAGGGCCACGAGGACCTGCAGTCATAACGTTTTGGTTATGTGCGACAGGGCAACCTGCTGCTGTAGTCAATTTCTTGTTTGTCATTTTTCTTCCCCCTCCAGGGTTCAATACCTTAGAAACTGTAGAGGAGGTTATTACGGAAAAGCTGGGGGAGAAAACTGATATTGCTTATCAATTCAATAGATGGTGACTATGGTCGAAACTATATTAGAATCAGAAATTTACTACATTAGCTTGATTGACATAACAATCGGCGTTCTCGAAAGCGATTGACTGGGGGGGAGCGCTATCCAGTTAGCGTGTCTGCGATGCTAGTAATATCGCCCCTTAAATGAAGTTTTACGTGTGATCAAAGGGGCGAAAGGGGGGAAGTAATTAAGAGTACTTCACTTCAAGTTGTTCAGCTTTTGCAAATGCTGGGTGTGTCGCGAGCTGTTTCCCATAACGTTCAATATTAGGGAAGTGATTAACTAAACCAAACTTTTGAACCAATTCGACAATGAAAGACATCATGATGTCAGCGCCAGTCAGACGCTCTTCTACTAGGTAAGTTTTGCCTTCTAAGGATTGCTCGAAGTAGCCTAGTACATTCATTGCTTCCTTGTCGGCATAGCCTGATAAAAACTGAGTTTCATTTGGCTCTTTGCTTACGAAGATTTTTAGCAACATAGGTAAAATTGCAGAGCTTTCTGCAAAGTGCATCCATTGCAAATATTCTGTGTGTGCTTTTGTACCACGCTCAGGAGCAAAGGCTCCGTCACTGTATTTCTCAATCAAATATTCGGTCATTGCACCTGACTCAATGATAATCTCGCCGTTATCTTCAAGAACAGGTGACTTTCCTAATGGGTGAACACTTTTTAGTTCTGGCGGTGCCATGAAGGTCACGGAATCACGGACATAGGGTACAATTTCGTAATTTACATCTAGCTCTTCAAGTAACCAAATGATGCGCTTTGAACGAGACTGATTGAGGTGGTGAAGTTTAATCATTTACATATCCCTTTTTATAATGGGTCGTTAATCTGTACTACAAGCTTGCCGAAATTCTTACCTTCCAACAGACCGATGAATGCTTCTGGCGCATTATCCAGTCCTTGTACTAGATGTTCGCAGTATTGGATCTTTCCTTCTGCCAACCATTGATTAATATCTTGCGCAAATTCACCGTAACGATGTCCGTAATCATCAAAAATGATGAAGCCTTGCACCTTGATTCGTTTGGTCAGGAGCTTACCCATTAGTAATGGAAGGTGGTCGGTACCTTCAGGCTGCTCTGTCGCGTTGTACTGAGAAATCAAACCACAAAGTGGGATACGCGCATTTGTATTCAGAAGTGGCATTACAGCCTCGAATACTTTGCCACCTACGTTTTCGAAGTAAACATCGATACCTTTGTCACAGGCATTTTTCAGTTGTTCTGCAAAGTCTTCAGCTTTGTGATCAATACACTCATCGAAACCAAGCACCTCTTTAGCGTAACGGCATTTTTCTTCTCCGCCTGCTATACCAACAACTCGGCAACCTTTGATTTTACCAATTTGACCAACTGTTGCGCCTACAGGCCCCGTAGCAGCTGCTACCACGATGGTTTCCCCTGGTTTTGGCTGACCAATGTCGAGTAAACCCATGTACGCGGTAAATCCTGGCATACCTGCAACGCCTAACGCGTAAGAAGGGTTTTGCGGTTCTTTACCAAGTTTAATGACCATCTCACCAGTTGAGATAGCGTAGTCTTGCCAGCCAACAGTGTAGGCAAGAACCCATTCACCCGCTTCGTAATCTGGGTGGTTTGATGTTTCTACCTGACAAACTGTACCACCGACCATTACGTCATCAATTGCAACAGGGTCAGCGTATGATTCGGCATCACTCATGCGACCACGCATGTATGGATCTAGAGATAAATAAACCGTTCTCAATAGCATTTCACCCTCTTTCGGAGTCGGTTTCGTTACCTCTTCTAAACGAAAGTTTTCTTGTGTCGGTGCACCATGGGGACGTGACGCGAGTACGATTCTGCGATTTGTTGCGTTAGTCATATCTATCTCACTTGTTGATTAGACCGGTCGTCTAGTATTTATTTCAAAATATCCCGCTTATTTAAAGCGGGAAGGTTTACTGTGTTAACACTGACGCTTTTTCTGACAGTGAAACGTGTGTAGGGTGTTCATTCTGCTTCCACGCCGCCTGTTATGGACAAGTGCGCGTATTCTGCAGTAAGTGTTGAGTATAGGTCAGACTTTGCGTCAATGCTGCCTGATCTTGATAAAGTTTGTTCAGCAAGCTAGCGCCATTCCAAAGGTAGTATATCTGCCTTGCTAATAACGCACTGTCACCATTGGGGATTGAGCCATCTTGAATGCCGATGTCTATGCAATCCGCTATCGCTTGAATGGTTTTGTCTGCTCCTTGGCGTAATGCCAAGCGCATTGACTCAGAGAGATCGGAGACTTCTGCACTTAACTTGACCAATAAACATTTGTTCGCATTACACACGTCGTCTTCTACTTTGACCATTTCTTCGAAATAGCTCATTAGGCGTTGGTAGCCACTCAGTTCAGTATTGGTAAAGCGTGCGTTTAAACGCTCAAAATACTTAGTAAAGTAGTCTTGAATCATCGCTTCACCAAATTGTTCTTTGGATTTGAAGTAATGATAAAACGAGCCTTTTGGCACTGCGGCCTTTTTTAATAGCTCTGAAAGACCAACACTCGTGAACCCTCGGTTTACGATCAACTCATATCCGACGTCGAGAATATGTTGGCGTGTGTCATTCGTCTTTGCGTTCATGAAGTGTACTATAGAATGAATTAGACCAGTCGTCTAGTATTTGTTGTGGGTTATTTAATCAGCTCATACTCAATAACAAAGAGCGTGTCGGTATTTGGGTAGATTTCTCGAATTAACTGCTTGAGTTTTGGTAGTTCGATGGCTTCTTGTTCTGCATGAAACTCATTAATATCTTCAAAGTGAAGTGGTTCTACAGAACGTATCTTGATATCGCAGACTTTACGATCCGTTTCTAAGGTAAAAACTTCGACTTCTGTATTGGGAACGTAATGGCTTTCTGATTCATCTCGAATCGTTATCGTCTTTTTGCCTGACGTGATCAACGGGGTTAAGAATTCAAAAAAGTAATCTTGGTTGGATGAGATGGCATGATGTACTCGTTAGTCTGGTTGTTTGGCGTAATTATATACCCAAATACCCCAGAGATTCCTGTCTTACTAGAACGATCGAGCGCGGATGAAACGAATTAACTTGGCACTAAAGTAACCTGAGATAACGCCTATCCAGTTGGTGCTGAGATCATCAAAACTAAATGATCGATTTGGAATAAAAAGTTGGCTTATTTCTTCCATTGAAACGATAGCCAACAGCAGTAGCAAAAGACGAATCCCAAAAATGTCGGTTTTATTCGAGCTCACCAGAGAAGGGAACGTGAAAACCGATAAAAAGCCGATCAATAAACTGAAAGTAAAGTGAAGCGTACTCGATCCGCCTAAGTAGGTTTCCATTTGCAGGTAAGCAGTATGGTGTAGGTCAGAGCTTTTCCACAAAGAGAGTGAAGCGGTTAGCATCAGGACTAAAACAAAACTCGTGCGTGCCAGTATTAAAGCCATAATTAACCTATTGGAAAGAAGCCTAAGTAACGTTTTACAAAGTACAGTGCAGCTAAATTCTGGATAGCCATGCCAATTGCCATTGCCCACGCTGCACCAATCACCCCAAACATTTGGCAAAGCGTAACAAGTAGGCAGATAGACACCGTACCGGAGGAAATTGTAATGTATTTCATGGTTCTCTCATGACCGCTCATTAATAATAAAAACCCTACTGAACCAGTCGCAACATTGACTAACTGCCCCAGAGAAAGGACGACTAATAGTGGCGCCGCGGCGAGAAACTCCTCACCAAAAAACTGCATTACAAACTCGGGGAAGAGGGTGCAAATAATTACGGGTACAATCGCTAAACCAACATTGGCTCGGCACGCCAAGCGGCTCAGGTTCTGCAGTTTGAGCATTTGACGCTCTTTGTAGAGAGAGGCAAACATCGGGGCGACCACAAAGTTAATGGTAATCAGCACAAAGCCAATCAGTAGTGATGTGCGTTGGGCTGCGGCTAACAAACCGATTTCCGCTGTTGAGATAAAAAAGCCCGCAATAACAAGGCTTCCCCATTGAAGAACATTCGTGAAGATACTGCCAACCCAGACTTGCTTGGCAGAAGTGACCATTTTTTTGTTTGGTACGAAAGCCGATGTTTGATATTGATCTGAGCCAAGCCAATTGGCACTAGATATGACCGCGACACCTATGCTCGCTAAAAGCAGTGCGGTCATTAGATTGTTGATATTTTGCTGACCGATATAGTCTAGGGCAAAGACAAAAATGACCATCAACATGCTTACCCCAAGCTGCAACGCAAACAGAGATGATACGACTTTTCTACATGCTTGAAGCACCCGACTGTTGGTTTGCGCAAGCACCAAGAAAGGTATGCAAAGCAAGCATAAAGTAATCGCATACATTGGTGATTGAGTCTGGTTTAGCTGTTCTGGAAACAGATTAAACCCTGCCAACAAAACGCCTATGGCGAGCAAGCAAAATGCCATACTTCGATAAAGTGCGGTTTTATAGTTTTGGCTTTGTTCAAGCTTCTCTTTGTTATTAAAAGCGATCGCATTGTAACGAACTAACGAGACATCAAAACCTAGCTGAGAAACGATGGCGAGTAGCGAGACTAGGTTGAATAAAAAGAAAAATTGACCGGCCGTCGAAGCGTCACTGGTCTTCGATACAATCAGAGTCAGTAAAAAAGCAAATAGCGCACTCAACACACGTGTGATTGCGGTTTTTAATCCAGTAGATAACAAGCTTTTTTTACCGCTGGGCATCAACAGTAATTTTTGTTGAACAGTGTGAAACATAGGGGCATTTAACCGTAAATATTATTGAGTGCGAGGCGCTGCTTTTCTTCACTGAAGGCATCGTTTAATTGTGCTGTATATTGGCGAAAATCGATCTCTTCATAATGATTGACACAATGCGCGATCTGCTTGGTCATTTCTTCAGGTGTGAGCGCTAAAAACGGGTAGTTGAGATCTTTGGTTGCGCCGATGGTCCGAATAACCATAGGAAGATGTAACTTGGATGCTTCTAGAATGGTTAACGGCATCCCTTCCCATGCTGCAGTGTGTAGATAAAGGTCTGAACCCTTGAGCTTTTCAACTACCTCATCGCGAGGCAGCATACCCGTTACATCCACATTTTCAGTACGTAATTTCTGTTCGAGTACGTGGTCACCGCCACCTATCCATGTGATCTCTATCGGGCGGTTAAGCGCATACCGATTAAGGAACTGCAATGTGTTGATAAGAAACTGAGGATCTTTTTGGGGCGCGACACGACCAAGTACAACGAGCTTCAGCGCTTCTTGCTTGTTTCGCTCTATACGATCTTCACTTTGATAAGACACGTAGTTGTTGAGCAATTCGGCACGTTTCGCACCAATGCTAATGGCTAGGTCACACTCTCGTTGGCTACAGCCTGCAACCACATCAATTTTGCTCAGTTTTACTTTCTCTAGTGCTTTATAGATCTGGCGTGCAAGCTCTGAGATATCTTCACGTTCGAAGGCATAACAGTGCGGTGTGTAAACCAAGCGTGCCTTGCCAAGCTTTAGAAATCGGCCGAGAAATCCTGCTTTACTCGAGTGCAAATGCACGACGTCGGGACCAAGTGATGCAATCATGTGGTTTGCATCGCGAATAAATTGAAGCAAGCCGCCTTCTACCCACTTTGTCTGTACGAAAATGTGGTGGTTGTTCTCATTGGTCAAGTCGTTTTCTCGGGCTCTGGCTAGCAAGAAATGCTGATAAGGCTCGTCTCTGGATGAGTGAACATAACTATAGAGGGCGGTTTGAACGCCACCTCCAAATGCTTCTGTAACATGGAGCACTTTCTTCATGATGATTTTGTCCCTGGTGTTTGCATCCATTTGTGTTTAAAAGCATCACGCTCTTGCTCTGAATAAACGTGGCGATACAAGGGAAGATCGTACATATAGAACAGTTTTGAGAAGTCGTAGTGATTCTTAAAGTGTTGGTGGATATTGGAGTACCACTTGTTTTTCGCTTCGTTGCTGTTTTTCAGTACGAAGTCTTGCAACTCAAGAAACTCACCGATTTCTTTATCAAGAGAACTGAGCTGTTCGCATTTGATTAGCATGACGTTGGCCTGATCGTTCTGGAATGTGAAGAAAGGTTGAGTGTTGTCCAGCTCTTGGCGCATCACATCGATATTGAAATTACGCTTTAACTCGTTGTCGAACCAGTCCGCAAAATAGTTGAGATTGATATAGTTATCAAAGCAATGCTCGAGGTGCTGATACGTGACTTCCATATCTCGGTGAATTGCATCATTCTTTTTGCCTTCGATAAATTGCAAATGGAGGTCTTGAAAGAAACGAGAAAAGACAGTTGCGATTGGATCGCGGACCAGCGTAACGATTTTAATCTGCTCGCGTTTTTGTAAGATACGTTTTCGCTGCTTGAGCACTAAGCGATAGAGTGCGCGGTTTCGGAAGTCGAAGAATTTACTCACGTCTTTTTTATTGTGATACATGTGAAATTCTTCGTGATCATCAAAGGTGTGGATGTGATAGCTCGGGATATTTTTCTCCCCTAGCGTGTGCTCAATTGATGAGGAGCCAACTTTGCCCATTTGGTAAACTAAAACAAAATTATCAGCTTGGAGTTCTCGGTTCTTTTCAAATTGTCGAGAGATTGAATACTTCATCTATCCTATCCTTGATTATTCATATTCGTGGTGATGGTTTACCGGAAAAGTATGAGCAATGGCCCTTGAGTCGTTGCTAATGCTGATCATGACGGGTAATAAGAGTATTAAAATTATGGTGGTGTTTACCGCAACGAAAAACACCATGATGAGGGCGTATATCGCAAGTAATAGGCTTTTTCTGTTTTCATTAAGACTACGGAAGCAAAAGCGAATAAAAAGAAAATAACCACCAAACAGCAGACCGATACCAAGCAATCCGTATTCAATTGCGGTATCTAACACAAAGTTGTGGGTGTAGATCGCCAGCTCATCATAATTAAAGTAACTGATCATAAAGTTGGGTAACATTTTCGCGCCGACACCTAACACCGGGTGTTGAAATAAAATATCTAGCCCATTGGCAAGTAAAAGTTTTCTATGAAGATTCGATACCCAGCGGGCTTCACTTTGGTTGGCAAATAAGACGTCTTCTTGGGTTATTTCCAATGTGTCTGCTAGCGTTTCAAACCCAACGTAGAGTGTGGTTGTGACGGCAGTAAACACAATGAAGCTTAAGGCTAATAAAATCGTCCACGTGTACGTTTCGCTGAGCGATTTTCTCATTAAGTTTTTTACGAGCAGTTGGTCAAAGAAGAAAAGCAGACAAAAACCAAGTAGCGCTTTTCTTTCTTGTGACAACACCAGTAATACTAAAGCTACGAGCATCAAAAGGTGGAAAGCGCGAATTTTATCTCGATAAAGGTACAGTAGCGAGCACAGTACACCGAACCCGTATTTACTTACCCCGAGTAACTTAAACCCGCTTTGATAGCCCTGAGCAAAGTGCCATAAGGCAACGAGCGTACAGATGAAAAACAACAGATACGTGAAATAAACCATTACCCGTTCGTCATCAAACACGCCATAGGCGTACATTAGGCTCAGTAGGCACAAAATCGCTAACCATTGCACAGTTTCTATAACTAGCGGCATTAAAGGGACGCGATTTAGCAGACCATTTATGAACACATACCCAGTGAACAATACGAGGAACCCCATACAGGGATGCATGAGTTTTTCAGCTTTTCCTTCCAATACCACTAATGCAGTAAAACCAATGGACAAAAGGCTTGCGATGTCAGAAGGGGCTAGCGCTATTCCTCCAGCACGAAACTTCATAGGAATAAAGAACAATGTTAGTAAGCACGCAGCTATTATCGGAGTTTGGTTATTTATCGGTACAAAGTTCATCATAAATTTTGTAATAGCTGTTCCTAAAGTTATTCAAAGTAAACTGGTTACAACGTTCGACAAAAAAACAGGAAGCAGCTTCATAGGAGCTTTTACTACCCACTATGTGAAGTATTTTTGTTATTAAGTCATCGGATTGACCTTGTTTAAATAAATAAGTTTTATCTCCGATTACTTCATTTAGTCCGGGGACGTCCGAGCCTAGAACTGGTAACCCTTCAGCCATAGCCTCTACAGCCGCAAGACCAAAACCTTCTACTTTTGAAGATTGCACATACAGATCGAGACTAGATAAGAATCGAGGAATGTCAGATGTGATACCATACCAATGTATACGATGATCGCAGTTCAAATCTTTTGCTTTTTTTCTAAGAACTTGTTTTTTTTCTCCGTCTCCAGCTAGATGGAGGTGGTAGTTTTCTGGTAATTTAGCTATTGCACATATTAATGTATCGTGGTCCTTATAGTGATGAAGCCTACCAACCATTCCTATGTTTATAACTCCTTTTTTTTCTAGCGCCTTATATAATTTAGGTTGTCTAGAGAATCGATGAAGATCTACACCATTGAATATTACTTCATAGCGGTCTTTGTATGCTGGTATGAATTTAACTAATGCTTCTTGAACCTTGTGAGTGATGCAAATAGTTTTGTCATTGCTCATATAAAGAAGGTGCTCCATAAACTTAAATAATGGATAGTCCCTGCGTCGATTAGTTGTGTTATGTTCTGTTTGTATTTTCCTTTTTCCAAAGGAAAATAGAGCGAGGTATATAGAAGGAAATAAATGACTATGTACCAAATCTGGCCATTGGAGTATTTTCCATTTTTCAATTAGAGACAGTGACTTCCAAACATAGCACGTCACTTCACTTTCTTTCAGTTTTTCCTCGAAATCATTGTCTGGATTAAGAATGAGAACTCGTATTTTATATTGAGGCATATGCTGGACTACTAGATCTACAAGAAAGCGCTGTGCTCCACCATTGCTAGATAAGTCATTGATTATGTGTAGTATTTTCATTTAAATACTTTTCCTTGAGTGATAGGATTTCAGAGTTTGAAAAGAAACGTTGTGCTAATTTTGATGAGAACATTTCTTCAACGTACTCGGGTGTAGGTTGAAATTGCGTTTTGAATTCTTTCATTAGTGGCGAGTACCATTTGTTGTCTGATTGATTTTCATAAACAACATCCACGGGGTAACCTAAAAAGTCTTCAACTGCGGAGTTAGCCTTCGTTAGCTTGTCACTTCGAATGACCAACAGTGAGAAGTTATTGTTATGGTATGTTTGATAGCCTACTTCGTGATTAAAAGACTCGTTAAACACATCAATCCCTGTTAGTTGTTTGATCTCGTTGTCAAACCACTGCAGCGCATATTGATGATTCATGTGCTTATCAAATGCTTCTTGGAGTAATTGCGGTCGTTCGGTACGTATTGCGCTGTCATCCTTTAGATATTTGTCCGCCATCCAAAAAGGAAGTGCTTGAAAGAACATTGAGACATTTCGTCCGATCGGTTCACGCACCAGCGAGATAATTCGAACTTTTTTCTTACGCTTTAACATGCGGCTCATCGTTATGCGCTTTAGTCGTCGCTTTAACGCATTGATCTGAGGCTTATGCAATTGCGCTCTAACGGGGGATATTTGTTTTTGCGCATCGACGGTCATAAGGTCGTGCAAGTGAATCGAGTCAGGAATGGAATGCTCTAATGCACTCGAACCTACTTTGCCCATTTGATAGATCAATACCGGTTGTTCTTGGCTTTTCAAGGTTTGGTACCAAGATAGGTTTACGTTAGTAGGCGTATTTCTGGACATAAAGCGTCTCTCCTTCCTTGGCCTTGGCTTGTGTGATTAAGACGCCAAGAGATGGAACTGAGTGTTGTATTTGTTTAGATAACGCAAGGTTAACCAGTGATGATTTTGTTGATTCTGAGCGAATGACGGTGATCAGACCATTGGCATACTGACCAAGAATAAGTGCGTCACTCACTGACAGTAGGGGCGGCGTATCGATAATGATCCGGTCATACTTATTTTGAAAATGTTCGAGCAACTTTTTAAAGCGATCAGAAGCCAGTAATTCCTGTGGGTTTGGCGGAATTAGGCCGGCCGATAATACATCTAAGTTGGCTTCTTTTATATGTGTAACACAATCTTTGATTGGCGTATCCATCGTCAGGATATGCGTTAAGCCAGGGCTTGATTCAGCAATACCGAATCGCTTTGCGATGGAAGGTCGACGTAAATCGCAGTCGATGATCAACACCTTTTCCATTTTTGAAAACGACACCGCCATATTGATACTGGTCGATGTTTTTCCTTCTTCTGGAATAGCAGAGGTAAAGGGCAATATCTTTTGCTTCGTGTTGGTTAATCTGAGCAGAAGCGAGGTTCTGACGGAGCGGCAAGCTTCACTAAATAGCTTTTCTTCATCATCTAAATACGCGGTATAACTGACGCCGTTTTTACGCAAATTGCGTTTTTTGACCATAGGAATCACACCTAAACACGTAACACCAAGTTTTTCCTGCACATCGGCTGTGCTTCGGATAACTTCTCGCATCGTTTCTAAGATGATGACCAGAGCGCAAGCAATGGCAAAGCCAAAAAAGGTGGCAATTAGTACCAGTTTGATTCGTTGTGGTGCCACCGGGAATAGAGGGATGATGGCTTTATCAGTAAAGCGAGCAGTGACATTCTTGTAGTCGCTGGTGGCGTTGGTCTCTTTCTCACGATTTAAGAACGCTTCATAGAGTGCCTTATTGGATTCAACCTCGCGTTTTAACTGTTCGTAACGCGCTTTTTGTGACCCTAACGATTGGAAGTCTGACTTTTTGTTATCGAGCTCTGCTCGAAGCATGTCCTCTTGCGCTTTTGCAGCAAGAAGGTCTTGTTGCTTACTGAAGGAAATGTCACGAATGAGTTGCTGGGTTCTTGATTGAATTTCAGCAAGCTGTGCTTTCGCCTGAATCATTCGATCATGCTTAGGTCCGTAGCGCTGTGCCAGTTCAGAGAGATTTTTGGCTGCCTGTGCTTCCGACAATTTTAGATCGCGGATTTGCGCTTGATTAGCGAATTCATCAATTGACAACAAGCTGTCTAAACTTTGCGAAGATTTACGTCGTAACAGTTGGATTAACGTCTGCGCTTCAATACGCTTATTAACAGCGATATTCAGCTTGCGAGTGAGTTCTTCTAGCTCATTTGCGTAAATTTCATCAATACCGTTGATATCGATCAACCCTTCTTTTAACAAGAATTCTTGCAGCGCTTGCTCCGAGTTACGTAATCGCTCCTCCAATTTTTGAGAGTTATTTGTCAACCAAGTAGCCGCATTTTGTGTAACGACCAATTTGGCTTCAAAATTTGCGTCAATGTAGGCTTGGCCGACCGCGTTGGCGATTGTCGTCGCAAGCTTAGGATCGGTAGAACGAAAGCGAATTCTGACTAATTGGGTGTTACGTACTGGCTCAATATCGAGTTTACTTCTGAAAGCTTGAAGTGCCTGATAATAGGACTCTGAAAACTGGGCGGTTTCTTTTGGGCTTGGTGCCACATTCAGTAGGTCTTGAACAAAAGGAATCGACTTTATTTGGTCGATTTTTTGTAAGCGTTCACCGAGGTATCTTGACTTACCAGATCTGAAGAAACATATGCAGTTTATAGATCAAAAACGTTTGGG
>NZ_JAWOWJ010000004.1:0-386841 GCF_033340495.1 Vibrio sp. 1249-1
TGGAGGCGCCTCCCGGAGTCGAACCGAGGTCCACGGATTTGCAATCCGCTGCATAGCCACTCTGCCAAGGCGCCTTTTTATTACGCTTCAGGGCTCTACCCCGTTGCGTTGGTGGCTACTTTACGGATTGAGAGAAGATAGTCAAACAAAAATATTTCATTCTCTGTTCGTTTGATTTCTTTTAAGTCAATTCGACCAAAGTTCGATCTTATTGCCTTAAAACGAAGCAATATAAATCTCGCTTTCAGTTCGTTTTGTCCCATGAAACAACAAGGCGTTTAATAGTTGCTGACCCTTTTTAGCAATCTTCCCACAACATTAGGGTGATAAGACCAAGTGTGATCAAACATCGACATTAATGCAGGATTTCCGTATTTCGATAAGCTAATCGCGTGAAAACGGTTTTTCTTCGCTTTGAGCGCATCCACTTTGGCCAGTAACTCGTCTTGTTGTTTTGGCGCGATAAAGTCGGAAATGACTACCATGTCTGCGTTTTTATATTTATCACCGCTCATCAAGTCGATAGATTTAATCAAAGTTGGCTCTAAGTCTGTACCACCATGGAAGCTATAAGTTAGAAAGTCCGCCGCCTCGCGCAGACCATCTTGTTTGGTTAGTTCGTAGGTAATGTGTTCCGTAGAAAAAATAATGACATAGCAATCACGTTGCTCCGCTAGTGCGATTTGCATCAGAGCATAAGCCATGGCTTTGGCGCATTGCTCAGGAAAGCCACTCATGGAACCGGACGCGTCCACACAAACAATGAAGGGGCCTTTTTCGATATCTACCGCTTTATGGTCAGGTCGGTGAGCTTTAACTTTACGTAACGTGCGCGATTTGCCTTGTGTACGATAGTTCATGAGCCGTTTATCAACTAAGTGTTTATAGAACACAACTTCAAGTTCAGGATACGCCAAAAACATCGTTTCGTTGGGAAGTAGCTTATTTAGATCATCGCTTTCGTGAATACCGACAATATCATCCGTCGCCTCATCACTTTTCTCTTCGACCAATTGAAGTTCTTCAGTGGGCGCACGATTTAGTTCAGGATCATTTACTTGCCCCGCCATACGACCGAGTTGCTCCGCAATTTCTTGCAAGCCTTGGTGCTTCTTCAGAAACTCAGCATGGCGTTTCATCACCGTTAAGTCTGTTTTACTCAACTTGGCAGATGCCATATCCCACAGGCGCCCTACACTTTCAGCGTCACCCGACTCCGTGACTTTATCCATATTACGCATGGTTTCCATACGTTGATACAGGTCATTCAGCACCTTTTCTTTATTGGCTTCAAGCTCGCTTACTTGCGCTTGTTTTATAGCATCGGTGAGGCTTTTGTACCATTGATCACAAAAGTAATGAGGGAACATAGGGTTATTCATCCCTTTGTTCTTTTCCATCATTCGGCGAGCTTGCATGTAAAACGCAGAGTGCCATTCCAGCTTTTTAATCACATCTTCGATGTTTTCAAAAAACGCCTCTTCATCCCAATGAATAACCTCTTGATATAAAGACAGCTCTTGTTGGAAACGCTCTGTCTCACATACCTTGGTGATCCGTTTTTTGACGCTGCCTCGCCACTTTAACAAGTGACCTTTGACCGAAGATTTAACACCTCGGTTTTCTGCCATCATCATGACTTGTGAACGAGCCATCAAATCATTAACTGCGCTATCGATGATGCCGGAGTCGGCCACCATCAGCGCGAGGTTAAGTCCGTCTGCACCTAGCATGTCGTCTCCTTATGAGAAAAACTGATTTAAGTTTTTAAAGCGTTGGATAACTTTTTCACTTTCTGCTTGGATTGATTCAAGTCTCTGACTGACCTGTTGTAGACTCGACTCCATAAGGCGGGGTAGTTCAGGATCAACAAAGCTATGCGGAAGCGCATCATGAAAGTTCGCTTTCACCTTGCGCATATGGTGTTCTGCCTCACTAAGCTGATTTACGGCTTTTTCGCTCTGCGTTAACCACTTTTGGTAAAGCTCTACATCCAAGCCCTCTTGAGTCACTAGGCTAACCAAAATGCCTCGGTTCGCGATATCACGGATAACTAGGTTATTCGCCGCGTCAACATCAAATCGTAAACGGCACATGTTGGTGTTTTGATTGACGTAACCATACACATCACCGCTTCCCTCTTTAATGACTCGATCTAACTCATCTTTGGGTACATAAACCCAGCGGCTATCACCTTTTTCTGATTCTGAAACCGACATGTTGCTTTGCAAGACAACCAATTTAACTAAGTTAACGGCTGCGCCAACTTTGTACATCTTGGCTTTAGAGCTATCAAAGCGCATGGTTTCTTTACGCAAAATACCCGTGGCCGCTTCAGACGTTAACGTCATGCGGTAGGCATCTTCTAGTTCATGTTGGACATCAACCAAAGACTCACGGCAGTACTCGATTTCCTGCTCCGCGTCTTGTTGATCAAATGCATGTTTTAAGGCGAACTCTTGAACCACTTCACGTACCACATCTCGCGATTCAGGACTGTTCCATAAACAATCTTGCAGCAGTAAAAGGTCAAGCGGATTTATTTCATCGCGACCATTAAAAAACGCGCCCGCTTTTAACAACTTCACGGCTTTCTTCCAGCGGCGGTCAGAGACATACATATCGGTATTGGCCACATCACCAAACTGAGCTTCAACTTTGCTTTCTAACATCGTTTTAAGCTGGAAAAGCTTTTCGAATGCATTGTCGGTTAACGTCAATTTGTCGAGCTGTTGTTGCCATTGATGATATTCTTCATCAGTTATCGCTAGGCCTTCTGGTACTTGTGCCTCTTGCGATGTGCCCACAGTCAACATCGACTTAAAGTTTTGTTTATTCTGAATTCGATTCACAAACACACGCACCAACATGCGGTCGTAGAGCGCATCCAATCCACTATCTTCATCGGGTAATTCATTGGAAGCCGATACCAACAAGCGCATTGGCACACGCTCGATATCGCTGCCATTTTTGAATGTTTTCTCATTAACCACTGTCAGCAATGTATTAAGAATTGCAGGGCCCGCCTTCCAGATTTCATCCAAAAATACGACTTGTGCAGTTGGCAAATACCCTTTAGTTAAGCGAACATAACGGCCGTTGTCTTTTAGCTCTTGGATACTCAGTGGCCCAAACACCTCTTCAGGGGTTGAGAAGCGCGTCATCAGGTATTCGAAGTAACTGCTGTTATCGAACGCTTGGATGAGTCGTTTGGCAATTAAGCTTTTTGCAATACCAGGGGGACCTAAAAGAAAAACACTTTCACCAGCAAGTGCAGCAAGAAGGCAGAGCTTGATCGTATGTTCACGCTCATAAACGCCATCCGTTAACGCTTTCGCCAATTTATTGATGCGTTCTGAGAGAAGCGCTTTTTCGGCATTTGAGGTAAATAAGGTTTGTGTCATACGTTCTCCGGCTGCTGAAGTGGTATTGCGTTAACATTTTTATACACTTGTTATAACTTTGTTACAAATGTATTTTGTCGAATTCCCCTTATAGCAGATGCTTTTCCCCTTCTTGACGAAGCAATCAAAGTTTCCATTTATGAGACATTGCTCACTTAAAGTGCAAACGCTTTCGTCGTGTTGCAGTATTTTTTGCTTTTGTTTCCCACCATTTGTGGTTAATGTCGAAAAACGTCAAAAATGCGGTAACAGCTAGGGTTTATAACTGCATGAGCAAGATAATTCATAAATGGAAGCAAATTTCTCTGATTGAAGAAGACGTTGTGCTTCCTACAGGACAGGCAATTACGCACACCACAATCCATCATCCGGGTGCTGCGGTGATTCTCCCTATTACAGCGGAGGGTCACATTGTCCTTGTCCACCAATTTCGGCCTTCACTTAATAAATGGCTATTGGAACTTCCTGCTGGTACCAGAGAAGGCAACGAAGAGCCACTCTGCTGCGCCAAAAGAGAGTTAGAGGAAGAAACTGGGTTTAGTGCAGAGAAATTCACGTCTCTCGGCCAAGTCACCCCTCTTGCCGGATTTTGTGATGAGATACAGTATCTATTTGTTGCCGAAAAGCTCAACAAAACAAACCGTTACGAGTGCGATGAAGACGAAGTGATTGAGGTCGTCACCTTGTCAATCAAGCAACTCGAAGAAAAGATAGTCGATGGCACGATCACCGATGCCAAAACGATCGCTTGCTTAAGCAAAGCGCGCCTTTGCGGATATATTTAGGACTTTGACCAAGGAGACATTCATGGATTTTCGATCAGATACCGTTACACAGCCCACCCAAGCCATGCGAGAAGCCATGTTTAAGGCCCCCGTTGGGGATGATGTTTATGGTGATGACCCTACGGTCAATGAGCTTGAAAAATTTGCTGCGCAGCTTGCTGGTTTCGAAGCAGCTTTGTTTACCACTTCAGGCACTCAAGCCAATCTGCTCGGTTTAATGGCGCATTGCGAGCGGGGAGATGAATATCTATGTGGGCAACAAGCACATAACTACAAATACGAAGCTGGTGGCGCGGCGGTTTTGGGATCAATTCAACCTCAACCAGTCGAAAATAACCCAGATGGCACGCTACCATTTGATAAACTGGCTGCTGCGATTAAACCAGATGATTGTCACTTTGCTCGCACTAAGCTTCTCAGCTTAGAAAACACAATTAATGGTAAAGTACTACCTCTGTCTTACTTAGCAGAAGCACGTGACTTCGTGAATAAACATAACTTGCAGATGCATCTAGATGGCGCTCGCGTTTTTAACGCAGCCGTTGCACTTGATGTTCCGGTAAAAGAGATCGGTCAGTACTTTGATTCAATGACGATCTGTCTGTCGAAAGGTCTGGCTGCCCCTGTTGGCTCGCTACTACTTGGTAGCAAAGACTACATCGCAAAAGCACGTCGCTTAAGAAAGATGGTCGGCGGTGGTATGCGTCAAGCGGGTATTCTTGCCGCAGCAGGCAAACTTGCCCTTACCGAACAAGTGGAACAGCTAAAACAAGACCACATCAACGCAAAAACCTTAGCGGAAGGTTTAGCAGAACTGCCTGGTTTTTCAGTCAACCCTGAATTTGTTCAAACGAACATCGTGTTCGCGAAGCTTGATCCTCAAGTGGACATAGTAAGTATCGCTGCGAAACTAAAGGAACAAAACATCACGATAACCCCTGGAAATCCAATTCGTTTTGTAACTCATAAAGATATTTCAGCGAAAGACATCGACACTTTCTTATCAAGTATAAAATCTCTACTTTAATTTGATTTTGATCATTGAGCTTCCCCTAAGGGGAAGCTTTATTGTATCGCCATGATTTTTAGCGAATAGATAACCTCCATGCTCAGGTTTGTACTTCTAATCTCTTTTATTTTCTCTTCCGCTATCCATGCCGAGCCGTTTGGTGATGCTGATAAAGGTAAAATCAAATCACCTAGCTGTGTCTATTGTCACGGTGTTAAAGGCATCGCAACGAACAACACCTATCCAAGCCTTGCTGGTCAAAATTCTCAGTACCTTTACAATGCAATGAAATCTTATCAAGCCGGTGAGCGTAAAGGGCCGCTTGCAGAAATGATGGCAGCACAGTTAAAAATGTTAAATGATGAAGACCTTCGTGATGTCGCTGCTTTTTATGCAGAACAGACAGAAATCAAGTAATTAGATCACCTGTAGATGACTATGAAAGCTCGTGAATCATCCAAACTCAACGCATATTGAAACATTAACCCAACATTTGACCACTAAACAATCAAATTAACTTCACTTCAAATATTTGATGAATTTATAGTTCAACATAAGCATTAATATTGACTTTTTATTCTATTTTATCGATATTTCATGCTTTATTGAATTTGACGTGAAGTAAGTTATGTCTCACACACATGCGCAACCAGCAGACTCGGTTGCTACCCCTAAGTCGTGGCAGATGCCAGATACCCTCATTTTGATCTTCATTGTTGGTATTCTTGCTGCGATTCTTACCTACTTAATTCCTGCTGGTCATTTTGATAGCCAACAGGTGACCTACATGGTCGACGGTGCAGAAAAAACTCGCACAGTTATCGATCCTTCTTCTTTCTCTTATGCAACCGACGAAAACGGTGAATTGGTTTACAACAAGGTTGGCCTGTTTGCTTCTGGTGGTGGCATTGGTCTGATGAACTTCCCTTTCGAAGGGCTAGTTTCTGGCTCTAAATGGGGCAGCGCAATCGGCGTGATTATGTTCATGTTGGTTATCGGCGGTGCTTTCGGCGTTGTAATGCGCACAGGCACAATCGATAACGGTATCCTGCGCCTTATCGATAAGACCAAAGGTAACGAAGCGCTATTCATTCCAGTGCTATTTTTGCTGTTCTCGCTAGGCGGTGCAGTATTTGGTATGGGTGAAGAAGCCGTAGCATTTGCGATTATTATCGCGCCGCTTATGGTTCGCCTTGGTTATGATGGTATCACTACGGTAATGGTTACCTATGTTGCGACTCAAATTGGCTTTGCTACTTCTTGGATGAACCCTTTCTCCGTCGCTATTGCGCAAGGCATTGCGGGTGTACCTGTTTTATCTGGCATGACAGTGCGCATGGGGTTATGGGCTGGCTTTACGTTAATCGGTATCGCTTTCACAATGATCTACGCCGCTCGTGTGAAGTCAAATCCTAAACTTTCTTACAGCCACCGCACAGACCAGTATTTCCGTCAGCAAGAGCTTGGCAATCAAGATTCTCGTTGGAACCTAGGTGACACACTCGTTATCCTTACGGTTATTGCGACCACGGTGTGGGTCGTTTGGGGCGTAGTCGCTAACGCATGGTACATCCCAGAAATCGCTTCTCAATTTTTCACTATGGGCTTTGTTGTCGCGATCATCGGTACGATTTTCCGCCTGAACGGTATGACGCTAAACTGCGCAGCTGATGCATTTAAAGAAGGTGCAGCTATTATGCTTGCACCTGCCCTATTAGTGGGTTGTGCGAAAGGTGTATTGCTTATACTTGGTGGTGGTACAACTGATGAAGCGAGTGTACTGAATTCAATTCTAAACAGTGCTGGCGGCGTGATTAGCGGGCTTCCTGACGTGGCTGCGGCATGGTTAATGTATGTATTCCAATCTATCTTCAACTTCTTCGTCACTTCAGGATCCGGACAAGCGGCACTAACGATGCCTCTACTGGCCCCTCTGGCAGACATTGCAGGAGTTACGCGCCAAGTGGCAGTTTTGTCATTCCAACTTGGCGATGGCTTTACTAACGTTATCGTCCCTACTTCGGCATCTCTCATGGCAACGCTTGGTGTCTGCCGTATCGACTGGGGTGACTGGGCAAAATTCTGCTGGCGATTTATTCTATTACTCTTTACCCTATCAAGTATCGTCGTTATCGCAGCTCATATTATGGGTTTTGCGTAAAACGAAGCCAATTGGTAATTAAGGCGAGACATGTTCTCGCCTTATTAATATTCATGGTATGACGACGCTAAGGTTTTAGATTAGCTCATGGTTTTGGAGTGGTAACTTTAATGGCAACACAATTTCTCGATGACGTGATTCAAGGTCATCAAGTGATTCAATCTCTCAATGTAGCAGACCTAAATTCGGGCGAGCATAAGTTTTGGTTTCGCATCGCAACGAATGCTCTCTCTCAGTGGCAACACCTACCTGTGCTAGTGTTCAAAGGTGAAAAACCTGGCAAGAAGATCATGATTACCGCAGGGGTTCATGGTGATGAGTACAATGGTGTGTTAGCAGCGCAGAAAACTGCTCGAGAGCTCATCGGCACTGAAGTCGCTGGTACTGTCACTATTGTTCCAACCATTAACATGCCTGGTATGCTAAACCACAGCCGCGATTTCTATTCCGCAGACCCTGATGCGTCTCCTGCAAACTTAAACCGCTTTTTTCCTGGTGACCAAAACGGCAATGAGGCCCAACGTTACTTATATGCATTGTGGAATGATTTGCTCAAGCCAAATGCTGATTTAGCCATTGACGTTCACACTCAAACCAGTGGTGCTGCCTATCCACTTTACGTGTTTGCAGATTTCCGAATCGAGCAATCATTAGAAATGGCTCGCCTCATTAATCCTGATGCGATTTTAAATGATCCTGGAGATGCTGGCGTCCTTGAAACGGTCTGGAATAACCATGGTGTCCCAAGCATTACTGTTGAAGTAGGTATGGGGCGATACACCGAGCAAGAACTTATCAGTCGAACTGTAACAGGCATTTTTAATGTGCTGAAAAAGCATAACATTGTTGAAGGTGATATGGACCCTATTACGTCATGCTTGGAAGGAAACGAAATCATCAGTGTGAAAGCGACACACGGCGGCTTTGTACTGCCTCATGTCAGTTTGATGGATTTTGTCGAGCAAGGTCAACTTCTTGCGATTCAATACGACAGCTTTGGCGCTGAGATTAAACGCTACACCGCCCCAACAAGCGGCACAGTACTTAGCCACAATGTTGAATCTATTCGAGCACCAGGTTCCCTGATCGTTCGTTTGATTAAGTAAACCATAACCGTTTGTTGATAGAGCAACCTTTCGACGCTCACTCAAATTTATATAAGCCCCATCACGAGTAATCACAAATGATGGGGCTATATCCATTTTGACCACATTAAGTTACGCCGTAACAAATTACTGTTAAGCGAAATGACAAACTGAGCTTTAATTAGGAAGCTTCCCCTCTGTCCGCTTTTTCAGCCACGCTGATGAACTTAAAGCTGCCGTTGTTTCTCTTGTTCAACAAAAATGAGCTCGTCGATAGCGAAACCTTTCTCTTTAGCTACGTACTTAAAGCGCTCCACTACTTTCTCATCAACATTAGGAGTTCTAGACAATAGCCACAAGTAGTCGTGGTTGTAACCTGAGACAAACGCATAGTCATAGTTTTCACCTAGCTCAAACACAATGTAAGAAGAGTATATTGGCCCAAAAAAGGAAACCTTTAAGTGTCCCACCGTTTCATCTTCAACAAAATAAGCTTTGCCTTCAGCTTCTGACCACTGTCGCTCTTCTTCGGAATATCCACGGTTTATCACCTTGACCCCGCCATCCTCACGAACCTGATACTCAGCGGTAACGTTGGATAAGCCTCGCTCAAATGAATGGTCTAGGCGTGCAATCTCATACCACTTACCTAGATATGGCTCTAAATCGAAATTATTCACGGGTTCCACCCCATCCGGCTTCGAGGTACAACCAAATAAAGTTGCAAGTGACAAAAGTAAAAATATTTTTATCGATTTCATACAACACCTAAATTTTAATTAGTGATTGATTTTACTCTAGAAGATAACAAATCGATCACTAAGCCGCACCATCGCCCTCATAGGTACACATCACAATTCTTCATCATCAATAGCGCGCTGAACACCGAAACCTCGTCATCTCAGCAAATCGATAACAAGATTGCTCTATTTTTGACTTACAAGCTGACCATGCTTGTACATTTTGTCAGCATTTAACCCTATGCATATAGAAACTTTGCACAACATAGACATTCGTAGGCATATCACCCTCCTATAATACGTTGCGTTATAGACAGAGGTTATTGTTATGAAATTAAAAACAGTGTCAGTTTGTGCACTTTTGGTGTTACTTGCAGGTTGTCAGCAGGAAAAGCCGAGCGAAACGACACAATTAACGACCTCGGCAGATGTATGTAATGCACAAGGAAACATGCCAGGTGGGTGGAATGAGTTTAACGCGACCCCTGATGCACAAAAGGCAATGGCCTTTGTTTTAAAGAAAATGGACACAATAGCGTCGTTTAAACAAATACTGAATGTTCACGCGCAAATCGTTAGCGGCGTCAACTATGCTATTGAGTTTGAATTGGATGATGGCTCTGTTTGGAACACGATTGTTTATCGCAACCTCGATGGCGAATATGCGATTACCCAATCGCCAAAAGAAGGCCACTTTTGCGAACAGTAGCGACTTAGTCAGAAAGCCCCTAACAATAGGGGCTTTTTGATCTAACAGTAATCACTGAATTAGACAGCGAAGCGACATTGAGATTTAATCGACACCGTTGAACCAAGTCTTGATGGTTCAACATCAATCCTCTGCGCCATTTGCTCTTTCAGCTCAGAAACGTGAGAAATAACACCGATCATGCGCCCAGTCTGTTGCAGGTCCACTAGCGTTTGAATAGCAAGATCTAAAGACTCTGGGTCTAAACTACCGAAGCCCTCATCAATAAATAAAGTGTCTAAACGGATACCGCCACTATAGGATTGCACAACATCCGACAAACCAAGTGCCAGAGCAAGCGCTGCCATAAATGATTCACCGCCGGAAAGTGTCGCAACATCACGCGTTTTTCCTGTGTAGCCATCTTCAACCATTAAATCTAAGCCGCGACCCGCAGCGCCTTTGAAGCCCTCTGTTTTTCGAGCAAGAATATAGCGCCCTTTACTCATAAGGCTTAAGCGTTGAGAGGCCTGAATCAGCACATCATCCAACAGTACACCAAGAACAAAGCGATGTAGGCTAACCCTGCTGCCTGTTTTACCGCTAGCAACGTCGTACAACGTACCAAAGACTTTGTATTCTTCTTCTAACTTACTATTTTTCTCATGCAACACGGCAATATCTTTACGAACCTTTTCAAGACGTTCAAATATTGAGCGTGTGGTATCAAGTTGATTCCTTACTTCAATATATTGCGCCTGCAGAGTGGTTAACCTATCGTTAAACGACTCTAAATTAGGCCTTTCAAGATCTTTCAATGCATGATTTAAATCATGTAGTGTTTGCTCAAGCTTGGTTTGTGCCTGTTTGAAGCTGTCTATTTCTTGCTGCCAGGCTTGAAGTTCATCATCTCCCACTCGACTACTTAGATAATGGCTTTCATCCTCAAATTTACTCGCCTGTAGTGCCTCATTCCACGCTAATTCTGCTTGGCTAAGTTTTTGCTCTGACTCAGATAACCACTGCTTGTTCGTCGCTAAGTGACTTTCCGCATTTGATTTCTCCAATATCGCTTGCTGCAAAGCGGTTTGCGCCTTTTCTAAGCCTGTGTTCAAACTCAGAATTTGCTCTTTTGTCAGCAAAATTTCACGTTCAAGCAAGTCAGCGGAACTGTATTTTGGGTCAATAGAAGCTTGTAATTGAGCCAATTGTTCTTGGTTCGCTTTAACGGTTGATTCATTTGCCGCCATTTTATTCTGCAGCTCATGAATTTTATTTTCACCCACGACGCAGCGTTGATTAAGCTGTTCAACGTTCTTTTCTAGCTTTTCAATATCAATAGCTTGTAGACGTAGGAGTTGAGCATTGATCGCTTGCAAATCATTTTGAACCGTCGAGATCTCAGATGTAGCATACTCACCCAACTCCTCTTTCAACTGGTTACACTGATTCTGATACTGACTAATGACAACGTTATGTTGTTCTAGCTGATTGCTTAGTTGGTTCAACAAGGTTTGAGCTTCTCGCTCTTTAGCTCTAGCCGCCTGAACTTGCTCTTTTGTAACGGCTTCTTCAACAAACGTTGCGGGGTTAGGATGCGTTTCGCTACCACACACCGGGCATGCTTCACCTGCTTTTAGTCGCTGCGCTAATACTGCCGCTTGAGCGTTGTGCCACTTAAGCTCTATCGTATCAGCGGCTTGTTGACGCTGCATATAGCGCTGACTGGCTTCGTGTAGTGACTGCTGCTTGCCTACAGTTAGCGCATTGAGTTTAGAGAGCTCTAAAGTAAGATCATGCAGCTTTTGTAGATCCTGTAACAGCCGTTGTTTTTGTTTTATTTCCGCATCGATGCTGCCAATAAGCGCAACATCAACTCGTGCTTTCTCTAGCTCCTTCTGTCCCTGCTGGGCCTGTAACGTTAACTTATCTTTTAGTTCTATGTACTGTTTTAACGTTGCTTCAAATTGTTGTTTTTGTTGATAACCCGCCGTTATTTTACTTTCCAAATTGTCTTTCTCGACCAACTTGTTTTTCATACTTTCAAGCTGATACTGCAGTTGCGTTAACTGCGGGACCTTTGCCGCTGCCTCTTTTGCACTTTGCTGCAAGTTTTCTTGTTCTCTCGCAACGACATTAGCTTTTTCGAGACTCTCTTCCAAAGCTACGATTTTTTGCCTAAGCTCTTGCGTTTGAGCTTTTGCATTTTGTAATGAGATGTAGGGCAACTCTATCTTATTGGCATTTTTAGCGTTTTCTAATTGCTGTTGACGAGCTTTTATCGAATCTGCGTGTTCTAGATGCAGCTTGAGTGCGCTTTCTGCTTGCTCTCGTTTCGAAAACTCTCCATTCAAGGTTTCCGCTTTTTGCAATTCAGATTTAGCAGTATTGAGCTTATCTAACGCTGCTTGCTCATTCTTTTTATCAGACTCTAATTGCTTAGTTACTTGTTCCAGTTGTTGTAATAGTTCTTGTTCAGAACTCGCTTCTGCAACTTGTAAAGCACCTCGAATTTGATTATCAAATTCGCCTTTCGCTTTACTAATTGCACTCGCTTTATCTTTGAGCGCGTACTCAATTTTTTTATATATGTCAGTTTGAAAGAGCTGGCCAAAAATTTCTTCACGCTCTTTAGAGCTAGCAAGCAACAGTTCTCGGAATTTTCCTTGAGGCAACACCATAACTTGACGAAATTGAGTTTCATTCAAGCCAATAATATTGCTAACTTCAGTTTTAACCTGAGTCGTCTTGCTGGTGATAAGCGTTTCAGTCTCACCGAGTTCATAAAGAGCCGCAGTGTGCTTTTTAATCGTCATCCCTTCACCACGGGCCTTGGGCGCTTCCTGCTCAGGGGATCGAACAACTCGGTATTGTTTGCCGTGTAACGAAAATTCGAGAACTACTTCGGTTGGTAAGTCTTGCGCGGATAAGTCACACCGCATCTGAATACCTTGTCGCTCATTACCTGTGGTTTCACCATAAAGGGCGAAGCAAATGGCATCTAAGATCGACGTTTTACCGGAACCTGTAGGACCATTAATCAAAAATAGAGGGTTACTGCCAAGCTTCTCAAAATGAATGATTTCAGTTTTTGCAAACGGACCAAAGGCTTGCATGGTTAGTTTAATTGGTTTCATCTTTGGTCCCTATTGCTGTGATAATTGCTTAATAATGTCAGTAACAGCTTGCTCTTGCTCTTTAGACAACTGGCTATCTTGCGCCTCAATAAAAAAATCTCGGAACATATCAATTTCGCTTCGCGCCAACTTTGCTTGCGCCATTTCCTGCTCTACCCCAATTAACATGCCAGGTTTCTCAAGGTGTAAAACGTTTGGATACACTGAACGAAGTTTTTCCATTGGGTTTAAAATCGCATGTTTATCCATCAAACGAACTAACAAATAATCTTCATTCTTGGGGTCTGTTTTCCCTTGCTCAATAACTTTATCCAGCTCGCCCTCTACAATACGCATTTCATGAGGAGCCGTAAGATCAATATGCTTTGCAGAAACGAATCCTTTCTTGTCCAGTTCAACTAACGTGAAACCTTTTCTCTGGTTCTGTTCACCAAAGCTATACTTCATGAGAGAGCCAGAGTAACGGATATGCTCTGCGCCTTTCTTTTGAGGCTGATGCAAATGACCAAGTGCGACGTAGTCAAAATCTAAGAAGTGTTCATGACTCACGCGATCAGAACCACCAATAGATAATGGTCGTTCAGAGTCTGACTCGATAGCCCCATCAACAAAACAGTGACTCACGAGCACGCGCTTTTGCTTAGAGATAAAGCGCTCTTTAATTTGCTCAACAAGCAATTGATGAGCCTCATCATGAGTGGATACCGAGGCTTTGTAGGCAAACCTGACCTGTTCAGGGTCGTTATAAGGCATACCATAAAACGCGACCTCGTCCGCAGAGTCCGTTTTTATGATGATGGGAGTGAGCATATCTTCAAAGTTGCTAACAATATGGAGACCTGCATTTTTCATTTGCTCTGAGCCGAAACCTAGCCTTTCTGCACCATCATGGTTGCCAGATATAAATATCATTGGTGTTTCTAACTCGGTACAAATGCGTTTCACGACTCGATCTAACAGTTCTATTGCAACCGTTGGTGGCACCGAACGGTCATAGATATCTCCCGCCACTACAACTGCATCGACGGGGTTGCGTTCAATATAGTTAATCAGTTGTTCGAGTACTGCTTGTTGATCTTCGAGTAGTGATACGTTGTGGAATTGTCGACCAAGATGCCAATCTGAGGTGTGGATAAACTTCATTCGAATTCACTTTCCGCCAATTCTATGAGTAGGCTTGCTTCTGTCAGAGTCCATGTACCGTTTATAAAAAGGAATGCGTCACGGGTGGGATCTCGAACAAGCCAAAACTCAAGTTATTTTATATCGGTAAGGATATCTTGAGTCGAACAGCTTTTCATGTGGTTTGTGTTCTATGGCTGGCTATTTAATCAGAAAGCGAGAAGAACACTGTAAAAACGCGGTGAGCAAAGCTATTTTGAAAAGCAAGCTGCGCCTAGTCATTGTCCAAACATCATTAAAGGGCCAGTTTCGAGTCAATCCCCCATAACATTTGCATCACTAAAACCTCAGCTACTAGAAGGAAAAGCAATAGCCAGACCTATTCGCTACGCCAATTGTATATTACTCCTACCGCATAGCCATCTGGCTCGATGTCGGCTTGCAAAACGTGAAAGTCTGGGCAGGGGCTGCTTCTTTGAAGCTCATCAATCACTAACGCTTTTAAAACTCCGCCACATGCACCCAATCCGCCAAGTTTTATATCAACAAATTGATACTGAGTTTGATCGGTCACCCACGGAGACAAGAATTGCATTGAGTTTAACCATTGCGGCTCTTCCTCATTAACGGATAAATACAATTGACTGAGTGGATGTTCACAACTTACTCCTAATTGCTTAAACACCTTGTCCACGGCGATGCGTTGTTGTTTGGCATCTAAATCAATTCGAACAACATCAGGCACAAGACCTGAATGTCGAAAAAAACACTTGGTTAAAATGATAGAGCTTTGAGGTTTGACATGCCCTTCTACATCGCTCGTAACCTCTATAGCCAGTATCCAAGTCGCTTGCGTTTCATTAACTTCACGATTTATCCGATTTAGTGCCATCAAAAATGCAGCTTGGCCATAAGGATAAAAGTAAATTTCAGTATTGACAGTTTGGCCAACGAAAATAGAAAGCTCGCTTATCAATGCTTTAAGCAAGCTTTTGTCTACCGAAGATGGTAAAAGAACACAGAGATTCCCTTTGATATCAACTTGCTCAAGACTCTCGCGCTCAGAGCGCACGAGGCTTAATATATGCTCATCTATTGATTGAGCGAAGTCAGGGGGTCGGATTTCCTCGGACAATCTAAAAGAATCATCAGCTATCTCGCGAACGGTGTGTGAACGGCCATTAAAGGATAGAAGATGCGTTTGAAATGCGAGTGGCATCTAGCCTCCGATTAAAACCGTAGGCATACCAGATAGAATTTTGCCACCATGAGACGTTGAATCGCCGACTCTTGCGGCTGGTTTACCGTTGATTGTTACGCTAGAAGAACCTGCTGAGATACTATCCGGAGGACCGATACAAATAAGCTTGTCGCCTTGTCTTGCCGCAGGTATCCCGCCAATCGTTACGTTTGGTGAACCAACAACGACGGGACCACCGACATGCGGTATCTTTCCTGTTTTTTTAGGGCAAAGATGAAAGCTGCCCAAAATTGCGGCTGGTTTACCCACTTTAAATCACCTTAGTTCAATGAAATTTGCCCAGCTTTAAGAGCAATAGCTGAGCCGTTAATGGATATTTTATTACCTTTGATATTGATTTCTCCAGAGCTAGACATCTGAATAGAAGCACCACCTACTTTGATCTCGACGCTCTTTCCTGCATTAAAAGACAGTACTTCACCCGTTTCATTCGAAAAGTTTTTACCTACTTTCAAGCTCGCGTTCTGACCAACCTCTTGATTAACATCATTGGTCACTTTTTCGGTTTTACTGTTTTCAACGGCGATATCAACACAGTCTTCAACTAGCATTTGGAACAGTTTTTCAGCATGAAGATAAATGTGCTCTTCACCAGGCTTATCATCGAAGCGCAACTCATTAAAATTGGATGTACCTTTTTGTACAGAGCGTGATTTATAACCACTCTGAGAACTTTGCTCTGGTAAAGCGTAAGGAGGGAGTTGACTACCGTTATATAGTGACCCCGTAACGATTGGTTGATCAGGGTCTCCGTTGACAAACTCGACGATGACCTCTTGTCCGACTCTAGGGTGAAACACCGACCCCCATCCGTTACCTGCGATATTTTGCGCTACACGAATCCAACATGAACTATTTACATCGTATTTACCAACACGGTCCCAGTGAAACTGAACTTTGATACGGCCATGTTTGTCTATGTAAATTTCACCATCTTTGTTCCCCGTAACTATTGCAGTTTGCAAACCTTTCATCTGAGGTTTCGGATAGTTAACTGAAGGACGAAGGATTGTCTTTGAGTCAACACAACTAAACGAGACTTTGACACCTTGCGCACCGGTGCCACCTTGACCAGTCTGGTTATAAACAGCAGCAGACAAAAAAACAGAAGACAGTACATATTCTTTGCCAACTCGAGATTTATCTTCATGTTTTTTAAACTTGAAGCACTTGCCTACGCTGAATGTTCTGCACGTAGCCTCGCCACGACACAAATATGCATTTTGCTGTAGTGCTTCTATTGCATGCGTGTTTCTCAGTGCGTATTGATCATTGCTCTCCATTTCACCCATGTATTCAAAATACTCGCTTTCAGGCACTGTAAAAAAATCACTTTCACCCTTTGCAGTATTTTTAGGATTCGAAGAAGGCTTGAGCATGTTATAGCCTGACTTTTGACTCGCTTTAGTAGTCAGAATTTGCGTTTCATGCCAAGAAGAAATGTGGCTAGATTTCGCCGTACCTGTATCAAAATCGACTAAAAACTCAGTACCCGGCTTATAAAAACTGATGTCATCAAAAATATTGAGCGTATGGGCAGACTTAGTATGTGTAAAAAAAAATGATAGCCCCTCTTCCGATAACAGACGTCGAACAAATTCAAGATCTGATTCTTCATATTGTACTTTGTACGTGTATTTAGGATAGGACTTGGTTAGCTCAAAACTAAAGGCAACACTATGCTCCGATAGTACTTCAGAGATAATTTCCTTTATATCTTTATGCTGAAATATTCTGCAATTTTTTCGATATTCAGCGAAACGTAATTTAGGCTCTATTAATAATTCTATGTTTTTATAATTTTCGCCTTTATGTGTATTAGAAACCCTTTTCCCTTCTAATCTTGCAGCAGAAACGTAACCATGCATATAACGAGGATTTGAAGAAACATCCTCATTATTTTCAAGGGTAATGGTAACTTCCTTACCAATAATTTCGTTTAACTCACTTCGTTGATCATTAAAGTAAGCTTTAGCACGCAATGAAAAAAGTTCTGAGATCTCTTCTTTATACTCAAACGAGTTTAGTATGATGGCATCTTTACCGAATGGGGAAGAAATTCGGATGAAATTGTTATCTTGAGTTGCTCTTTTCATTAAATACTTCTTTCAAAAAAATGCGGAGGAATACTCCCCCGCATGAAAATTACATTTGTTGACCTTTAACACCGCTGTAGCCGTATACCAATGGAGCAGAAGTGTTGTTCTTATCGTCAGTAGGAGTCACTGTCATCATCATTTCTGTGTAAGAAATTGTGATAGTTTCAACTGGACGATCGTCTTGGATAGAAACTGAGTAGTTAGAAATCATCGCATCAGTCAGTTCGATCTTCATGATCTCTTCAACCTTCTCACCCTGCTTAGTAATATGGAAAACCGCTGGTTTACCTTTACCAATCGTCGCTTCTTTAAATAAGTCAGGAGAAGAACGGTCTTGAAGTTTAGTGATAGTCAAATCATATAGACGAGTAGCGCTCGCTTCACGGTCCATCGCTGTACCAGTGTATGATGAGATCTCACGACCTACACTCCAATCTACAGATAGTAGTGTAATCAAATCTTTGTATTGCTCGGCTGTTGCCTCACCCTTAATATCTGCGTATTTAAGATACGTATTAGACTGCATGCTAATCTCCTATAGCATTATTAATTGACATATATCGTAGTAATTTAATTATCTGACGTTTGGTGATAATTAGTGATTAATGTATCAAAAACTTCATTTTAAATACGCCCTGTTATATCTTTAAATAAGATTTAATTTAAGCGTTTTTTATAAAAAATAATAGTTAATATGAACCAACTCCCAATTATTATTGAGAGTGTAAAGGATGTTAAACTATTGAGACATCAAGTCCACTAGTTGTACCTTTAACAATAATTTCATCAAACGTCTTATCATTAAGAATTGCATGCAATATTTCATGAGAAATCTTCGGAAGCAATGTATTTTCTATGGTTGTTTGTACCACACGCGCACCACTCCCAGACTCATTGCTATTGTCTACAATATCATTAATTAGTTCCTCATCAAAAAACAGGTCAGCGTTATAGTGCTTACGAATACGAGTCGTAATTTTATCTAACTTTAATTTTGTTATTTCTATCAATACTTTTCTTGATAGAGGCAAATAAGGTAATACATTCACACGCCCTAAAAATGCTGGTTTAAAGTCAACCAACAAATCATCGCGTAAAGCATCTTTTAGTGCTGACGGCTCAGGCGCTAAATCAGGATCAGAATACAAAGACATCGTCGTTTCGGTCCCTGTGTTCGCGGTCATAATAATAATAGTGTTTTTAAAGTCTATATCTCGACCTTCACCGTCTTTAATTGAGCCTTTATCAAATACCTGATAAAAAATATCTTGAACACCAGGGTGCGCTTTTTCCATTTCATCGAGGAGAATTACACTATAAGGTTTACGTCTAACAGCTTCAGTCAGTACACCTCCTTCTCCATAACCGACATAACCAGGAGGAGAACCTAATAGCAATGAGACTTTATGCTCTTCCTTAAATTCCGACATATTGATAGTCGTGACATTTTCTTCACTACCATACACTTTCTCTGCAATCGCCAAAGCCGATTCGGTTTTACCCACTCCGCTTGGTCCGGTTAGGAGAAATACACCATTTGGTCGTGTCTCATCCGTGAGCTGCGCACTCGCGGTTTTTATCACTTCAGACATGAGCTCTAAAGCGTGATCCTGCCCGACAACTCGCTTGCACAAACTTTCTTTCAAACCCAATACTGCTTGGATTTCATCATCCTGAAGTTTACCCAGCGGTATACCGGTCCAATCCGAAATAACTTCTGCGATTAGCGCTTCATTTACATGCGAAAAAACTAAGGGCTGTGAGTTAACGGAGAGGTTATTTTCAAGCTCTTGTAACTTGTCTCTAGCAGTTTCAGAACCCTCCTGGATTATTTGGGTTCTAAGTGACTTAGCTTCACTTACCCATTCTTTTTCTTTTTCCCAAAGTACCTCTAATTCAATAATGTCATTAGATAGCGCATCAATCTCTTTTCGGACACCTTGGAGCTGCACATCAAGAGATGCTCCTAATCGATTCTCTTGGCTAAGATGCTCATACTCAGCTTGCTTTGCTTTAAGTTTGTTTCTTTTTGCATCTAGACCTCCCGGTGTAGATGACTGACTTAACGCAACTCGAGAACAGGCCGTATCCAAAACAGAAACCGCCTTATCTGGCAGTTGACGACCATTAATGTATCGAGCTGAGAGTTGGACCGCTGCATTGAGAGCTTGGTTAGTGATATGAACATCGTGGTGTTGTGCCATTACATCAAGTAAGCCTCGTAACATTTCGATCGCGAGCTCAGGGGCTGGCTCATCAACCTTTACGACTTGAAAACGCCTAGTTAAAGCTGCATCTTTTTCAAAATACTTTTTATACTCTGCCCACGTAGTTGCTGCGATCGTTCTGAGTTCGCCTCTCGCTAATGCTGGCTTCAGAATATTCGCCGCATCACCTTGGCCCGCTTGCCCACCACCGCCAATTAGGCCATGAGCTTCATCAATGAACAATATAATAGGCTGTGGAGCGTCGTTTACTTCCTTCACAAGGTTCTTAAGCCTGTTTTCAAACTCACCTTTCATGCCTGCGCCGGCTTGCAGTAATGCCAAATCCAGAGACTTAATCGCCACATTTTGCAGAGCGGGAGGTACATCGCCATCAATGATCTTTTGCGCCAAACCTTCAACAGCGGCTGTTTTTCCAACACCAGCTTCTCCCGTAAGAATCGGGTTGTTTTGTCGGCGTCTTAATAAAATATCGATCATTAGGCGAATTTCATTATCTCTACCAATCACCGGATCTATTTTACCTTCCCTAGCTTGCTCAGTAAGGTCTGTTGTAAATTGATTCAAGGCGGAATTCGCGTTTGACTGCGCTAAGTCATTCGATCTTGATTGAGGCGCATTACTTTCTTTAAAGTTCAATAAGCGAGATGGTTCTATCTTGTTTAGTTCAGGACTAATCGAACCAGCCATGTTGACTAACGTATCATCAGACAAGTAGGCAAATAAAAGATGGATGCACCCCAACTGTTCTTGATTGAATTCAATGGTTGCAGATAACAAGGCATTTTGCATAACAGTCACTGTATGAGCTGATAGCCCAGGCACCGACTGGCATCCTGTTTTGTATTTTTCTAATGCCTTTTGAATATCGGTTTCAACCTTGATTGTATCGACATCAAATTCGTCAAAAACTTCAGAGTAAATATCGTCAGGATGGCGGATAATCATCATTAACCAGTGAGACATTTCAATACTGTGATGAGTTCGGGAGCTTGCCATCGCAGCTGCCTGTTCAAGTGTTTCCTTAGCCTGAGGAGACAATCTTTCGACCAACGCTGAAAGTGAGAGTGAAGCCATTACATTTCCTTTAAATAGTAATTGTTATAGTTCGATCTTTTGTACGTTCGTGTTTTTTAAGCACAGAACCAATACCTAACTGCCCCTGCTGTTTCGATAAGCAAGCTTGTGGTAGCAAACTATGTTTGGTGGTGAGCTGCCACTTCAGTTGTTTATGTTTTCCAATCAACTCATAAGCAGCGTTCTTAATGATTGCTATATTGGGTTGGTTAGGAAGCAATTTACTAACTAGCTGTTTATCTTTTGGCAGAAATTCTATTGTTGTCCCCGCGTTGATATTCCATGCTTTCGAACCCAAAGAAGCTCCTAAACCAAGTTGAGCAAACTGCCCTTCAGGCATAGTTCGGGATGCAAGGCGTGTTTGCTCTTCTTTCGTAAGGTGTAACCATTGTCCTTGAAATTCATGAACTTTTACTTGGCATCCAGATAAACATTCAAGAATACTTTTTAGTCCACCTTTACTTCTCATTGGTGAAGCAAACACACCACCATAGTGCAGGGACAGTGAACTCCCTTCCCCAGTTAATGCCGATTTACAGCTTTCTAACGGCGAACGCGCGCCCTGCGCATGCGCACGAGATTGAACTGTCAGCTGACTCAGTTGCCAACATCGATAATAAAGAGATAATAAGCGATGATTGAAAATATCGTAGAAGTCCACCATAGCCGTATCGCCTTCTTTTTGGCGATGTAAAGCTAATTCACTATAGTGCTGGGGAAGCACACCTTGCTCACCCGTTAGGCCTATTAAATTGGTCTCAATCTCTAACTTGCTGTCATCTATATTTTTCAGTTCACAAAGCTGAGCATTTTCAAAACCTAATGATGGATTAACCTTTAAGTTTAGCTTTTCATGCTTCGGTAACGCATCTGTTCCTATTTGCGCCTCTGCTTGCAGAACTTCGTGTTCAATAAGATGAATCGCTTCAAACAATGGATGTTGCTTTAATTCTCGATAAAATTGTTCCGCGCTCATAGCAACACCTTATCGCCAGTTAATGCGGGCCATAGGTGGAAAAACTTTCCCGTGGACTTAAGTCTTATTTCTAACTGCGTAAAAATGTTAATTTCAGCATATTGCGAGAAGTAAACAGATAAAACACTACCTAAGAGAAAGATCTGCTCTTTAGGTAAAATTTGATCAGAAACCGTCAAAATAACTTTTATACCGTGCGCAAATCCAACTTTGCCTTTCTGACTAATTCTTCCTGTAGTAGGCTCAAACTCTAACTTAGTTAAAGCATCGATTACCGCTTTCGTTTCTGCTGTCCCAGAAAATGCATAGAGATTAAGGGTCTGCTTCAAAGTTGCTAAACCATCTTCCTCGGTAAAATGGTTTAAAGTTAAAAGCTTAGTTAACTGCCATCGTGTGCTTTCATCCATTTCTGGCCGAATAGTTTCTGATAAAGAGACTAAACAACGAACAGATTCGAAATTGTCATTTACCTCCGGTAAAGATACTTGCGGCAGCCCACCTCCAAATGGAAGTTTCTGCGCTAAGTTGCGGTTACAGCACTCAGCTTCCACGTACATTAACCAGTTTTCCCGGCTATCCGGGCTGAACAATTGATGTTTTTTATCAACAAAAGAAATGTAAGTTTCTCTACCTGGCTCATCATACCCACCAGCCCAGTTCTTATCCTCACGTCTCATCAACCAATAAATCTCACTAGTGTTCGTATAATGCGTGTGCTCACCAGCGTGATAACATGGCAAATTGTGGTACGTTTTGTTCCAATTTCTCAACGTTACGTCAGAAATTGAGACAACCTCATTACTTTCAGCTTCTTGGTATTGCGGAGACAAGTGGTAATCGTATTCAGTTGGTAGAATACGCTTAGGCTCCATAATACTTTTAAATAAGTTGATTACAGGCACACAACCTACCATTAAGCTTTCTTCGTCCACTTGCTTTGGAAGCCAGTCATCGTTGGTATCAAAGTAAAAATACAGTTCGAATTGCTCTCCAAGATCTAGCTCAGATAATCCAAGTTCGGTGATATCAAAGAACATAAACTTCTCAGGAAAGTGCAAATACTCAACAAGTAATCTTGCTCCTGAAAAGCTTCTTTTACTGTATGGCACAACTTTCTCATCTTCTGAAAATCCCACTTCAGAAAGATGCCTTTTGGTTAAAGGACGAACTTCTTTGCCATCCACAACAACAGATAAACCAATTAGGTTTTGAAACAGCATTTGGTAGAGCTTAAAAGTCAATTGAGATTGACCGTTTAAATAGAAGCGCAGCCGTTCTGCCCCTATTTCACCAAGAGGAGTCTCTTCATCTTGAGCCGTGAGCTGTACTTTCAAAACTGAATGAGCATTGCTTTCCCATCGTGAGCCAACTGGCTTGAAAGGCGCATTTTTAAAAACGCCAGAGGTCACATCAACAGGATACATTCTGACCGGATAACAAGTTCTAAACTCGCACTCATGATATCCAGGAGCACCGATAACAACTCGCTCGCCTTCTTCTACATCAAAATAAGAGGAAGTGGAGTTAGAACAGCTCATTTTAATGACTGACATTGACGGGATTGGGGCGTGAAAATCAGGATATAACTGTCCCATCAAAGACTCTGTAAATTGAGGGTAACTATTGTCTAAGCTTTGTCTAATCCTTGCTGTTAGAAATGCGCAGCCTTCTAACAATCTTTCTACGTGCGGATCGTCAACCTGTTCCTCACTAATACGAAGTCTCGCAGCAATCTTAGGATACTGCTCCCCAAATTCTTGCCCTTTGTGACGCAAATAAGCTAACTCGCGATTATAGTACTTGAGAAACTCTTCACTCATTTTGCTCTACTCAGTTTCATACCTAAATTTACCGGCTCTACTTCAGAATTGAATCGCACTTCATGAATACTGTTATCAATTAAGCAAGTGGCATTTATCTGTAACCTCAATACCCTATCAATAGCGTTTTTCTCGTCTGAAATCTGGACATGAGGGTTCCTTAACCTCGGCTCAAACTCTTTAATTGCATCATGAACGATGTCGCAAAGCTGATTCTGCCCTTCTTGGCTGCTATAGGGCATTGAGGAAAAATCTGGCAGCCCATAATTCAATATTGAATAACGAACCTCTAAAAGATCATCAGGAATGTTTTTCCATCCAATACGACTATTCAGCATCGACTCTAGATCTCTAAGTAAGCTGCTCAACATCTGTTGCTGGCTTGCAGGGAAGTCTTTCTCATCTCGAGTGAGAGGATCACTATCTATCAATTTGTCGAGCAGAGAAACGGTTAAAGACATGATATTTCTACGCTATTTGTTTCTGTTCTAATAATGTAGTCAAATCACAGATTGGAAGCGCTGAATCACCGACTAACCAACATTTTTGACCCAAGCCAACAAAAGATTCTTGCTCACCAATCTGCTTCCAATCCGTTTCTCGACCTAACTTTTGCGCATCGGTCTCTGAGTCAACATATGTCAACGGCATATGGCCTTCGCCTTCACCAAGTCCATCGATATCAAACTCGACAGGTCGCCAAATACTCTCTAACAATGAAGTAGGTGCTTTAACTTCTAGCGTATGGATGCTCGATATGGGTACAAGAAAATAGTTACCTGCTGTAGAAAACAGTTCAATGTAACCACCTAAACGATCATCAATATCTCTAGCATCTTCGTAGTTTGTGCCGTTTACGTTAAACCCTTTAATAGTACGATGCTCTTCAATGCGATGCGATAGACGTGACGCTTCTTCGTACTCTTGATTTCCGAGAGCAAGATTAAATCGAACAAGCTCTTTAGTTAATTCCTCATCACCTATTACTTTGGCACTAGCCGCACCATTGATAAAATCCTTTCTAGCTTGAGCTGCTTTCACTAAATGTCGTAGCTGACTTGCACCAGGCAGATACTCAGGAAACAATTTAATCGATTGCATGAGCTGAGCGTCCGCACGCTCGAAGTCCCCATCAATGCAAAGAAGCTCAATGAAGGAACTTCTCAAGCTCGCATCTTTAGGTGTTGCTTTAATTTCATCAGTTAATTGCTCTAGAGCGTGTTGCAATAGGCCTTGGGACAAAGCATTTTTCCATTGAGTCATTGTTATTTCCTTACACCATGTGCTCTGGTGATAATTCGGTAATTAATTTAATGCTAGATACCATTTGATCGAGTTGAAAATGCGGTCGCAAATGGATAACTGAGTAATAATGTCCAGGAGTTTCTCTTTTCTCTCGAACTGTAATTTTCGCTTCATTTAGGGGATATTTAGCTCGAAGCTCATCAGACGCTTCATCTGATGCGGTAGTGTACTGATGTAACCAGCGTTGAAAGTCACGCTCTAGGCTTTCTGCATCTTGATACCCACCAATTTTGTCACGCCCCATAACCTTGAGATAATGTGCGACTCGCGATACACACAATGTGTATTGCAACATCGATGTCAGTTTTGCATTCGTTGAAATATGCTTTTCTGCGTATTGTTTGGGCTTGTAGAGAGATACATTCGAGGTCATCCCTACCATATCAGTCTCAGGTATTGGAGAAATAGAAATAAAACCGCACTCAGACAATTCTTGTTCTTTTCTCTCAGAGATTTTCAAGTTTAACGGACATCTTTCACGATCATTCTTGCCGTTAACACGCATCTTGCTCCTTGTAGGAGCGACGATAATGCCCTGACTGTAATCGCCTTGTTTAATCCCTCGCATATGCGTGAACCAACCATGTTCCTGAAATGCTCTAATTGATACGGCAGCAAAACAGTACGCACTACTCCCCCATAGCAAATCTCGGTTGGAGTCGTAGATGTGTTCTTGAAAATTGAATTTATCATTCCGCGAGCCATCACTTTTGTATGGCTGACGGAACAAGACGTTAGGTGCAGTCAAACCAATAAATTTAGCGTCATCGTTATCTCTCAAACTACGCCACTTTGCATAATCTTCCTGTTCAAATTGGGCTGCTATATCTCTTATCGCAGAGAGTTGAGCGAAACTATCAACACCAAACACCTCTGGCGATGCAGACATGATAAATGGGCTGAATGCTGCAGCTGCAGACTGAGAGATCTTACTCAACACAGACAGATCTCTATCAAAATAATTTTTACTAGGATCACAGCGAAGCTGATAATCTCCAACCACCACACCAAAGGGTTCTCCCCCTGCCATGCCATATTCATTTTGATAGAGCAACTTAAATAGTGCTGATTGGTCAAACTCGATGGCTTTGAAAGCATCTTTACTGATTTCATTCCATGTCGCCGTTAAAACCTTAACTTTTACAGAGTCCGATGAACGAGAATCAACCTGTTCACATAAATACCTAACTCCAACCCACCCCCTTTCGAGCTGTTGAAACTCAGGATGATGTAATATTTCATTTAGTTGAGATTCTAATAGCTCATCAATGCGGTTAATTGTGTTCATCACACTATGACGAAAGCTGTCCAAATCTCTTGAACGTGTACCTTCTAGCCAAATTCGCGCTGACGCTACAAGATCAGAAGATTCATTGAATCGAGTCAACCACGGGCTATCAAGTTCAGCATAGCCTCCGGTACTGAACTCATGTTTTAGCTTGCTAGGGTCGCGAAAGTTAAGTGACACTGCTAATTCCATCTAGAACATAAAGATTGGTCATGGCTGGCCTTTCGACCAGCCAATTCATTTCTTATCCACCTGACTGAGGGATCTTTGCCACAAGTCGCAAAGATGTGGTCAGTTCTTCCATTTGTAACCAAGGCTTCAGCCATGCTACGGCATTGTAAGAACCAGGTGCGCCAGGAATTTCCTTAACCTGAACACGAGCGTCTGCTAGAGGGTATTTCGCTCTGATCTCTTGACCACCGCCTTCAGAAGCATTGACGTAACCTAGGATCCAGCGGTTCAGCCAAGACTCAACGTCTTCTGCTTCCATAAAGCTACCAATTTTATCTCGGGCCATTACTTTCAAATAATGCGCAAAACGAGATGTTGCCATCATATAAGGTAGGCGGGCAGAAATGGCCGCATTGGCCGTTGCTTCAGGGGATTCATGGTTCGCTGGTTTTTGACAGGTTTGCGCACCAAAGAACACTGCATAGTTGGTGTTTTTGTAGTGACAAAGCGGTAAGAAACCAAGCTTACCAAGCTCCGCCTCACGTCTGTCGGTAATACCAATCTCTGTTGGGCACTTCATATCAGGGTCGCCATCATCACTCATGAAGAAATGCGTTGGCAAGTTATCCACTCGACCGCCGCCTTCTGCACCACGGATGGCAGTACAAAATCCATATTTTGAAAATGCGTCGGTTAACTTAACACCAAGAACATACGAAGAGTTCATCCAACAGTAGTCGTTATGTTCAGCGTTAACAGCAATACCTGAAACAGGATCTACTTCGAACTCTTCAAACCCAAACTCTTCGACTGGAGCGGTAGCTTGTCCGTATGGCAAACGAGCAAGGACTTTTGGCATCGTCAGACTAACGAAGCGCGAATCGGCACTCTCGCGGAACGAACGCCATTGGGCGTATTCTAGTGATTCAAATACCTTATCTAGGTCGCGTGGTTTTGACAACTCAGTCCACTCATCAAAGCCGAATAGTGCTGGTGAAGCTGCGGACAAGAATGGAGAGAAGCCAGAAGCCGCTACATTTGACATTAGGCGTAACGACTCAATATCTTCTGGGTGGTTGGTAAACTCATAGTCTCCAATCAATGCACCATACGGTTCACCACCAGCACTACCAAACTCAGACTCGTAAACCTTTTTAAAGATCTGGCTTTGATCAAACTCAACAGCTTTGCTCAAGTCTTTATGTAGCTCTTTCTTGGTCATGCTCATCATGCGAACTTTCAGAGTAGAGCTGGTCTCTGAATTCATCACTAGATAATTTAAGCCGCGCCAAGAACCTTCGAGTTTCTGTAATTCTGGGTGATGCATTACTTCAGACAACTGATCAGAAATCTGCCTATCGAGCAAATTAATCGCTTCACGAAAAGTTACTGTTAGGTTTTTGTTCCAAGTAACTGTCCCTTTCATTGCTTCTTCAGCGAGCGTTTTAATCAGCTCCTCAGCACGAGAAGCTTCGGTCTGCTTAGTCGCACCAATAGCTTGATCTAAGAATGAAATTGTCTGTTCATTAACAGTTGGATCTAACTGTTTTTCAGCTTCAGTCGTCATTATTCCGCTCCTTCAGTACTGTCTGACTTCGCTTTCTTGCCAAGATCTAACTCGCCTGCAAGTCTTGCCAGATTGTCTGTATTGTTCAAAACATCCTCTAGGATATTTTCAAGCTCTTCTGAGCGGTCAACTTTTGTCATCAAATCACGCAGTTTATTACGCGTTTCCATCAATTGGCGTAGTGGATCAACTTGATTTACGATCGCAGCAGGCTCAAAGTCTTGCATTGATTTAAAGTTTAAATCGACCTCAAACTGTGAATCGTCATTCGCAAGCTTATTCGCAACTTTAAACTTCACCGATGGATTCATTTTTTTGAGTACATCGTCAAAGTTATCTCGATCGATCTGAATAAAACGGCGGTCTTTTAATGGCTTCAACGCTTCTGTGTTTTGACCAGCGAAGTCACCCATTACACCTACAACAAAAGGCAGTTCTTTCTTAAGAGTCGTACCTTCAGTTTCAACATCATAGGTAATGTGGACACGAGGCTTCCGTACTCGTGATAGTTTCGAGTGGATACTCGTCATACCATTCTCCCTTTATTAATTTTCATTTTGTTCTGCTATGCCAACCAAACGGAAGTAGCTTTTCTTTGCATCCCCGTCGGAGATAAGTTCCGCCAGTAACTCCGGCAGAGGCATCCCACACCAACGAATAATCTGTTCGATGGAGTAAGAAACTGGTGAGTGAGGTTCACTCTCTCGGAAGAAATCAGCTACTTGCTGCAATTGTCTAATTGCCTGCTCTCGTGATTTCATGTTTGTCGCTAATAATGCATCACAACTTTGTGAACTTAACGGTTGTTCAGAAGAAGATTCATCAAGATCCTCTAGCTCTTCAAACACGGCTTGTGGTTGATTGAAACGATCTCCTAGAAGGTGCTTTAATGCCGAGTGTATTGATTCAAGTCTTTTTGATATATAAGAGCTAGGAGTCACATCACCGGCCGCTTCGTCTAATCGCTGACTGAATTCATTAAATGATTCTGTAGCGAACTCCAAATCCGTGATTAATTCTTGATAAAACGTATCAGAAGTCGACTTAACCGTAGTTATAATTTCAGATAACTCAACAGCCCCAAGCTCGACTCGATTTCGGCGCTTATCTTCGTCTAAGCGCTCAAGCTCTATAGCTTGCTGATATTCCCAATAGGCATAAGCTTGCTCCACGCCTAAGTCAGTCAATGGTATACAAGCAATTGGAAAAATAAGTGTTCCTTCACTATCGATACCATTGAGGCCAATAATCGCCGATATTCTTGTCTCAATACCATCTTCATCAGGCATTGGGTACAGATCATCCCAAAAGTTCTCAATTAAACTGGTTGCGAGTTTGTAGCCAACGCCCATACCACGAAAACCATACAATCGAGTTAGGGCTTCTATAAGCCAGGCAACAAATTCCAAATCTTTAGACTGATTCGTGAGTATTTCTGGGACATCTTCAATAAATACTCGCCATAAATTACTGTGGGTATAGATACTTTCTTCTTCTATAAGAGCATTACGTTCAGCGTTGCGGGCGGCCATACGCTGATCTTTCAACCGATAGTAAGCAGACTGTGGTGATACATCCTCTCTAGGATCAACACCTGTAGGATTTTCTTGAGATATAGGAGCCAACGCTTGTTCATACCAATCAAACATTTCATTACTCATAAGCTCTCCCTCTTAGAAAGACAGGTATTGTCGCGTCTTCTCTAGTTACTGTTTCGCACTCCGTTTGCGCTTGGCGAACTTTGATCAAAGCACAAGTTACGTTATCACTTGCGCCCCGAACCAAAGCCGAATGCATGAGCGCTAATCCAGCTTGGTTGACTGAGTCTGCATACAATGTCCGATGAATTTCATCACTCGTAAGTTCCTTAGAGAGTCCATCGCTACAGAGTAGAAACTGATCGCCGTCAGCCAACTGCCCTGAAACTTGATCAATAGTGACACTTTCGTCGACCCCAACAGCTCTGGTAATAACATTTGCAAGAGGGTGAGATTCGGCATCTTCAAATGCCAATAAGCCCTGATCCACTAAGTCCATGACTTGACTATGATCACGTGTTTTTTGGACAAAATTACCACTTCTAAGCTGGTAAATTCGGCTATCCCCCACCCAAAGGCAGTGGTAATACCCATCCTGAATAAACAACAAAACAAGTGTTGTTCCCATCGTTTTACCGTCTAAGTGATTTTGTGCGTATTGGTAAATTTCTAAGTTCGCTTCTTGAACCACTCTTCGGATATCATCGATATTAGTATTGGAGACATCCTGCATGTGGCGCGCGACTCTATCCACTAGCATCTGGCTTGCTATATCGCCAGCACTGTGTCCACCCATTCCATCGGCAACCACCCAAATATGCTGCTCTGTCATATCCAACAGAGCATCCTCGTTATAAGGGCGTACTTTTCCTGCGTGCGATTTAGCAAAGGTAAAATAGTTCCAATTCATTCTTCTATCCTACCAATTCCACTTTTTCCAGCCGCCATCAAGCATGGCTGAAAACTGACCAATTGAAGGAAATCCACTAGTAATGAACATGCATGGTTCAACCTTCGTTGAACCTTCAGTCCACCAAAAACATGGTTTACTCAATTTTTCTTTAATGAGGTAATTCAAAAGCGTATTTTGATCAGTATTGCCGTGATCATGAAAAACTGTAGATATTTGGCTTTGATAAAGAAACTCTAGAGGCCTCACTTCACTTGTTACATTCGCAACGAGGTCATTTTTTTCTTGAGTACTCTTATGCCAAACATCAAAGACAAAGTCGTCCTCAAGTACTGAAAGAGCAAGAGCGGCACTGTCCTCTGTCCAAGCTCTGTCACCCCAATATTGCGCAGCTTCACCTTTTACGGCACGAGCTATAGTAAAGAAAAAGTATCTACCGCATGCATCAACACTAGGAATCATGCTACCAATGTAGGTTGAGTCTTCTAAATAGCTAATATCCAAAGCAAAGTGCCACACAGGAGCCGTTAAAAAGTGCTCATTCCAGCTTTCACCCAGTTGTTCCCTGCTGACTGCAATAACCGCCTGTTGCCAATCATGCCAACGCTCCGAGAAATCTTGTGATAAACCATCTTTCACAAAGTCCCCTTTTGCGGGCATTTTACCGATATAGCCCCAGCCTGATGTTATAAGGTTCGTGGACATCTGAACCTCTCCATTTCATTTGACCAAAAAGGATTAATGGCACTAGAAGGAATAAGCTCTAGCTGCACCTTATTTCCCTTTAAATCAATCATAACTATATTGTCTTTACGCGATTCTGGCCTTGCTTTAAGTGATTGATCCAAAAGCTTGAATATGCCCCACTCACCTTCATAGGTATGCGCAATTTCGCGTTTAGATTCAGGTGGTGTGAACACAATTCGAGTCTGATCTTGACCGGCAGGCCAACTCAACGATTTAGCTCTTGCTGGTCCATGCTTATAAACCAAATCTTGTCCACCCAACTCTAAGACAAATCGAGTAATGTGCTGGTCTAGATAAACAGGCTTCATCCCAAACTCTACGCGTAAGGAATTATCAGATTCAAAGAAAGACTGCCTGATACGTTGCGCTCTTTGAAAGACCATTAGTGTTTCTGGGCGAACTCCAATTTCCTTTTCTAATCGCCAACGACTTTTCGAAGTATCCACAAACGGTTCGAGGTATTCTTGGAAGAATGCGTCAAGCGTACCTCCATAACCAAAGAATCGCTTAAAGTCTTTCAATCTAACTTCTCTGCTCGCGTTGGGCTCGAATGGATATCTGCCAGCAATAGTCCGCTGATAAGGGCGGACCACTTGTGTTACCCAAAGTTGATTTAGATGATCCTTCGAACCGCTCTCCGCAAACTTAACCGACTCTTGAGAAAGCTCACCTAGCCATTGATTAAATGGTCTCGGCAAAAGTTCTTTAGCACGAGCAAAGGAAGCTGCGACATCTTGTGTAACGGTTCCATCTAAAATACTTTTGTAGGCAATTTTCTGATTGTTACCAGAGCTTGATAAGTCACTTAAATACGAACGCAAGTTAACCATTGCTTGTTGAATATCATCAAAGTCTTGCTCACCAAGGCGTAAGATCTCTGAAAAATGCGATTCGACTTCTTTACCTGGCAGAGCAACATTGAAACCGTTTTCTTCAGGTAAATACATGTCTAGTCTATCTGCCGTATTTGAAAACTTAACTTTGGCAACTTTACCAGCAACCTCAGAAGCGGCTTTTTGATTTTCTGACAATGATACTTTTGATAGAGCAACCTCTTTTTGGATTGCTCTCAACAAAGATTCGATTGGTCTTTCAACTCCAGATAAAACCCTCGCTTGCTCTGTCGCAAGTTCTAGGCTCGGAGCCTGCTTCAATTGAATATCTTCGATCAACGTTTTCCATTCATTAACATAATCTTGATAGTATCGAGACTGAACGCCTTGGATGGCACTATCTTGATCAATTTCATGAGCCTTAAGATCGTCACCATAAACCCAGTTCTCTTCCATTAAGCTTTTTACTGTACGGTTGATCTGAATCTGAAAAATGCTATGAAAACCATTGTACGTGTAGAAACCCGAAATGCCTTGTGATAGCGGTTTTCCACTAGCTCGCTCGAACTGCTCAAGCCCTTTAGGTCCCAATACATCAGTCAAGCGAAATGAAGGTACATGACTCTTAGAAAATTGTATTTTCATTCGCTGATAAGCACGTTCAGGTAGAGACATTTGAGTCAACACTTCTCGAGCACTCGTCACGGCAGCAGTGTTGTAAGTAAAGCCTTGTCCATCGTTGCCTAATAAATATTGAGTGTGCTGTAGCAAACGTCTTCTTAAGTCTGCGTTTAGCTCACCCGGATATTGACGTTCGAAATAAAAGTTAAACCAAGCCAACACTTCATCTTGTTGATATTTGTCTGGATTGAATAACATCAAATACGTTTTTAACGTTTCGTACAAATACTCACGATGCTGTTGATTGCTCTCCATTTCTGACACCAAGCTATCAAGAAGCAGAGGGGCGTAATATTGGGTCAAAGCATCAGAATATGCATTGTTTGCCGCCTGAGACACTTTGTCTCCTTGATAGAGACCAAACCTCTTTACAGAGTCGGCATCACCGTAGTCGCTTTGCTTTCCGAGAGGAAGCGTCATCAACCTATCTAATGTTTCTACAGCTGAAACAATATCCGCTTCAAAATCTAAACTTTGAGCGCCAATCATTGCATCAATATGGCTCGCTTGTTCATTGGTATCGACAATTAACTGTGAGTTCCACTTATAACTCATAAACCAAAGCGCAGAAGCTCCTAGCAGTAGCGTTGTACATCCAATGTAAACACCTCGACGCATCCAACCTGACTGCTTTTGATAGTGACGATTAACTGTTCCTAACAGTTGCTCTTTGAAAATAACCTTGTCAAAAAGATTCTTTACGAAATAACTATGAGAACCAGTCTGACTCTTTGCTAGAGCTAAACGATTTAACCCAAGTCCATTGGTTGATTCATTCATCAGCTTATCGACTGGTAAGCCTTCTTGAACCGAACTCAACATAAACACACCACGAATCAAGGCAGGCTCTTCAAAACTGTTTTGTGCAAAAATTTCAGCTAAAAACTCGTCAAGATTAGCTTGTAGCACTCTTAATTGCTTTGGAAATTCAAAGATAAGCGCGCGTTTATCTAAATCGTCCTCTGTTTCAAGTATTCTAAGCATACGGGCATCAAGGCGCTCCAACATGCCATGAAATTCTTTGTTGAATAGAGAAATAACGCCTCTTTCATCATCCACTTCACGAGGGAACATGAAACCAAATAATTCCTCTCGCTCTTCCTTACTTAAATCGGCAAAAAACTCATTGAAACCGGCAACTAAATCCATTTTGGTGAGCAATACGTAAATCGGAAACTGCATGCCTAACTGGTTTTTCAGTTCTTGAAGTCTCGACTTAATTGCTCGAGCATGAAGACTTCGCTCGGTTCGAGTCTGAGACATCACGCTGGCTAAACTTATCGTAACAATCGCACCATTAATTGGTCTTTGCGTTCTATACTTTTTCAACAATCCTAAGAAACCATGCCACGCTTTAGAGTCGACCTTTTCTTGACTGTCTTGTGTCGTATACCGGCCAGCCGTATCTATAAGAACTGCTTTATTTGCAAACCACCAATCACAGTGGCGAGTGCCACCTACACCGGCAATAGAGTCAGAGCCAAGGCTGTCTCCTAATGGAAACTCTAACCCCGACTGCTTTAATACGGTTGTTTTCCCCGTTCCAGGAGGGCCAATCAACACATACCACGGTAAGTCATACAAGCTTCTCTTGCCTTTGTGTGTTTTCGTCACTACTTTGACAGCTTGCTCAATACGCTCGCGCATTAAGTCAATTTCACTTGCCGCTTCTTTATCTGATAGGCTATCAACCTCAAGCAACGTTTGAATACTTTCGTCTTCTTTCACCTTTTGCTTATGCTGCTTGGTAACGTTAAATATCGCCCAAAGCAACACCAACACTAGAATAGTGACTAGCCGTTGAAAGTCACTCTTTAGGGGCTCATATCCCGCTATCGCAATAAGTGGACCAACAACCCAAATGAAAATAGAACAAGCAGCGACACCTATAAGACCGAGAAACCATCTTTGAGTAAATATTCTGCCAATTTCTTTAATACGCATCTCTATCTACCTATTATTAATTCGCGACAAGAAGGTCGATTTCAATCCGGCGGTTAATAGCTCGGTTTTCATCACTACTGTTTTCAACTAATGGTCTTGCATCCCCCAATCCCTCGGGTATCACTCGCCCTTCTAATGCACTATTCGAGATCAGTTGTTCAGACATAGCAGTGGCTCGAGCTAATGATAGGTGCCAGTTCGAGGGATATTTACTCGTGAAAATAGGCCTATCGTCGGTGTGACCAGTAACAATGATCTTGCCTTGGGTCGACTCCAATGTTCTCGCAAGCTTAGAAATAACGGGTTGGATGTAAGCGACAACATCAGCACTACCTGATTCAAATAGATCTTGAGACTTTAACGAAATTCTCACCCTGTCTTGCAGCGGCTCAACATTGATTAGCCCCTTACCGATCTCAGTTGCTAGATACATTGAAATCTTTTCTGCAATTGGCGCTGATTTTGATTCTGACGTTGCATCTTGGTTAAGTTGTTGCGGTTGAATCAAATTGACTAATTGAGAAAAGGTGCGATTGGATGCCTTATTTAGCTCATAACTAAAATACATATATATGCAGACCAATAGTGCCGCCGTTACAGAACATACAACCCAAAGAGGAGCTCTATCAGAAGCCTTTGAGCCATTCAAAATGTGTTGGTCGATACTATTGCTTAGTTCCTGAGGGACTCCTCTCCCATAAGTCTTAAGAGTAGCAATAACCTGTCTTCTCAATTTCCGGTGCGATTCCAGTCCATTTTTTTCTAAACGGTATTGACCCAGAAACCCGAGAGATAAGCACACATACATTAGTTCAAGCAAATCTAAGTTCACATCTGGTTTCGCCATGCACTTATCAAGATGCTTAAAGAACGCTTCCCCACCTTGACTGCTAGCATAGAAGGAGCTAAGTAATGAATCGTGACTCCAGAATGAATTCCCACCCCAATTGGTGTTAAGGACAACTTCATCTAGTGAACAGCATAAACAATAACGAGCTGTATCAATGGTATCCAAATCAACGTCATGCTGACGTAATCGGTTCTCATAATCTCTAAGCTTTTGTGCCAATGTCTCTTTTAGAAACAACGGATCGGAATGAGTCGCTGTCGAGCGAATTTGACCGATAATAGATAACAGGCCATTCGCCTCTGCTAGTAGAGAGTTATTCCCATAAGCGACCACTGAATCATTGTTCACCAATTCAGGACTTTTTGAGATAACTACGGTATTATCCACAGACTTTTCTGATTGTGGTTTCGATGCGGGTGCTCTTCCACCCGGTGTTGGTTTTACTATCGTTTGTTCCATACAGAGTGCGCCTATTGATTAATACTCCAAAGCTCAAGTTCAGCATTCGGAAAATGCCCTGATAGGTGAAGCGCAATACCGCCACTATCTTTTAGCCTCATCCAAAATGGCCCTTTCTTGACAACTTCGAAATAAACATAGCCCGTTTGGTAAGGAATCTGTCTCGGGACGACACTCAACGGCACTACGTTTATACCGTTGATCTGATTATTAATTAGATCGCGAATCTGTTCTGCCGGGCCAAACTTGAGTTGCGCTGGGACCAGGCGTCTTATTTCATCTGTTGTGGTGTCTGCTTTAATTGCTAGCACAAATTGGCATGACTCAAGCAAGCGTTTATCTGGAAGCGGCGTCACTTGAATACCGTATTGGCGAGGCTCCAACGGAAGTTTGGTCGCAGTGTGGTCAAGGACAACACTGAGGTACTGACTGAGTATCTGATTCAACTCGCTATAGACACTTGATACATCTAAGTGATCATACGCAAGCAAACTTGGGACTCTTTTAGTTTTATTAGAAAAAGTGGCTAACTCACCAATGTAACCTTTAAGTGTCGTCGCTAATTCCAGTGGATGTAACCTATCTAACTCACTGAAATGCTTTAACTTCGCCTCATATCGGTTCAGCATTTGGAGCATGATGAAATCAACAGCAGATGCCGATGCAGACTTACCCTTAATCAAGCGCTGTGCAATAACGTCAGCACGCATCTTTGTCATCGCGATAACGTTACGTAGATAAGCTGACATAACTTTGTCGCTAAGGAGGTTGATAAGCGGAGGAACGTACTCATCGTCTAGTATAACTTCCCCTTCAGGAGTTACCTCTTTGATCCTTAAGATAGGTAACTCCACATAACCCGCTAATTTGTCATTACTCGCTTTCAACTCTAGGTTAAGGGCTGCAACTTGGATGGTTTCTTCATCTTGTCCTGTAAGGTTATCTATCACGTCGATATCTTGAAGTACATAACGAGAGACGATCGATTCGCTTACATCCGAAACGTTTTTACCTGTAACACTTGAAAGAGGGAGAGTTATTTTTACTAACGTATTTTCAGTGTTTTTATCAATAAGTAGAGGCGAAACTGAATCGTTGGATATTAACGTATTAACCAACGTCATATCTGGCAAAACAGCTTCAAGATGCTCAAGTTCAATAAGACCATCTTTTAGCGCGTGTTTTTTTACTCGACATTTCCAAACTCCCCAATTGTAAGCCCCACCTAACTGATGTAAGCCCTTGAATTCTTGAGAGGTTGCGCGTTCTTGTTGCTGGAAGTGCTGGGGACGTAAAAACATTCCTTCGCACCAAGCCGTCTTGGAGTATTGCGTCATTTATAATTAGCCAACTAAACGTTATTTAACGACCAAAGACAGATCTTCTAACAATACTTGATATGTGTTGTAACCGGTCTTATCCACTTTAATGACTTGTCGCCAATTTGAGTTTTCAATATCTCGAAACGCTACGACAATACCTAAATATTCTGTCTTTGGAGACATACTTGCTTGATATGTTTCTTTCTGACCTGGAGTTAATGAAACTTCATATTTATTCACTAAATCAGGTCCTAAGACTTTTTCACTTTCTTCATAAATAGAAAAAAAGTCCTGGCTTTCGAAAATGGTATTTGACGTTAATTCAAATACATACACCACTACAGGAGAAGGCCTGCCGTTTGAATCAGGATTAATGTTATGACTTGCTGCTATTTCTAAATCTGAGTATGGATCAACAACTAGGTTCGCTGCTGAGCACCCAAATAAAGCTATTGAAATTAATAACAAAATATATTGGTAAAACTTTTTCATCACCCTAATTCCTAGCCTTTGTTTTTTAATGCTAATTCATAGTGCTTAGCGAAGTCTTCTAAATAGAACGGAGACTCTTTATTGATAATATCATCGGATAGCTTTTCATGAATATCCTCAAACCTCTTCCAACTTTGAGCATATTTCCTAGCTGGAATAACCTTATTAATAACCGTGTCTTTCGCTAAAGCATCTGAGTATATAGAAGTAGGTTCAACAAGTGACATAACACTCGAAACCGTACCTTCAACACCTTTCATTAAGGCTTGCTCATGACTTTCGATGTCATTAAATGCTTCTTTAATGGCTGCATTTGGCTTTAAGAAGCTAGCGGTTTGACGGTTATATAAGTTATGAATCGCATCTTCTAAGTTTGCAGAAAACTTTAAAGGGTTATTTTCTGACTTACGAAATGCGGTATGACTAAGTCGATTTGTTTGTTTAAACACTGCTCTGTTATGCAGTGTTTCCATTAAACCAACTAGCATCAAAGAAAATGACTCCCCCAGTTGTTCGAACCATTCCTCTCGGTTATCGCTGGGAATCATCATTGGATCTATACCCACCCCTCTAACAAAAGCCGCAAGTTCACCCCCATTGGTATCAAAGTTGGGAGTCGATAGGTGTTCTGATTGTCGGTTAACTTTCGGTAAAGTTTCAGATACGGTGCTCTGTTTTTCGGGCTTTGGGATATCAATAAAATCATCGACTAAACCAATATCTAGCTGAAAATCAGAAGGAACACTTTCGTTTAAGAGTTCACTAGCACTAAGGCCTAGGTCAACAAATTCTGCTTCCGATGGACTTGAGACTACTTCAGGGGGTGCGCTAGAAAGACTTTTACTTGTCTCAAGACTGACTACATCTGTATCTGTTTGAATAGAAACTGAAATTTGATAATCCCCTAAGCTAACCATATCGTCATCGCTTAGTGCTATTTCATTTCCTTGACCCACAGGAGTTACAGCATTATTTACAAAAGTACCATTAGTTGAGAGGTCTTTTATCAAGTATTTGTCACCAAACTTAATCAGTTCTCCGTGGGTTCCGGATACCACTCTTTCAGGATCTGGTAGTGTCCAATCACATTGTTCAGACCTACCAAATGTAACCTTGGCATGTTCATCACTTGATTCAAACACGAACTCACTCTCAATCTCTGGAGTAAATTTGTGAAAACTTGTTATGGTTAAAACCAACTTCATGTAAACCTCGCCAAAGACCTGCTAGATATTATTTTTAATTTTATTATTAACTACTTTCTTATTAACAGTAAGATTAATAAAAATCTTAATACTGCCATTGAAAATCATGCACGGAATAATGAATCATTTTTTTATCAAAGCAATCACGTATTGTTCAACAATTTTAATTATCCAACCAAGTTCAAATTTTTGACACTTAGACTTTCATCAATAAAAAAACGAATGTTAGTTTGGCCGAGAAATTCTAACATAATGACTTTTCATTGAGCAGAAAGGTATATATTCCCCCATCATTTATACGGAGTTCTTGTGATGGAAGACAGTAATAAAAACAATTCTATAAATAACGAAGAAAGCGGAGATAAAACTAAAATTGTAAAGACTCAAAAACGAGACAATGCAATTAAATCAACCAAACTCACTAATAATGAAACCTCCGTTAAAAATAAAAATGAAACAAATACAAAACTGTCTCAAAAAGAAAACACTCCGTTAGTTAATAAGAAAAAAAACAATAAAGATGACTCATTAAATAATAACAAAGATGTTATTAACGAAAGCTTAATAGGAGCGACCGTTAAAAATCGGTATGAAATTGAGTCGGTTATTGGGCATGGTGGGCTTTGCGATGTTTACTTAGCTAAAGATAGGATTCTTGAATCTTCAGGTTCAGAAACACCCTACGTTGCGTTAAAAATATTACAGAAAGAGTTTGCTTCTCAACCAGAGACTGCACGCATGTTAATACGTGAAGCTCAACAAACTCAAAGGTTAAGCCACCCTAATATCATTAGGGTTTTTGATTTTGGTGTTGATGGCGAAATATACTTTTTAGTTATGGAGTATATTAACGGAGAAACATTAGAGAGTTTAATACAGCGTTCTAGGCCCCATGGGCTGAAGTTTAATGCAACTTTATCAATCCTAAATCAGGTACTCGATGCACTCTCATATGCTCACTCTCTTGGTGTAGTGCACGCCGACCTAAAGCCCGCTAATGTGATTTTAACGTCTGACGGTAACGTTAAGTTGCTTGATTTTGGTGTATCTAAAACTCATCAATTAAAGCAGGATCAATATGCGGCTAAACGTAAATCCGAAAATGTTGAAACGCTTGGTTATACTCCCAACTATGCATCACTCAACCTGTTATCCGGTAAGGAACCGAACTTAAGCGACGATATGTTTGCTCTATTTTGTATTGCTTACGAGCTATTGAGTTGCAAACACCCTTACGCAAGAACTCCAGTTAATGAAGCTCTCAAAAAGAAGATCAAGGTCTCTAAACCAACTAACATGCCTGCATCTAAGTGGCCAATATTTTCAAGCGTATTTTCAACTGGCATTATTCCGAACGAACTGACCCCTGAGCAGTTGAAACGCAAATTGAATATGCGCTATTGGCCTATCGCTAGCGGCGCGGCAGCGAGTATATTATTAGTTAGCGGCATTGTATTTGGTTATCAGCAGCAACAAGAAACCATCACCAATTTGGAAACCGTTATTAGCAAGCAAAATGATCAAATTGCCGGACAAGAGTGGCAGCTTGATACGCCAGCAGAAAAAAGTTTGGCACTGATTGATAGTGAAAAAAGCTTACATCCAGTCGTTAAGGCTGGCTTATTACGCTTACACAAGACCTATATTCTCAGCGAGTTTGAATCTGAAATTGATCAGGTTTTGAATTCTGATGCCAACAACTACCCGAATTATGATGAAATTGAGTCCATACTTGATAAAGCAAAAACCTACTACCCTGACTCACATAAAATAGAAGTTCTTGCCTTAGATATTCAGTCAAGCAAGCACTCCACGTTACTTTCGATAGCAAGGCAAATCAACAGTCAACTTGAAAAGTCTCGGTACAGTAAAGAAGACGGCAGTAAATCCATCTATGAGCTCAAGGATGAGTTAAATCAGATTCATCAAGGTTATCCTTTCACGCCAAGTTCGTTATCTAGCGATGTTTTCGGTCAGCACCTCACTGAAGCACTCAAAAAGAAAGACGCAGCTGCACTTGTTGCTCTTATTAAGGTTGGGAACACCTTCTTTTCAAACGTAGAAGAGCATCAAGAGAACTTACAGATAAGTAATGCGATGAAAGATGCAGTGCTGGAAATGAAATTATATGAGACAGCGCTAGATTCCAACAGCCCTCTACCGTTTCCAGAAGATGCCGCTAGAATCCTGTTCCAAGAAGAGTTTGAAAACTTTTATTCTCGCCTAGAAAAGGCAAGGACGACAACTCATCTCGATAACTTGGTGAAGGATGTGGATCTGTTCTCGAAAAACTTTCCTATTGGTTTTCAGGATGTTAACGATTTAAGATTCAAAACTGCTGATAAATACTTACGCTTCTCCGATATATTGCTTAATAAGCGAAGGACTTCAAGCGCAAGACGCGCTATGAAGAAAGCCAACGAGCTTATGAAGCAAATAGAACAGGACTCTAAGCAAAGCTAGTAATACAAAAGGGACGCGAGTCCCTTTTTTGCCGTAGATTACTTGCCAATATGCAACTAGATTGCTAATTTATACTTGTACTTAATGAGGAGAGTTAGCCTTGACTGAAGGAATAGTCAAAGTTGGCGAACGTCTGGCGTCCGTATGTAACGATAGCCTTAAACTAGGACTGCAAGACACTTACCGACTCGGCGTTTTACTTGGAAACATCCCCTTTGCTACTTGTGTTAAAAACACGCGAGTTGAAGTTTTTTCATCCCTACATTTCGACCATTGCCGTTTGGATATAAGTCAAAATATCTTTAACAATGACTTTCTTTTTGTAAGTTTATCTCAAGCGACAAGCAAACTATTTCTGCTCAAATACTGGTTATGCCATTCATACCTTCGGCTAAGCCTTCATTATCCGAAACATTCCTCTACCTCAACGTTTAATAGGGGTATACATGATTAATTTTGATGTTCTCAATACATACATGGATAACGACGTAGATCTGATCGTCACTGTTTTTTCTACATACCTTGAAGATCACACGAATGATATAGAGCGTATAGATGAGCTATATGCAAGCAAATGTTGGTCAGAACTCTATCTATTAGCTCATAGTTTAAAGGGCATTCTAGAGAGTTTCGGAGAAGACACCGCGGTCATTGCGTTTCAAAGAATAGAAGAAAAAACCAGAAACGATACAGCGCCAGATAGCTCAGATATAGCTATAGTTACTAAAGAGCTAGCTGCAATTAATCAACAAATCTTCACTTACTTGAAGAATATGCAATAAAGAAATTCAAGGCTTAACTGGGGGAAATATGGCAATGAATAATAGCAATTTCAGGGAGTTGATTGAGTCTCTCAAAGACTTAACACCAACTCAAAAAAGGTACTTACTTAGCCGTACAAAGATGGCGCTAGATGATGAAAGTAATATGTTAAACATCAGTGATATTCTAACACCAGAAGAGTTGGAGGCGTTACTATCACCGGCACCAACAACGAATACAAAATAACAATGATATACAACGCAACCGTCAGATTAACGCTAGGGACCAAGTGAAGCAAATCGACTTTGCTTGGTTGTTAGTTTATCTCCCTATTCCTTTTCACTACAACAAACGTATTGTTTTCGAAACCTTTTTCCAATGTAAACAGGTCAGATAATTGAGCGACTAACATCAGTCCGCGACCTGAGGAGGACCAACTATCGTCATCCATTAAGTTAGGTGCCTCAATCTGTTTATTTTTATGTTGGATGAACGTCTTTTCATTGATCGGCGCTCCGCAATCAGAGACTCTCAGTTCCACGAAACCGGACACTTGGTCATCCCCAACCCTACACTCCACTTCAATTGGTAGGCCATCTATTTCACTGTAAGAATGAATATAAGCGTTATTCATGAGTTCAACGACACAAAGCTCCAATGATTGAATTGCATTTAAGGGGATTTGATGACCCATCAAAAACCGAACAACGTCTTTGCTCGCACTTCGTGAGTGAGTAAGGGAGCTCCCGTAAGTTCGTTTAAATTCGCTCTTTGACATTCTTTTCCTTAAAATCGAGCCTCTCACCATGCCATTTTACCTGTAAAAGGCTGGCATCATCATCAAACTCATCTTCGTTATGCCAAGATTGTACTTTTTTAAAGACGTCTCCCACTTGGTCTTCAACTGTCAGCGTGCAAACAGCTTTTATACTCGATGCCAATCGTTGTAGTGAAAACATCTCCTCACCCTGCCTCGCTTCAATCAAACCATCCGAATAAAGCCACAATGCATCGCCCTCATCCAGACTAATTTGGTTACCGATATATTCCATCGGCTGCATTGCACCAACGATAAAGTTATCGTCACCTATCTGTTCCATCGTTTTCGTACTCGTTCGCCAAACTAAGATCCTGGGGTGGCCAGCCGTGCAATAGCTAAGTTGCCCTGATTTTGTGTTAAGAATGGCGTAAGCCATAGTAAAGTAAAGTTGACTGTTTCTAGTTTGCTGATAACGCCGATTTAGCCGTTCAATCACAGATGCAGGCTCACTTACGCAATAGCCGTCATCTCTCAACTCCATCGTGATCGAATCAGGCCCCTGACTTTGAGATAGCGTCTGTTGAATAGAAAAAGCCATCAAAGCTGAAGAAATACCATGACCAGAAACATCAAATACATAAAACGCAACATGTCGTTCATCGAGCTCCAAATACCCCAACATATCACCACCAATCTGGGAGCATGGTTTGTAGACATAGCTAAAATTTACATTCTGAATAGTTGATTCAGCAGGGAGTAGTTGCTCCATCAGATGACTAGCAGACTGTAGGTCTTGGTGAATTGTTTGATAGGCCGCATCTAGCTCTTTATTTCTCTCAACGAGTTTGTTGTGCAGTTCTAAAGTACGAAACCCCGCACGGATTCTGGCCTGAAGTTCCTCTACAGACGTCTTCTTATCTACGAAATCATCTGCGCCAGCATCAATGCCTTTCACGATCGAACTTTGGTCATTTCTAGAAGACAGTAGAACAAAGAAAATGTAACGTTCGCTAACTTTAGATTTTAATTGGCGACACAATTCAATACCATTAATTCTAGGCATCATTAAATCGCTCAGCACAAACTGAATATCAGGGCGGTGGGTTAGCACTTCAAGCGCCGCTCTTCCGTCTTCAACTGCAACCACTTCATAGCCTTGCTTTTCCAATGCACTGCTGATGTAAAGCAGTACTGTTTTACTGTCATCGACCAAAAGAATGGGTTTCATCTTCCTCCTTAATACAGTTGCTATACTGGCTAACGCAAAACACTAGTCACTGACTGCTCATTTCTAAAACGGCTGTAGTCTTCGGCTAATAATTGGTGTTGATATCGAGTGTAAGACAACGCTTCATTAGAAATTAGTATCTGATGCTCTTTTTCGATTAACTGACTTTGCAGCCTTTCAATCTGTTCATCCTGCTGTATGTAATTGAGGTACAGTGCGAATAGACCAAAAACCGAAACCATTAACAGGGCTATTAGAATATTATTGATAGTTTTCACTTGAATACTCATGACCTCTCCTTGTCTATTACTAGACTTTCCATGATGAAAGAGAGCGTCTACGGACCAAGAGCTCGAGGCTCTAAAACGCAACGAAGCAAATTGAGGTTGTTTTTCCAATTATAGGCGATAGGAGAAAAAATAAGAAAAATCTGAGAAAATTTGAATATCCTGCTGAGTTAAGAATCGGTAAGGTGGTAGCAGCGAGCTATCATCCACTCGCTGCAATACATTAACTCTGAAATGCAGGTCTAGCTAAAATTTGGTTATACCATCGAGCAATGTTTGGCGACGTCGATAGCACATCAATTTCTAGGCCTTTAATTGCGAAACTGATCAAAATAAAGCCTGTTATATCGACGATAGTAAAATGGTCTACGGCGATAAAATCATTATGTTCAAGACGCTTGTCTAAGACGGGCAGAAATTCGTAGACGCGTTGTTTTGATTCTTCGCCCCATGCTTCAACGCAACGTTCTCTGTCTCCATAAACTCCGGTCATGTTTCGAAACGCCTGAAATGCCGCATTTAGTCCTTGGAACTCCACCACACGATGCCACATTTCCACCTGAGCACGTTCGAGCTGGTTAGCACCAAACAGCGCCAGATCATTTTCAAACGCTTCATCTAGGTAGCGACAAATCGCCACGCTTTCACAGATCGTCGTACCATCATCCAGTTCTAGTAGAGGCACTTTGCCGTTCACGCTTTTCGATTTAAACGGTTCAGATAGGTTATCGCCCTCACGAACGTTCAGCGCAATTCGCTCAACCTCGCCACCGATTTCCTTTAGAAAAATGCTAACTCGCTTACAACTTGGAGTCATTGCGGTTTCATAGAGCTTCATTTCACATCCTTTTATCTTTTTCTAACCGATTGGTTAGGATATACTGTAGTCAGTTTATAAACGATCAGTCAAGAACTTCACTATCAAAAATTTTCAAACAGTTGTGGGTCTGTTTGCTGAGCGAGATTTTTGATGCCGTTTGTGAGTTCACATGAATTTGGGGGCTGATACCCAAGAATAGATGGGTATTCATCATATTGGTTCAGTTCGAACGCTAGAGGTTCTCTGTACCATCCCTCCAAAGCAATTTAATTACCCGATAAGCAGACCCAGGCAGGTAATTTATGGCAAGAAAAGCCAACTTCGACCGAGATGAAAAGCTTCTCGTGGCTATGGATGTGTTTTGGCGCAAGGGCTTTGCGAACACGTCTATCTCGGATCTCACCGACGAGTTGAACATCAACCGGTTCAGTCTTTATAACACCTATGGTGACAAGCAACAGCTCTACTACGAAGCGCTCGATACTTACTTAAAAAAAGTCTCGCTACCGTCACTGAATGATTTGGAAAAAGACGACGCGTCTTTACCTGAGTTGGAATCGTTCCTTAAATCTTTTGCTGAGCTGCAACGCAAACGGAACTGTGGGTGTTTTATTCAAAATGCGTTGATTGAGCACGCTGGCGAAGACGATGACGTACTGCGCAAAGGGCATTTTTTGTTTGACCATCTTATCGACATCATTGCGGATGCGCTGACCAATGCGCAAAAGGAAACCTTAGTGCCAAAAACGCTTAAACCAGAAGAGCTTGCTCGTTTTGTTCTCAACAACATGCAAGGTATGCGTGTACTTGGCAAAGCTAAACGTTATGCCGACTTGGATACCGCGCTTTCCTGCTTGCTGGTTTTGATTAGGAAGTGACATGTCGATTGAAGTGATAGCAGTACGTCTTACCAAAGGCATGGACTTAAAGCTGAGCCTTGCGAAATTGGTCAAGCAGCATGGTATCAAAGCTGGCTCGATTGCCTCATGCGTTGGCTGTGTCTCTGACCTCAACCTTCGTTTGGCAGGTGCAGAGAGTACGTTAACCAAACATGAGCCATTTGAAATCGTCTCTGTGATGGGAACTCTAACGCCTGAACATCAACACGTTCATATCTCGGTGTCTGATCGTGAAGGACGAGTTTGGGGTGGGCATTTAATGGAAGGCACGGTTATAGATACCACCGCGGAATTGATCATCCATTCTTACTCAGAACTTGAGTTCACTAGAGCGATGGACGACTCGACTGGCTATACCGAACTACAAGTGAACCCTTCCAAATAATTAAAAGCTCCAGAGCCATACTGTGCTGTCTCTGGAGCTTTATTCGCTTGTCTCTTACGCTAAGAATTTACTCATTTCGAGCAAGCTAGTTTCGAGGGTCATTCTTCGACTAAGTAACAAACCTGATTATCGTCGACTGTTACTTGCCATGTTTTTAGACAGTGCGCATCGTCTTCTAAACACTGCCCACTCTTTAAACTGAAGTGCTGTTTATACAGTGGTGATGCAACACACATCTCACCATCAATATCACCGACAATCCCTCGACTCATCACATAAGCCTTACCAATTGGGTCCCAATCCTGAACAGCGTAAACACCGTTATCAGGAATGTAGAATAACGCCACATGCTCGCCTTCAATCAATACAGTGGCACCGATAAACGGCATTAAGTCATCAAGCTGACACAATTTCACTTTGGTTAAAGCTGCCATTTACACCTCCTGTTTCACGGGAATACGCTGACCGCGCACACGTTGGTACGGCAAGACTTTGCTGCCCGACGTGCTGTTCAAGAAAGGACGGAAGCGTTGCAATTTTTGAGGATTATCCAACGTACTCTTCCACTCACATTGATAGGTATCTACGACTCGTGCCATTTGTTCATCCAAAGAATCACATAGGTTGAGAGAGTCATCCAAAATCACTTGTTTAAGGTAGTCTAGGCCCCCTTCCATGTTCTCCATCCACACTGACGTGCGCTGTAAGCGATCAGCGGTGCTGACGTAGAACATCAAAACTCGGTCAATCATGGTGATCAACTCTGATTTGGATAAGTCGGATGCAAACAAATCAGCGTGTCTTGGTCTCATGCCACCATTACCACAAACGTATAGATTCCAGCCGTTTTCGGTGGCGATCACCCCAATGTCTTTACTTTGCGCTTCTGCACACTCACGAGTACAGCCCGATACGGCAAACTTAAGCTTATGGGGCGATCGCAATCCTTTGTAGCGGTTCTCTAACTCGATGGCTAATCCAACTGAATCATCAACACCATAGCGACACCACGTAGAACCGACGCAAGATTTCACGGTGCGGACCGACTTGCCGTAGGCGTGCCCTGTTTCAAAACCGGCATCAATTAAGGTTTGCCAGATTTCAGGAAGCTGTTCTAACTGCGCACCAAATAAATCCACGCGCTGACCACCAGTGATCTTGGTGTACAGATCGTACTGCTGAGCGACTTCACCTAGTACGATAAGTTTGTCTGGTGTGATTTCGCCACCCGGAACACGAGGCACAATCGAGTAAGAGCCATCTTTTTGTAGGTTCGCCATAAAGGCATCATTAGAATCTTGCAGAGATTGATGTTGAGGCTCCATGATGTGTTCATTCCACAAAGAAGCGAACACAGATGCCGCTGTCGGCTTACAGATATCACACCCATGCCCTTTGCCATGCAGTGCGATTAAGGTGTCGAAGTCTTTGATTTGTTCCACTTGGCAAATATGGAACATCTCTTGGCGACTAAGCTCAAAGTGCTCACAAAGGTGGTTGTTAACCTCTACCCCCATGGCTGCCAGTTGAGTATCCAATACCGACTTCACCATATTGCTACACCCACCACAGCCAGTACCGGCTTTGGTGTTGGCTTTAAGGTCCGTCAGGTTGGTAGTGCCGGCTTGAATCTCGGCAACTAAGTCACCTTTTGTGACGTTGTGACAAGAACAGATGATGGCGCTGTCTGGCATCTCTCCATCAAGCATTCCGGTATCAAACAACAGGTTCGCGGCGTGGTCTGGCAAGACTGTTTTGTTCAAATAACACTGTAAGAGCGCATCGTAATCGCTGTTATCACCGACGAGAATCGCACCAAGTAATTGGGTGCCGCTCGCATCAACCACCAGCTTTTTGTAGATGCCTGCTACCGCATCTTGCAAGACCATTTCTTGTGCGCCTTCGGTTTGCATTTGTGCATCTCCGATAGACGCCACATCCACCCCAAGCAGCTTGAGTTTGGTGCTCATGTCTGCACCTTTAAAACCTTCGCTTGGCATTCCAGTCAGGACATCAGCAGTGGTTCTTGCCATGGTGTAACCGGGTGCGACTAAACCAAAGATCTTTTGCTCCCAAAGAGCACATTCGCCAATCGCATAAATATTCTCATCGCTGGTTTGGCATTGATTGTTAATCACAATACCGCCTCGTTCGCCTACTTCCAGCTCAGCCAGTTTTGCCAGCTCATCTTGAGGGCGAATACCTGCGGAAAAGACAATCACATCCACTTCGAGAGGATCTTTGTCTTTAAACACCATACGATGCTTAGCCGTTTCACCATCGCAGATTCGTTCCGTACCCGTCGAGGTATGTACGGTTAACCCTAGCGCTTCAATCTTCTCTTTTAGCACTAAGCCAGCACCATCATCTAACTGTACGGGCATCAGGCGAGGTGCAAACTCAATGACGTGAGTTTCTAGCCCCAACAGTTTGAGTGCGTTTGCCGCTTCTAAACCCAACAAGCCGCCGCCAATCACTGCGCCTGTTCTTGCACCTTCACATGCCTTTTTGATCTGTGAAAGATCATCAAGCGTGCGGTAGACAAACACGTTGTCGCGGTCTTTACCTTCAATTGGCGGCACAAATGGGTAAGAACCGGTCGCGAGCACAAGTTCGTCGTAACCCAGCACATCTTCACCATCAAGGAGAATGCGCTTTTGCTCTCTGTCGATGCCTGTTACTTGGCTGCCAAGTACGAGTTGGATGCCATGCATGTCGTACCATTCTTGGTTACTCAGCATCAAATCATCATGAGACTTACCCGCAAACAAAGAGGACAACTGTACACGGTCATACGCGATAAAGCGCTCTGCACCAATCACGGTAATTCGGTGCTCCAAATGCGCGTTTTTCTGTACTAATTGCTCGACAAGGTGTTGCCCGACCATACCGTTGCCTACCACAACGATGTGGCTCAATGCGTTCTTTACTGGAATCGTTAAAGGACTGTTCATCGCTGCCTCCTTATGCCGTTTGCGCTGCGGTTTTGGGTTTGTCTTCTTTCGAAGCAGGAATCTCGACTTTGGATTGCTTCTCGTAAAGGAACTTCAACACCGCTTGTCGACACTTCTGATACTGCGCATCATCCGCCAGTGCTACACGCTCACGAGGGCGAGGTAGATTTACTTCTAACACTTCTCCAATGGTTGCTGCCGGTCCATTAGTCATCATCACGATTTTGTCAGATAGCAGCACCGCTTCATCCACGTCATGGGTAATCATGATGACGGTATTGTTTAGCTCGGCTTGAATCTTCATCAGTGCATCCTGTAAGTGCGCACGAGTCAACGCATCCAGCGCACCAAATGGCTCATCCATCAGCAAAACCTTTGGTTGAAGTGCCAGTGCTCTCGCAATGCCGACTCGCTGCTTCATACCGCCCGAGATTTCATCCGGCTTTTTGTGCGCAGCATGCTGCATTTGAATCAACTCCAAATAGTGGTTCACTTGTTCCTGAATCCACGCTTTGCCCTTTTTGCCGGCAATTTGTTTTACTGCAAGCTCAACGTTTTGATACACGGTTAACCAAGGCAATAATGAATGGTTTTGGAATACCACTGCGCGGTCGGGTCCCGGCCCTGCCACCTCTCGTCCATCGACTATTACGCCGCCGTCTGTTGGCATGTGTAGCCCTGCGACTAAGTTTAATACCGTTGATTTACCGCAGCCAGAGTGACCAATTAGGGATACAAACTCACCTTTATTGATTTGTAAATCGACGTTCTTAAGCGCGATGAACTCGCCATCTGGCGTTGGGAATCGCATCCCTAAACGCGTTAGATCTAATAATGCTTTTTCCATGATCGTTTCCCTTATCTCAACGCTTGTTGTTTATTCCAAGACAGCCACTTTTGAAGTTGCAGCATGCCTCTATCGAGCATCAAACCGATAAAACCAATGGTGATGACTGCCACCATGATGCGCCCCAATGATGCCGAGCTGCCGTTCTGGAATTCATCCCAAACGAACTTGCCTAACCCCGGGTTCTGAGCGAGCATTTCTGCCGCAATCAACACCATCCAAGCGATACCTAAAGAGAGACGTAAACCTGTGAAGATCATTGGAATGGCAGAAGGTAAAACGATAGTGCGAATGTGCTGCCACCACGAAAGTTGGAGCACTTTGCTCACGTTGATTAAGTCTTTATCAACGCTCGTTACACCCACAGCGGTATTAATCAGCGTCGGCCATAAGCTACATAGCGCTACTGTGATCAGAGAGTTAATGAACGACTTAGCAAACATCGGGTCATCACTCACATAAGTGGCACTTACAACCATGGTAACGATGGGTAGCCAAGCTAAAGGTGATACGGGCTTGAGCAGTTGAATGATTGGGTTGAACGCTTGATACAGCCCTTGATTAAGACCAAGCACGATGCCAAGCGGAATCGCGATAATCGTCGCCAGCAGAAAGCCCGCGGTCACAGTCACTAAGCTAGTCACGATTTGGTCGAAGAACGTCGGTTTACCTGTGTAAGGACGAATCTTCACTTCCGCGTCTGGATTCTTCGCTAACTTCGCAGCATTGCGCTTTTCCTGACGCTCGATAAACGCTTGTTCCTTTTCTCGCTCTTGCCAATGGTCATCGACAAGGTTGCTGAACTGCTGAAAAGTTTGCACAGGTCCCGGTAGCGTACCTAATGAAGTTTGCACTTCTCTCGCTGCTAAGTGCCACATTGCCAAAAAGATCAGCAAGCCAATGACGGGCAAAAGCACCAGCCGACTTCGGTTCACTACCTGCTTAGCAGGAAACAGGGAAATGACATTACTAGACATACTCACTCCTAAGAAATTTACATCCTTGTTGCCACAAGCGAATTCCCTCGCCTGTGGCGTTTATCGTTATGGTTAAACCTTGTCTTTTCCTTTAAGCCCGATAGAGAACTTCTCTAGATATTTATTTGGCTCGCGACCGTCATAAACGATGTTGTCGATAAAGTGTGTTTGTGGCGCACGGAAACCATCTTCAGCACTAAAATCTGGGAAGTCTTTTTTGCTCAACACACCATCTTCAATTAGCGCTTGAGCTGCTTGTTTGTAGATATCTGGACGGTAAACCTCTTTCGCCACATCCATGTACCAATCATCGGATTTCTCGCTTGAGATTTGTCCCCAACGGCGCATTTGAGTCAGATACCAAATCGCATCGCTGTAATACGGATACGTGGCGTTATGACGGAAGAAAACGTTGAAGTCTGGCACGTCTCGTTTGTCGCCTTTCTCATATTCAAATGTGCCCGTCATTGAGTTGGCGATAACTTCGGCATCGGCTCCGACGTATTCGCTTTTTGATAGCATCTTCACTGCCTCTTGGCGGTTGGCATTGTCGTTTTCATCTAACCAATGTGCCGCTCGAATCAAGGCTTTCACTACGCGAATGTGCGTGTTTGGATACTTCTCAGCCCAAGCTTTAGAAACACCAAATACTTTCTCTGGGTTGTTCTTCCAGATCTCGTAATCGGTCACGACTGGTGTACCAATGCCCTTGAACACAGCTTGTTGGTTCCATGGTTCGCCAACGCAGTAGCCTTTGATTGTGCCCGCTTCCATTGTGGCTGGCATTTGTGGTGGCGGTGTAACACTCAAAAGAACGTCAGCATCCAACTGGCCACTGTTATCGCCTGATTCTGGTGCGTAAAAGCCTGGATGAATCCCGCCTGCCGCTAACCAATATCGCAACTCATAGTTGTGCGTCGATACCGGGAACACCATGCCCATGTTGAACGGTTTGCCTTTATCCAGATAGCTGTCGACCACAGGCTTCAGTGCATCCGCTTTGATTGGGTGAACAGGTTTGCCATCTGGTTGTTTTGGAATGTATTGCTTCATCTGCTCCCAAGTATCATTGGAAACCGTGATTGCGTTGCCGTTCAAATCCATACTGAACGCGGTAATCACTTCTGCTTTTGTGCCGACACCAATCGTCGCGCCCAATGGCTGACCAGCAAGCATGTGCGCGCCAGCAAGCTCACCGTCGATGACTCGGTCTAAAAGCACCTTCCAGTTTGCTTGCGCTTCTAAAGTGACGTACAAGCCTTCGTCTTCAAAAAAGCCTTTCTCATAAGCAACCGCCAGCGGTGCCATATCGGTTAACTTAATAAAACCAAACTTCAGGTCTTCAATTTCTGGCTCACCCAACTCTGCCTTTACGCTGACCGTGGTGAATACCGATAACGAAATTGCTGACACTTTCAGCATCGAACTCCATTTCATTGGTTTGCTCCCATAAAAAAAGCGCCACTACTCCGAAGAGCAGTAGCGCCGTTGCTAAGTCTACAATTACCGCCGTTGATAATTGAGATAAGCGATTCAACAATAAACCCAATTCTACTATTCCAATTACTGTGCCAACTTATTTTTCACATTAAATACAATAAGTTAGTATATCTTGCCGTTTGTTATTCCCTGTTATTGCTTGCTGATAGTGCAACACGCACCACGTTAGAAAACGCACTCCAACCCCAAAGTGGTAGAGCAACTAATCAAGCACCTCCAAAGTAGTTATCAAATTCTTGGCAACTTGTGCGAGCGTTTGGCTCGATTGCATGGCTGAATTTCTAAGTGCTTTATAAGCCTGTTCTTCATCAACGCTGTGCATCTTCATCAGCAGACCTTTGGCTTTTTCCACCAGCTTGCGCTCTTCAATCTTATGGGTCAGCGATTCAATTTCCGATTGCATACTTTCGAATTTCGCTCTCACTAGTGTCGCATGTTCAATCCAAGGCTGAAGCGCAAACTCACTATCGTGCGGCATGAGCACATAGTCCATTTTTTCTGATAACCGATTGATATCATTAGATGATAACTGCTTTAAGACGATAAGAAGTGGTGCCGATTTTCTGCGGCAGAAATCGACGATCAAACGCAGTTCCGCGGTTGGTTGCTGCCATCCAACCACAACGCTTGCTGACGGTTCTCGTTGCATTAACGTTTCTAGTTGTGCCAATTGGCAACCGATGATGTTGTCGTAATCTTTGCTCAATAAGCCGGACAATCGAGCCTGCTCTTGGAGGCTATCACAACATACTATGATGGGTGTTTTTGACGTTGATTGAGTCATGCACATTCCTTGTTTATATCTCACTCACTAAGAGAGACATAACAAGGAATGTGCCAACTAAAATAGACGCGTTTTAACTAGAGGCGAGATGTTCTTTGAAGAAGCCGAGTGTGCGCTCCCAAGCGAGTGCTGCTTCTTCCGGTGCGTAGCGTGCTGTTGAGTCGTTATGGAAGCCGTGGTTGACGTTCTCATACATTAACGCTTGATACTGTGCGTCGGTTGCGATCAATTGCTGCTCATAAGCAGGCCATGTGTCGTTAACACGCTTATCGAGCCCTGCAAAGTGAATCATCAACGGCCCTTTGACTTGCTTTTGGATCTCTTGCGCAGCTGGTGTTCCATAAAAAGGCACACCTGCATCGAGCTCTTCAGGCATTACCGCTGCAAGCATATTGACAATGTATCCACCGAAGCAGAATCCAACCGCGCCCAATTTACCGTTGCCACCCTCGTATTGTTTGAGGAAGTTAGCGGCTGCAATAAAGTCTTGTTCGATCTTGGCTCTGTCCATCTCTTTCTGCATGGCGCGACCTTCATCGTCGTTCCCCGGATAGCCGCCGAGTGGATAAAGTGCGTCTGGAGCGAAAGCAATAAAGCCATCTTTTGCAAGTCGTCTTGCGACATCTTTGATATAAGGGTTCAGACCTCGGTTTTCATGAATCACCAACACAGTCGGCGATTTTAAAGTCTTCTTCTGTGGCATCACCAAATAGCCGCGACCTTCTCCATGTCCATTTGGAGATGGAAAGGTTTCGTACGTTGCCTTGATGTCAGGATCGTTAAATGAAACTTGTTCTGCGAGTGCGTAATTAGGGGTTAGCGCGTCGACCAGTGCTGTCATGCTAAAGCCAAGCACAGCAAGACCACCCAGCCTATTAAGAAACTCACGGCGCGAGATTTTTCCGTGGGCGTATTCGTCGTACCAATCGAAGGCTTCTTGCGGGATCGGGTGAGAAGCCTTTTCACTAGGAGTGGTATGCTTTAGAACCATTATCCATGTCCTCTGTGTCTTACCATATGGGATTTTCTCATTCTCAAAAGCGCAGCGAGAAACGAACGCGATTGAGGCTAAAACTGCGGTTTCACCACTCTGATACGGAGCAAGGTGGTGAAACACATCATTGGCGAGCTAGGATCTTTTACCTTCTTCAAACAATAGATAATGGATTCAGATTCAACAACTTTGCGTCGTTGGTTTTACATTAATTGACAATAGTGCGTTATTGCTGGCCACAATAGGCTTGCCAGTAGGAGAAGGCGCGTTCGAATGCTTTTTCCCTGTCGTGCATTTGTGCAAACAAGATCACTGTCATCGTAGCGAGAACCGTATTCGCCATTTGGTTCATGTCATCTTCTGACGTCCCAAACGGGCAGTTCGCAGGCATTGGCACCTCAGACAGCATTTGCTCCGTCCAGTAGTGCGATGTCACGCCGCTTGTTTGGCTTAACCATACTGTTTGGCTTACTTTCGGGTTGTATTCTGACTCACCCGATTGTCCTTTGAATGACACAACAGCGTGAGCGGTTTGACCGATCTCGTATTCGACTTCTGCATGAAGTTGTTGGAAACCAGGATGGAAGCTACCACGAATACCAACCGTTGCTTGCCCCGGATTCAATGCTCGAACCACGGTATTAATCGGCGTTCTAAGCCCATAACGATTCTTCCAACCGATCATGGTTTCTGCTTGTGGAGCAAATGCGCTGAGCGGTAGATACACGATGTTTTGTGTTTCTAAGACACGCTTTGCTTCTTCTGCTGATTCCGCTTTCTCGATAGCAAATTTGTCGAGGTAGTCTTCAGCGTGTAAACGACCAGATTGACGGTCGTGATATCCGTGCATCAGCACTTTGTGGCCATTATCGGCAAGGATTTTCGCTGCCAACAGATGCCAAGGCTGACCTGCCGCTTCACGTTTGCCCGCATAGCATGGCCAATCAATATCTGCACCAATAGCAGGCATGCGGGATTGGAATGCTTTCACAAAGCCAGCGATTTCTTGTTGAGTCTCGTTCTGTACGCGGATCAGCATCAATAACATCGCCATCTGATCATCATCGCACTCACCGTTTAGGTATTCATCCATAACTCGAAACGCTTGGTCAAAGTTCAGTGGTTTTCTACCACGTTCGCCACGACCGACTGTTCTAATACACTCCAAAATGCTGCTCATATTCCCTCGTATTCCGTCACTGACTGTACGGTTTCTATTAGTTGTTCACGCAGTTTGACAACTTCTCCCATCACAATCAATGCTGGGCTCACGCCTTTAAGTGTAATCGATAAATCATTGAGCTGATTGAGTTGTGTAACGTGCACTTGTTGTTGAGGGCTGCAACCATGAGTGATGATCGCGACAGGGAAATCTTCTCTCAAACCAGAGCCTATTAAACCCGTTTGTATTTGCGATGATTTTTCTAACCCCATATAGAAGACTAACGTTTGTCCGCTTTGCATCAGTTGGCTCCACGCTTCAAATGCGCCTGTTACCACTTGCCCCGTCACAAAGGTAACGCTACGAGCAACGCCACGATGAGTCAGCGGAATCAAGCTGTTTGCTGAACATCCAATCGCAGCGGTAATGCCGGGAATGACTTCGTACGCGATTGAGTGTTTGACGAGTGCTAACGCCTCTTCACCTCCACGGCCAAATACAAAAGGATCTCCCCCTTTTAAGCGTACAACTCGCTTTCCTTGTTGAGCGAGCGATACCATCAAGTCACAAATTTCTTCCTGACCAATACTAGGTTGTCCGCATCTTTTGCCCACGTAAATCCAATCGGCTTGTGGCGAAGCCAACTCCAAAATATCTTTGTTAACCAAACGGTCGTACAACAGTACCTCTGCCGACATAATCGCTTTCACAGCCTTTACCGTTAACAAGTCAGGATCGTGCGGCCCTGCTCCGACAATCGAGACAAAACCTTTGTGGTTCGCGTCCAGGTCTAGTGAATGGTCTTCTAAAAGTTGGTTCAGTTTGCTTGCTTGATCATGCTTAGAAAAGCGAGACGAGCGTTCTTGTTTCTGACTCGCTTGTCCTTTCTTAAACCAAGACTTTTGATAAGGCGCTTCCATGTGCTTATCCTCTTTATGACTTACTTTATTTGAATAGCCAAACTTTGCTGGTTCGCTTGCTGTTTGCCCTTTTGATGCTGATGGCTGTCGACCATTTGTTTGATTTGAGAGACGCACGAGCCACAGTTAGTACCGCATTTGAGTTTGTTTTGAAGTTGGGTCACTGACGTGCAGTCTTGTTTCTCCATCGCGTCATGTATTTGTTTATCGGTAACGCGGAAACAACTACAAACCAGTTTGGCACTGCTTTGCGATTGAGTGATGGTAAGCAGTTGCGATAGCTCCATCGGCTTGCCAATCAAGCCGGTAAAGTTGGTGTAGTCGGTTTGAATCGGTTCACTAGACACCACCAAAACAGAGCGAATGATACGCACGTCTCCAACAAGGTCATAGTCCACCGCTAGCCAACCTTGGACAATATCTATCGTAATTCTGCGGCTCTTTTCCGTTAGACAAAAACTCTGCTTCTTTGGTCGCTTATCATGTGCAAAGCGCCAAATGCCCAAATTGCTTTCTGCTTGAAATGCGCTGTAGAGAAATTTACCGGAATCAAACTGTGTACCGATGAACATACCGTAGGTTTTGACCGCGGCGTCTTGCACTTCAACATAAGACGACTTAAATGCAGGCTGCCCTGAAATAGGGTCTTTTGCGCTGTTTACTATCGCATTAACACTGCTTTCACCGCCATATCGACCCGCCCAGTGCATTGACATAAACAGCTCCTGAAAACCCAAACCTTCATCAATGGCAACTTTGGCATAAATACCGGTGTTTGAAGCAGGCTGAAACAGCTTGGTGAGCTGTCCTGCTTTTAAGCGATTTTGAGTGGCAGAGAGCGTGTTCATGTACACGGTTGGTTCTAACTCTGATGCGGCAAGGTGGGCGATATGCCCTGTGCGCGTCATGGTATGCCATTGGTCACGTTGCCTGCCCGTATTGAGCCACCAGCCTTTTGTTCTTTCTAAGCGCGTTGGAGATTCACTGGTCACGACAAAACGCGCTTTTCCATCTGGGTGTGAATAGACGCCATCAGCAAAAGGGCGCTCTCCTCCCCATTGTGTCGGCACCCACTCTTCGTATTCTTGCTCGGTTAAGTTGGCGTATTGAGAAAGATCTAGCTTCAATGGCGAATCTGCATTCATGCCTGTCATCGCGGCATATTCCCTGAATACCGCCCGCTCAGAAGTAAACGCAAAGCCATTTTGTGTCTTTTCCAATGCACACAGAGCTTGCCCAACTTGGCTTATCGCCCACCAATCTGATTTTGCTTCACCGGGAGGCGTTTGAAACTGGCGCTGCCTTGAAAGTCGACGCTCAGAATTGGTCACCATGCCTTGCTTCTCCCCCCAGCCAGCGGCGGGTAGCAATAGGTCCGCGTAATGCGCTACATCCGAATCCGCTGTGATATCGGAAACAATCACAAACGGACAAATCTCTAGTGCACGTTTTACCAATTGGTTATCTGGCAAAGAGACAACAGGATTGGTTGCCATGATCCAGAGAACTTTAATCTCACCACGTTCTACCGCCTCAAACAGTTCAACAGCTTTTAAACCGGGCTGAGTGGCAATTTCTGGTGAATCCCAAAACGCCTGCACTTGCTTTATAGACTTTGCGTCAAAAGCACGATGAACCGCTAACTGGTTTGCCAATCCACCGACTTCTCGCCCACCCATCGCATTGGGCTGACCTGTAATAGAAAACGGCCCACAACCTGACTTGGCAATTTTACCCGTCGCCAAGTGTGCATTAATGATTGCATTGCCTTTGTCGACGCCATTTTCGGCTTGGTTTACCCCTTGGCAAAACAACGTAATTGCGGTTGGGCTTTGCGCAAACCATTGGAAGAATGTCGTGAGTTTTTCTTCTGAAATGCCAATGGAAGACGTCAAATTAGTGACATCGTAACGCAAATCAGAAACTTCTTCTCTAAGTGCATTAAATCCGTCGGTATAAGAATTTATGTATTCAGAATCAATCAATTGTTGTTCAATAAGAAACTTGAGCAGCCCATTGAAGAGTGACACATCACCATCGTTTTTAATCGGTAGATGCAAATCCGCTTGCTGTGCGGTGACCGTTTCACGCGGGTCAATGACCACCAGCTTGAGGTTAGGATTGTTTTCTCTCGCTTGTTGAATACGTCGGAATAAAACAGGGTGCGTCCAAGCGGTATTAGCACCGCAAATGATCAATAGCTCAGTCTTATCAATATCGTCGTAATTGACGGGAACGACATCTTCACCAAATGCTCGTACATGAGCCGCAACCGCCGAAGACATACACAAACGCGAGTTCGTATCGATGTTTGCGCTGCCAACATAGCCTTTCATGAGTTTGTTGGCGACGTAATAGTCTTCCGTTAACAACTGCCCTGACACGTACATCGCGATGGAATCCGGTCCAAACTCCGCTTTCGCTTGATGAATCTTTTCAGCAATCAGATCCGTGGCTTGTTGCCATTGCACCTCTTGCCCTTGAGGTCGTTGCTTGGTGACAAGCTTTGGATACAACAAGCGCGAAGGCATATTCAAGCTCTCTGCCAGCGCGACACCCTTCACGCACAGTGATCCCGCATTTGCAGGATGACACACATCCCCAACGATTCCTTTCGTATTGACCTCGACACCACATCCAACACCACAATAGGGACAAGTGGTTTTTTTGCATCCTTGCGACATAACACCTCCAGTGCGATTCAGCCCAACTTACTAGCAAAAAAAAGCCTCTCCCGAATCGAGAGAGGCAGCAATGCCTTTAACGCTGTTAGTACATTTTCAAAAAGTAATACCCTATACCGCTCTCGCCTGCTATTAAGAGCGGCGCATCGAGTTATCGATGAACGTTTATGTAAAGCAAGTGAGGTGCCAAGATTAAAAACCCTTACCATACAAAGGGTTAGCTTAAAACCAATTATAGCAACGTAATGCTACGCACTGATTGTGTGCAAATTTCGGTCATTATCGTGCAGTATTACTTTACTAATTCCATAACTAACCTGGATTCTTCGTCACCAAAATAATGCGCTTCTTCTTCTAACGTTTTAAAGCCAAGGGAGAGGTATAAAGACAATGCAGGTTGGTTCTTAGGATCGACAGTCAATTTCACGCTTGAGCCTAACGTCAACGACGCAATAACGTTTTCTAGGAGGGAACGCGCAATACCTTTACCTCTATGTTGAATATCGACGGCCAATGACATGATCCAATATTGATGTGCATTTGTGCTAGTCGTTAGCAATATATACCCTGCGACCTGCTCTCCCTCTTTTGCTACCAGTAAACTCTCTCCCCAACAATCAAAAGCTTGCCGAAAGAAAAATTGAGGATAGGCGTGTTCTCCAAATAAAGTATTTTCGAGCTTATATATGGCAAATAAGTCCTCTTTTTGCGCAGACAAGATGTCCATTCAATGACTCCTTCTTTAACATGAATGGCAGCAGTATACCTAAATCTCATCTAAATGACGGGACACAAACATCTCAATTAAGTGCTTAAGAAATGTAATATTCTTCCTGAAAATTAGGCCTAACTCACTTAGAACATACATCCGTGATTAAGTTTTAACCGCAAAATCAAAAACCACACAAGATGAAAATTTCAATACATATAACCATTAAATGCATTACATTTAAGAACTTTATTCTGGTTTATTGAAAAATTCATAGTTGGATAATTTACAACCACCCCAAATTCACAGCATTATTCACCAAGCTTCGCGTGTGATAATAAACACTAAAACCTTTACCATTTTCAGCATTATTATTTTTATAAAAGCGAGTTTTAAAGTGAAAGAATCTCGAAATGCCTTAAATCCTAGTGAAATAAACACAACCACAGCTTGGTCAAAACATGATACACATTGGGTTCTTAGCCTATTTGGAACAGCCGTTGGCGCAGGCATCCTGTTTCTGCCAATTAACCTTGGGATTGGTGGTTTTTGGCCTTTAGTCGCGATGGCAGTACTTGCTTTTCCAATGACCTATCTTGCGCACCGTGGCTTAGCTCGTTTTGTACTATCTTCTAAGATCAAAAACGCAGACTTCACTGATGTAGTGGAAGAGCACTTCGGCGCAAAAGCAGGTCGTTCTATTTCACTGCTGTATTTTCTTTCGATCTTCCCGATCCTGTTGATATATGGGGTTGGAATAACAAACACAGTAGATAGCTTCATGGTAAATCAGGCTGATATGGCTTCTTTACCTAGACCTTTGCTTTCTGGCGTACTAGTGTTTGCACTAATTGCTATTATGATGGCGGGTGAAAAAGTAATGCTACGGGCCTTTGCCATCATGGTGTTCCCACTTGTTGCCATTCTTGCCTTTCTATCATTTTACTTAATACCGAACTGGACCATGCCTGTCATGGATGTGCCAGAAGCGTCAGCTTTTGCTAGCACTATGTGGTTAGCAGTTCCTGTAGTGATTTTCTCGTTTAGTCACGCAGCTGCAATTTCAAGCTTTGCAAATGTACAACGTCGCCATTACGGTAAGCAGGCAGATGCCAAATCCGAAGTTATTCTTCGTCGCACTAGCATTATGCTGATTGCCTTTGTTCTTATTTTTGTATTTTCCTGTGTACTAACACTGTCACCTGAACAATTGGCTCAAGCAAAAGAACAAAACGTATCCGTATTGTCTTACTTAGCGAACGCAACCGATAATCCATTTATTGCAACACTTGGTCCTTTAGTAGCGTTTGTTGCTATCACTTCATCTTTCCTTGGGCATTTTTTAGGTGCGCGTGAAAGCTTAAATGGTTTAATTAACAAGCATTTTAACCTATCTGAGAAGCGTGTTGATCGTATCAGCGTGGCAGCACTGTTCTTCTCAATCTGGGCGGCCGCGATCATGAACCCAAGTATTCTTGGTATGATGGAAGCATTGTCAGGGCCTGTTATTGCAATGATCTTATTTATTATGCCAATGTTAGCGGTGTATAAAATCGAGGCGATGAAACAATATCGAGGAAATGTCTCTACTTACTTTGTTCTAGCAGCAGGCATTGTGGCGGTAAGTGCATTGATTTTTAGCTTCTTCAGCTAATAACTAAAGACTAGCTTGGATTTTCAGGGGAATACCTTACACAAGGTTAAGGTGATTCCCTGAATTTTCTTACTCTTTAAAAGGTAATCATCGTTACGCTTGACTCTTAAATAAGAGCGAAAACACCCGCAATCATAAGTACTGAAGCGATGCAGGTACGGCCGATAATGCCGAAGTGCGAAGGTTGAATCATTTCATTATGCATAGTTAATCTCCTATTTATTATAAAAGCCATTTTTTATTGGCTTAATAACACTATGTCTAATATCCAGTTTTTTAACAACCCATACAAACATTAAATATTTATGACAGAAACGTAATTTTTTACACTTCGCCCTGATTTTGAGCGATGAATCCGCGGCTTAAATCATTAGATTGAGTCCACCGAATATGCTCGCCTACCTGTCATCGTTACCTTATCTATACCATCGCCTAATCATTGCATAAGTTTTCAATAGATTTTGTTTTATAAATCATAATATTATAGAGATCCTTCTCGTATCTCACTCCTAAAACACTTTGCCACTGGGAATCCATCCGCACGTAACCAACAAGAAATGGTAGACTTAACTGGTATTCGGTTAAGAGATCACATTTTATTAATACGCTCATGCACTTCTCAATTAAAACACTGGCTTGCGCACTTTGTACTGCACTTGGACTTTTCTTGCATCCCACCAACGTACTGGCGAGTACCGAAAAGCAAGCTTATCTGGAAGAACACATTTCAGCAGAAAGCAAGCCCATGTTAAAACTCTACTTTCGCTCGATGGGTAAGCCGCGATCAATTCAAAAAGATGAGTTAAATGCGCCACAGAATGCATCAGCGGAGTCTCTTGCTCTGTATTACTTTGCACGCAAGTACCTTAAGCGTTACGAAGGCGTTCCATTACCGAAAGATATGCCCGATTTAATCGAATTCGGTAAAAAGCACCATTTGGAATGGGTCGTCGCTGAAGCACAGCTCAATAAGGCTGTAACAATGATTGAGCAAGACGATAACTGGAACGCAGAATTGTTACTCCATGACGTTGTTTCTACAGCCCGTGATCTTGGTTATCTAGCATTAGAAGGCCGTGCTTACCGCTGGTTAGGCAATCTAGAAGTATCTCGAAATCAACTACGCAGTGGCCTAAAATATTATCGCAATGCCTATGAGTTATTAGAAAAAACAGTATTTGAAATACAAGTCGCGATGACACTGAACAACATTGGGACGGTCTACATCGATGCATCAGATTGGGCTCGGGCCAACAGTTACCTAACGCAAGCTCTCGACACTTACCTAGAGAGCGAATATCAATACGATAATAGCTTTTTTATGGGGGTTATCTACGCAAACCTTAGCATCGTTCACTCGAGCCTCGGAGATAACAAAAAAGCGGAATATTATTTCAATGAAGCCATTCGACTTTCAATGCAAACGGGGTCGGACACAGTCAAGCACCACTCTTTATCCAGCTTTTCACAAATGTTGAGCTCGGTAGGAAAAATTGATGATGCATTAATGGTCGCACAGCGTTGCGTAGACCTGCCCATTCCCAAAAATCTAGAAATGCTAAAAACGTCTTGTTACGAGGCATTTGCAGAGGCTTACCTCGCAAACAAACAATACGATAAAGCTATTACAACAGCACTTAACGTTCTAGAACAAACCAAATCAACCAGTGAATTAGAGCTGCGTCAGCGTATTGATATGCTTTCGGTACTGGTAAACGCTCATCAAATTCTTAATGACTATGAAGCGGCTTTTCATTATTTAACCCAATTAAGAGAGCTAGAGGCTGAGTTTTCTCATCATATTCATGGTGAAGAGATGATTAACATTAAGTTTGACCTCGAAGCTAAGTTAGCCCAGAAAGAACTCAAATTGCTAGAAACAAAAAATGCGCTACAAGCCTCTGAACTGCGTTCACAGCGCTATCGAGAAATGTTCTACTTTATCGCTATTGCGGCAATTGGAGTCGTTGGTTTTCGTTACGTACTGCGCGTTAGACGTATTAATAAAGCACTCACTCAAGAAAATACTACCGATCCATTAACTCAACTGCATAACCGTCGCTATCTTCACATTTGGTTGGACAAAATGGCTCGTAGAAGCCCAGATAGAACATTTGCCTTAGCCGTTTTAGATGTCGATCATTTCAAAACCTTTAATGATCAATATGGACACGATATTGGCGATAAAATGCTGACTCATATTGCCACGCTATTTAACGAATCCACCCGCTCTGGTGACCTACTCATTCGTTGGGGTGGAGAAGAGTTTGTCCTATTATTCGAAGTACAGCGAGCCGAAGATTGCACTAAGTTTTTGGAGCGATTGAGATATACTGTTGAAAACACGCCATTGGTGGTTGACTCTAAACCATTAAGCGCGACAATTTCCCTTGGAGCAGTGGACAAACTGTCGGCACAAACAATTAAACAAGAATGGGATCAGTGGTTTTTCTTGGCAGACCAAGCTTTGTATGATGCGAAGCAAGCTGGTAGAAACCAGTTCATCATTCATCCTACATCATAAAAAAGCACACATGAAAAAAAATCTAATCATTATTACTTTTGCGCCTCTATTTCTTATGGCGTGTAGTAATCAGCAAGCATCTCAACTGGGAATGCGCAGCAGCAGTGTCAATGTATATGCCCAGCAAATGAGTAACACTCAACTATGTGAAACTCTCTACTACAACCGTGCAACCAACCAAACCAAAGTGGCGATTGGTGCTGAGTTCAATCGACGTGGATTAAACAAAAAGTGGTGTGATAAAGAATTCGATAAGTTGTACATTAAAAAGTGGATTGATAACGTGCTGCCTAAGGAAAAAGCCGAATCTAAGAAACCAATGGCAACTATTCAACCCGCTTCAACTAAATAACTCCCCTCTTGAAGCAGACGGTACACTCGTATTTTCTGCTTTTCACTTTTCACGCATGCTCGATGCGACATATAAAAACCTCATGGTTTCAGTAAATTAACAAAGACTTATGTTGTCCATCGAACTTTTAATGTAAACAAGTTGTAAATGGTTTTCGTCCTTATTCTTTGTCGTTAGCTTTGTTTGTTCCTGTTAGCGGAATATGAAACAGGAACTAAAAAATTCCAAACAAAGACATGAGGTCAAAAATGGAAATACGCATTAATCGCCTATTTGCTGCTATGTTGGCAGTAGGCATTGCACCTGCCGTCTCGGCGTTTGATCCACTCTATTCTGAACAATGGCACTTAGACAACACGGGGCAAACTGCGTTTGCGGCTAATCCTGCTGTTGCTGGGAACGACTTAAACACTAAGCTCACTCAGGCAATGGGGATTGCAGGTGTTGGTGTGAAAGTTGCCGTCATTGATTCTGGAGTGCAGATCGATCACCCCGACCTTGCAGGTAATATAGTTACAGGTAGCAGAAACTTCGTCGAAGACTCTTCATTCCCACCAAGTTATCCGGTTGATACTAATGGTCATGGCACTGCTGTAGCCGGTTTGATTAGCGCCGTCGGCAACAACGGTGAAGGCGGACGCGGTGTCGCTTCTCACTCTTCCCTCATTGGTTTTAACTGGTTAGCCAACCAGACATTAGAAGGTTGGTTAATCTCCCATGGCATGGACCCAGCAACACGTGATGTTCGCGTATTTAACCAAAGTTACGGTTTCAGCCCTATAAACCCGATTACTTTTGATGAGAGCGACCCTCAACTAAAACTTGAAATGGACGTGATGAAAAACGTCAGCGAGAGTAACGCCTGGGGTCGAGGTGCTGTATTTGTAAAGTCAGCAGGTAATGGTTACCGTTATTTCAATGCAGGGCGATTCTTCGTATTGCCAAGTAACTTCTTTGCTGGTGGAGACAATCAAGGCTTACCGATGCACAACTCTGCTCAGTCTTATGATAACGCCAATTACTTCAATTTAGTCACTAGTGCACTGCGAGCGGATGGTACGAGAGCGAGTTACTCATCGGTGGGTTCGAACGTGTGGGTTGCAGCACCAGCAGGTGAATATGGGCAAGATTTCCCTGCTATGGTCACCACTGATTTAATGGGTTGTGAAGAAGGGCAAAATACCAGTGAAGGCCTTGGCATTAATGGGTTACACGGCGGAACGGAGCTCGATCCGAACTGTAACTATACCAGTACGATGAACGGAACCTCATCGGCTGCGCCAAACACATCGGGTGCCATCGCGGCAATCATGTCAACCAACCACGCACTTTCTGCTCGTGATGTACGTGCTTTACTAGCGGAGACAGCAAAAGTAACGGATAAAGCGCATCCAGGCGTACAGCTTGAATTTACTAACCATAAAGGTGAACAGGTTAGCTACGAGGCCATTGCCCCTTGGCAAAAAAACGCAGCAGGCGTAGATTTCCATACTTTTTATGGCTTCGGCGCTGTAGATTTAGATGACGCGATGCAACGTGCTCGCATGACGAATCGTGTTTTACCAGCTCAGGTCATTACGCCATGGGTTAATAACGCTACAGAAGTAAGTGTACCCGATGCAAGTCTAGTTGGTGGTTCTTCAAGTATCGCCATTGCCGATGAGCTGACAGTAGAATCCGTTCAAGTGACATTGACATTGGACCACGCTCGTCTGCCCGACTTAGCTATCGAGCTCATTTCGCCATCAGGGACTCGTTCTGTTTTGCAAACACCGCGCAATGGTCTTGTTGGTCAATCTCTTGATCCAACGATTACTGGCTACAAAGATCAATTAATGTTGTCTAACCAATTTTATGGCGAAGATGCAAAAGGCGAATGGACGTTGCGAGCAATAGATACGAACGGCGATGAAGCCTATTCTTACATTGCATATTTCAACTCTTCCACCATCTATGACGTTCCGATGGCAAACAACGCTCAACCCGGTGTTATTAAGAACTGGTCGATGCGCATATTTGGACACTAAGGAGTCAATAACATGAAATACAAATCATTTTCTATGCTGGCTCTCGTTATCATGACGTCGAGTGTATACGCAGAGCAACAGCTCTCTCAACAACCTGCACCAGAACTGTTTGTGCCATCAGAAGCGGTTGAGATTAATGGCCAAGATTATCGAAAAGTGCAAACTGGCACTGTTAGAACCCTATCTGAAGACGTAAAACTTCAAGCGGGTGATGAGGTGTTTAAGAATGCGTTTAGTAATGTATCCAAAGCCACAGGACTGGTTTATATCACCGTAAACAATCCTAACGAAGCGAAAGCAGTCGCCAACGAGTTAAAATTAGAAGTTATCTTCGCAGAGGGGGAATCAGCGGTGTTAAAAGCATCTCAAGATCAAGATCTGCTAAGTATTAGCGACTACCTAAATGCAGACAGCCGGGTAAAAGCGTCTAAAATTGAACTAAACAGCGGTAAATACCGTGCACAATAATTCTCTAACAAGAGAAGTTGGCCTGTAAAACCATGCCTCAGCGATTGCTGAGGCATTTTTATGGGTAGGAACAGATACGCTATTATTCTTTAGTAACATTTCGCATAACTAGTATGATACCTAAACACCCTACTCGCCTGCGCCTGTCATTTCTTAAACAAAATAATTTCCGTTCTTAGCTCTTCTTCCGTGGTTTCCTTCGGACTATTCAGATAGCGTTCGATTCCTAAAGGACTGGTTTTGACTTTCATACCACTCTGATGAACCAAGTTCATCGCTAAAGCCCATGCATTTCCCAAAAACTGATATTCACCTCGGTGTTCAACGACAAATGTTTCACTCTCAGGAATGGTACCGGTAACCGCCCCTTGAGGCGCTGGTACTGAGTTATGAAGAGGAAAGCAAGTGATAAACTCGAATGTACCTTTCTGCATATCCATCGACTGGTAATAACAAAACAATTCACCATTCACGGATAGGGTTTCGTCACTAATTAACTGTTCTAGTTGCTGAACATGCTTATCAATTACCGAACCTAATTCCTGCAAGCTAGCCACACCCTTGATCCCAATATAATGAATTTGAGGCAACGTTCGGTTCCCAATTTCGACTAAGTCTGAATGCACTCTTCCGGTTTCAAGCTTACTTTTAAGCATGCGTAACCCACGTTGATAATCCATCTCTATCATCGACTTAAACATACTTTTCAGAAAGAACAGATACCAAGGGACGCGAGATTGCATTTGCCATTCGACTAAACAGCCATTTTGTGACGGCGTCACGATTAGAGTCACCTTTCCATGGCTCTTGATTGGACGAAAGAAATGCAGCTCCATATCTAATCGATGCTCTTGAGTACTTTCCAGTACAATCGCGCCAGTCCCAATACGCTGACCATTCCATTGATAACCAGCTCCAACGTGGCCCTGATTATCACTGAATGTCAGCTCGCAGCTTGGTTCAAGAATGATCCATGGTGACCAGCTGGGCCAGTGTTTGAAGTTCTTGAGATAGCCAATAATTTCACTTTGATTCTTATTAATTTCAATACTTCGGCTGACCTGATAAGAGAGCATAACGGTTCCTCGAGTTTCCGCTTCACTAACTTCAGTCTAATTCAAATTCCAGTTTTTTCTTGTTTGACTGCGGGTTAGATGCGTACGACAAGAAAAAGCCAGAGCGTTAAGTCTCACTTGAATCAATACGCACAAAGCTAAGAGCAGAACTCCACTTTTGCACTAAATCGAACACCATCATCGTCCAGTACTAACGCCCACCCCATCCGTTCACATATTCGTTGTACGATAACAAGCCCACAACCATAACCAGCGTTGTACGTCTCGTTGCCATCGTGACGGTTTAGGATCTTAAGCGCATGACCTTTCAACTCAATTTCAATATCTCCCACACTATAGCTAAAGGCGTTTTTAATCAGATTGTTGATTACAATGGTCACAAAACTCTCCGGTGCATTCACGACACCACTATGTTGTTCGTGCAAAGCGTAGTTCGAATCTTGCTTGGCAAATAAAGGAGCCAGCTCTTCCAGTTGTTTTTGTAAACAAGTAAGAAGCTGATGCTCTCCGTAATGCTGAGGCTCTATTTTCTCTTTACCAAGTAAGAGAAACGCTTCTGTCAGTACACGCATCTCGTCACAAGCTGACTGCATCCTCGTGATGGCTTTTTGCGCAACTCGAGGTTGATCAGGAAGACGCGTCAGAATGTCTGTTGAGCCTTTAATCACCATGATTGGCGTTCTCAACTCATGCGATGCAAAACGGCTAAATTCTTGTTCTCGTTTGAAATAGCCCGCGATATCGTTTTTATTATCCAGCAAAGTTTGCTCTATCTGGCGTGTTTCGCTGAACTTAGTTTCAACTTGGAAAGCGGGTTGATCCGGTGACATTTGGCTAATTTTTTCTTCGATTTGCGCTAGTGGTCGAGACAATATTCGCACCATATAAATGCCATACCCGACCATAACAAATGAAAATAAGCCACCGAGCAGTAGCGTAAACTGATGCAGCGAGCTTTCGTATTCGTCGAGGTAATCATCGGAGTCATCTTGAAATACAATGTACATAAGCCCCTTCCCTGAGGGATGGTTCAATACAACAAAGTGTTTGTCTTCTTCACCAAGCAGGTATTCGTAAAAACCAGGTGAAGTAAAAGAGAGCAACCAATCCGGTGTCGGAGCTTCACTCCAATATGAGTTGAACTCCAATACGTTTGGCAATGGCGCATCCCAGCCCTGTTTCTCGAAATTCTCACTATAAAGCGCAGCTTCAGTATCGAGCCAGTGATGTAAACTCAGCACTTCCAGTTTGTTTTCTGCCACATAAATCAGCGACCAAAAAAGAGTAAACATCACAAACGTCATGACCCCAAAACCCCAACGGATCTTGCGATAAATGCTTGGATATTCGTTATGCTTTAAGTCGGTAACCTTGTCCATGAATAGTCTCTAATCGTGATTCTTCAAAACCTTTGTCTAGTGCGGTTCTTAAACCATAAATATGGCTACGAAGTGCATCACTTCCAGGTGGTTCGTCTCCCCACACACTATCGATCACTTCTGTGCGCGAGACCGCTGCTGGAGCACGTTGGAGGAGCAATTTTAAAATTTTAGTTTGAATTCGACTCAGCTTAATTTCTTTGTCTTTTCTCGTTACTTTTCCTGTACGCGCATCTAAACAAATATCTGCAAATTTGAGCGTTCCGATATCTTGTCTTGGACCACGATTAGCCAAAGCATGAACACGCAAACTGAGCTCTTCCATCGCAAATGGCTTCATTAAATAGTCATCTCCCCCCGCTTTAAAAGCCGCGATTTTGTCATCTAGCGTATCTTTTGCCGTTAGGAAGAGAATTGGCGTTCCACATAACTTATCTTGTCGAAGCTTCTGTACCGTACTGATGCCATCGAGCTTCGGCATCATGATATCCATGATAATTACATCGTAATGATTTTCCTCGATTAACTTAATCGCAGCCTCTCCATGAAACGCACAATCGATAATCATGCCTTCGAGCTCAAGATAGTCTGCAATCGTCTCCGAGACGTTATGGTTGTCATCTACAATTAAAATTTTCATAAAATCACATTTCTTCACGATCTCTTCACGATATGCCCAATAAGATACAGGCAATTTCCTAAACTCGCTCGTAAATTGAGGTTAATACAATGAAAAAACTCGCTCTTATTTCTGTAGTAGGTTTGGCATTGTCTGGTTGTGGTGGTTCAGGTGGTGGCAGCAATAGCGATAGCACACCAACTCAACCAACAGTGAAACCAAGTGTAGCGATGGGCTCTGTTGAAGCGGTCAACGCTGAAGAAAGCACGTTAACCGTCAATGGACATACGTATCGTGTGTCTGAGGTGGTTTATGACGACACACAAGTGCAATTGGCCGATGTAAAACCAAAAATGGTGGTTCGCGTGGGGTCAGATATTCGGCAAGCTTCGAACAATGGCGTCCGAGTCACACTTGAACCAACCATTACAGGACGTGTCACAGCGATTGATCATGTGAAGAAAACATTTACGGTAAACGGCGTAGATCTGCAGTTTGACGGTTTAAGTGATGATATAGAGATCAACGACTGGGTGATGGTGTCATCCTTGCCGACTGCGGATGCGGGTTATCGAGTGTTGTCTGTGGTCGAACTCGACGTAGATAACGATTACCCAGTACTTGATAACGACTACGAACTGGAAGGCCGTATTACCAGTATCGATGAAAATGCTGGCACGTTTGAGCTTGGTACAAATATAACCGTATCTTACGACAACATTAGCCAACTTAGCATCGGCCAATGGGTGGAAGTAGAAGGTGAAATGCAAAACGGTATCTTCATGGCACATGAGGTACAAGTTGAAGGCTACGACGTCATAAGCAATGACAGCGATGTGGAAGGCATCGTGACTTGGGTTGCCAAGGATTATAGTGAGTTCTCTCTAAACTACCGAGGTGCATTCTTCATCGATAACGCAACACGCTTTGAGGATGGTAGCAAAGCTAATCTAGAACAAGGTCAAGAAGTAGAAGTGACCTCTGTGATGAAAAATGGCAAACGCACCGCTACCGTCATCGAATTTGAGCGGTCGGAGTTTGACAATGACAACCAATGGCGAGGTAAAGAGTTTGAATGTGAAGGCTATGTATCAAACTACGATGCTGATTCAAGAGTGTTTGAAATCGAGCATTGTGAGAATGATGCTGATCAAGTACTAAGTAACACCACCGTTGTGATTGATGCACAAACACGCTTCCAAGGCATTGAAGAACTTAACCTAAATGGTGCTCGTGTCGAAGTCGAAGTCGAAGGTGTGATCATTAACGAGCAAAATATTGCCCGTGAAGTGGAGTTAGACGTTTACGACAACTAATCCCTTCTACGCTTAAGAAAAAGTGTCACTTCGGTGGCACTTTTTCTTTTCACCTTACTTTGCTTCCCAAGCTCAAACCAACAAATTCTCAGCCAAAGCCTTTTCTCTCCGTTACACTTTACCTATGTTTCACAACATTGGTGACGAATATGAAAAAACGCAACCTCATTTTGTTAATCTTGTTTTTTGGTTCAGCCACGAGCTTAGCTAGCGTTATGGATCCTGACTGCGATGCAGAAAAGGCAGCTAAAGCCGCTGCGACAAAAGCCGTGGTTGGTGTTGGTGGTCGCTGTACGCCTAAAGAGGCACTGAAAGATACCGCAGTTGATGCAGGAAAAGACAAATTGCCAGATGAAGGGATGGCGGGTAAAGCTGTTGATGCAATGACACCGGAAAAAGAGAAGAAAACGGTGAAAGACGTAACCAAAAAGCTCAATAAAGATTGATACGCTTTCTTGTAGTTAACTTTAATAGCGAAACTCCCCCCTCCCAAAAAAAAGAGCGCCGATTGACGCTCTTTCCGAACTTTAATAGATAACCAATTATGCGGTTTCTGCTTCACCTATCCAATGATAATGGTGGTTGGCTTTTTTCCCCACTAAACCGAGCTCTGCCAATTCTTCAAATACCTTGTCTACCTCTTCCGCAGACAGCCTAAACTGTTTAGCAACGGCTTTTTTGGTGCACGTAATTTGATGCGTTTTAAGTGCATCGCTAACTTGCTCTAACAAGGTTTTCGGTTCCTTTGGTTCTTCTGGCTCCGGCGCAGCTGGTATTTCTTGCTCTTCTTCCTCTTTTATATGAGGAAGATAACCCGCAGGCGCTGGGTCTATATCGCGAACTGTTTTCAATATCATGCCCTCATTTCTGCGATAGAAATATCGGAACCGTTGCTCTTCACCAATCAAGCCAACAAAAAATGCAGCAAAGAAGTCCAAAAGAATCGAAAGAAATACAACCAAGCCAAGCTGAGCTTGCTGAGAGGTGGTACCAAATGCGTTGGCTAGGCTATCAATCAAACCAATCACTGAGCCTTGCGTAACCGGCGGTAAACTATCACGCTCCATAGCCAAGCGTTGCTGCTCTTCACGTAAGGTTTTGTTTTGATCCTGAATGCGAGTTACACCAGTCGCGATACGCTCCATCTCGATGTATTTCTGCGCTGCCATATTGTTGAGCTCAATCTGCTTATCGATTGCCGCAATCTGACGATTAAACGCTTCCACTTTCGCCTGCTCTACCGAAATATGACTTTGTGCACTATTGGTTGCACTATTAATGCCACCAATACTACCGCCAATGGAAATCGTAGCTAAGACTAAATAAAACACGAGAGCGGTTGCTGCTCCTGTGTAGTTGCGATGGGCTCGGCGCTCACCGTATTCATACCAAGCGTAAAATTTACCCGCTTCAAAAATGATCGCTAAACCACCAAATAAGGTTTGCATCATCGGATTTTCGTCGATAGACAAAAATAGCAATAGAGAAAAAATAGTCGATGCTAAAATCGCAGCACCAGTGAATGCGTATACACTCACCATGGCAAATCGACCTTTAGGGTATCGATATCCAATCTGTTGTTCGTATTTCATTTGAGAAATTTCTTAAGATTAATCGCCCCTCCTACTAAGTAGGACGGACGTTTCTGGCATGTACAAAGGAGCGCAGAATACCGTATCCTTTATTAAATTACTGTCATAATTCCGTTAACGGAAAACAAGTGAAGATTCGGTGTGCATTTTGAATCGATATCAGCCAAATCTAGCACGTAAAAACACCACCACGACACCCACTAACCGAAGCTTCAGTGGCATATAAGAGAGATTAATTCGGTATCTTCAAAAGCGACTAGGCAAGACTGACAAGTTGAATTGGAGGTTGTGAATGTCAGCCGAATCAAGACATTAAAGCGTTAAAAATAGGCAATAAAACAAATAATGCACACTTGCATCACCTTTTAGTAAACTGATAATTACATTGTTTGGTTAATTTGTTAGTATCCCGCGCCGAAGAAGATAAGCACTCAATTGTATGGAAAACACTCTAATACAGCACAAACACCATCGCTTGCACGCTATTGCGGTTATTATCGCGGTGTTGTTTCAGTTGTATTTAGCGTCCACAGCCGCTCTTAACCCTACACAAGTTCACAGCACAACTTGGCTCAACAAAGTCCAAAGTGAAAAGGTTTTACTGTGTACCGCAGATGGTTTCAAATGGGTGGATATCAATACGTTGATTGAGGCTAACGCTCAATCTTCTTCTAAGCTCATCCAAGATCTTAACTTACACGACGGCTTCCAGTTTGAATGCCCGCTTCTTCAAGCTGTTCAATTCTTTCTTTTAGTTACGATTGGGCTTTACCTGACAACGATCCATTGGCTGCGCCGAGTAAAGTATGCACTGACGACTTATCACTTTTCAAAATGCGATAAGCTCGTTTACAAACACATCGCGCCTAAGCACTCTCCGCCGAGTGTTTTTCCTGCCTAACAGGCATCTAATCATTAACAACTTTATCCAAAAATAACGATGACTCTGTTTGTTGTCCATTCAGAGAAGCTATTAATTCAAAAGGAAAAACACATGCTTAAATCATTAAAAACCGCCGCTATCGCGCTTATTGCTGTCATCGCTAGCCCACTGAGTTTAGCGCACGATTATGAAGCAGGAAAAATTCATATCGACCATCCATGGAGCCGCGAAGCGCCACCAAACGCACCTGTTATCGGTGGTTTTTTTCAACTAACCAACCACGGTGACAGTGAAGATACATTGATCGCAGCAGAAAGCCCAATCGCAGGACATGTCGAAATTCACACGCATAAGAAAGAAGATGGTGTGATGAAAATGATTAAGATTGACGAAGTGCGCGTTCCAGCCAATGAATCTGTGTTGTTTAAACCAGGCAGCTTCCATTTAATGATTTTTAACCCAACACAAACTCTTAAAGAGGGTGACCGCTTCCCTATGACATTAACCTTTAAAAACGCAGGTAAGGTTGAAGTGGAAATGGCGGTTGAGAAACAAGGCCACATGGAAAAACACATGCATCATTAATGACGCAAACAAAAGTGCCCGCTGATTTAGCGGGCATTTTTATCTCAGCTTAGTCAAAATCATTATCCAATAGGTCTTAACTCGACTCTTCAGAATAATGGTGATAAATAACGCTTGGCGAAACGGCGTCATATATCATAACAGCGTGCTCGGGCAAGAGATTCTAAATCACGCTCGTTCCTCGCTATTCAGAATGACCTTGAAAGACTTAAGATCCTAAAAAGGTTCCCTACCCGCTTAAAACTCAACCTCTCGACAAAGTTCTCCAACCATCACTTGGCAAGCCTAAATGAAATCATAAGTTTGGCAACAAAGATCCACGGTTAATCGGCTTTCTTTCTACTTGAAACAAACCTCAGCCCAACGAGCTAAGCCAGCAGTTACTGAGCCAAAATAGTTTCCACTGACAACCGGAATACTTGGCAGTACGGTTTGCACCGCATCGCGCAAGATTGGCGAGCGTGCCGAACCTCCAGTCATAAAGATAGCATCGGGGTTAACTCCAGCTTGCTCTACCGCTTCTGTCACCAACGCCGTCATTTTATTCTTTGGCGACTGGATCGCTTCGATCATTTCGTCACGTTGTACATCAACTTCAATCGTTTCTGATAACAAGTTGATGCCAGTTCGGTAAGAAGCTTGTTCTGAAAGTGCCACTTTTGCCTCTTCGGCACGGCGAACAATGTTGTAGCCTAAAGACTCATGATACACCTCTAGCAAACGAGCAAGTTTTTCTGGCTCTTGAGCCTGCTTTTGAAGCAACTTTAACGCTGATAGGTTCTCTCGCGAATAGAAGTCACTCTGCGCTTCTACATTATTGATTGCTATCGGGTTCCAGAATTGGGTGGTCGGCATCACAATACCTGACTCCATTTTACTTCCCATGCCAAAAGGGAACATGAGCTGCTTAAATGCTAGCGCGATATCAAGATCATTCCCGCCGACGCGCTGGCCACTGTGAGCTAACAAGCTTGCGGTCCTATCTGCTTTGCCGCGCCAAGACGGTCCCATTTGGATCAACGAACAGTCCGTTGTACCACCGCCAATATCGACTACTAGAATGATTTTATCTTCGCTGAGTGTGGCTTCATACTCTAAGCCCGCCGCGACAGGCTCAAACTGGAACTCCACACTTTGGAAGCCCGCACGTTTCGCTGCTCGCAGCAAAATGCTTTCTGCCTGAATGTTAGCCGTTTCGCCGCCACGCCCATGGAAGTTAATTGGCCGGCCGATAACAGTATCGGTAATACTTTGCTGCGCATCGCTTTCGGCTTGAGACTTAATATTGTCCATCATCGCGCAGACAAGGTCTTCGAAGAAAGCCAATTGCACATCACGCAAGCCAGATGCACCAAGAAAAGACTTCGGCGATTTCACATAATAGATATCGCGAGGATCTTCCAAATAGAGATTAAGTGCAGCCTGACCAAACGCGATGTCGTCGGATTCTAAGTCAATACTTTCTTCTCGGTTTAAATTGATTGCCCGGCGTAAAACCTGCTCACCAACTTGATCTAATGGTTTAATATCTCGATGGCGAAATAAATGCTCGGATACCGATTCACGAGTCGGTGCAGCAAGGGTGGAAGGAATAAAAGGGCTGTTTCCTTCTAGATTAAGCAGTACTGGCTCACCCGATTCCATTTTAGCCACTGAACAGTTTGCAGTACCATAGTCAAAGCCGATAAACATTGTTTCTCCCACTGTCCCACTGATTAGTGGCCTTTTGACCGTTAAAAAGCTGGCAATGCTAACTTAATGGCATAAGAATTACTATCCCAAAATCAAGTGTAATTTAACGTGGAAAATCTATCTAAGGTACACTATTTTCTCTTTTTGCAGATGGCACAACAACCGCTACCAATAAAGCTAACAATAGGAACACAGGGCTAAGCATTAATCCATGCCAGATTGAATACCCATCATGGAACAGCCAGAATATACCAAGCGTCAGTAGGTACGAAAAGTAGCTGCAAAACACCAAGCTAATCGCGACAAAGCGCTTTTGATTAATAATAAGAATCCGCACTAGATACTGGCTAAGAATACCGGAGCAGCGCATGGCAAGTTGCCAATTAATGATAAAGAAAGCAAGCGCAATAAACCCAGCTACGACCAGTGCATCATGCGTGCTTAAAATGAAGTAGCTACCAAATCGGCTTATGATGACCGGATAATCGCCTTCGTATATCGTTGACCAAGATATTGCGTTCGCTGCTGCTACGTAATTGGCAAAATAAGCAATAGCGTAGAAAGTCGTTTGAGAACTGAACGGCTGAAATACATCCCTACAAAATCCTCGCCATTCTTCTTTGTTGGCGGTAGGCCCTACCCAGTCACGTTTTTTTTGGGCGGTACGCCCGGCAAACTCAGGCCCGTTGCGAAACAACAGCCAAAATATATAGAGTGCAAGTATAACCAAGAGTATTGAAAACATACCCTTCCCCCTCAGAAATTATCGGCGCCACTGCCAATGGCGTTGGGGTCGTAAACTGCACTTCCCTGCTATACCTATTTGATTTATCAAAGACTTATTATTTTATTACCACCAAAATTCATTTAACGGCATACTAAACAGCGACATTTTCACGCTTTGTGTGAAGTTCGAAAGCCTACTTTTAGGTTTAGCACAAAAATAGCTACAGCAAAGCGTAAGAGAGGGATTCCGCACCCATCAATGAAGATGAGGCGTTAAGCAGAAGCTGCGACCGCAATGAGAAGAGAAGGATTCAAAGCGGCCATGCATGGGCAAGAGGAGCAACTATTTCTCTAACTTTTCTTCAAATACACCAATCTCTCTGCCCAACCAAATCGCGCGTTCTGTGTGATCGAGCAACTCTTCTTCGCTTACTGGGTGAATAAGCACAGAAAAATCGCCTCGAATCGTATCAAGCCACGCCAAGAACTCTTCACTCAATGATTCTAGGTGAATTTCAAACATCGGCATTTTGTGTGGGCCAACTAACCGTCCAACTAATGGAAACACACGCAGCACATCTTGACGCTCTTGACGGATGATCTCGTTCAAGGCTTGCGCTTTATCTTGTTCTCTTAGGGGAAAATAAACATGAGCGTGGTACATAACTTCTCCATAATCACTTCCGCTTGAGCACCACCTACTTTGGATAAGCTCAAGCACTGCCGAGGGTATACATTTGTAATGCCGTCACCCTACCTTGATTCCACTCAGTTGGGAAGAAGTTATGCATTCTCATAAGGTCGAGGCTTCGAGCACAACAAAAATTTGCAATTCATCATATAGCAACTGTTTGAGTTGATTCATTAATAATGACTCACTTTGTCAAATTTTACAGCCAAATTTTGTTGCAAATATGTTTCATTAACCAGTAATTAAATTCGAGTTTAAAAATACCACCAGCAAAATAGCAGCATATTACTCTGCAAAATCAGGGTGTAAGCAAAACTTTACTACTGAGCAAAAGTCAAAATGAAGCATAATTTAACAATTTGTTTACACTTATTGTATCTGGCTATACCACGATTTAGTTAGAGGGTTAGATACAGAAAAGCCTTTCTCTGTATCTTGCGGTGAAATAATCGCAGCGATGTTATCGACAAATAGTTTAAGGGACGAACAGATGCCTACCGCTATCGAAAGCACACGCAACCTTAGGTATGGCCTTTGCGCTGATATCAGAGTTTGAGTACCCATACAAACTCTGGTTTTGTATGAACAGCTGCAGTCCAAAAGACCCGCAGCGTCAAAAGGAGCTTGAGATGAACGTTCAGGCATTACCCATGCATCGGTTTATCGACCATCGTGGGGACCTCGTCGGCCAACTACCCAACTGGGCTGACACTGAAACATTGGTCGGGTTTTACCGAGACATGGTATTAACTCGCACTTACGACAACAAAGCAGTTGCCTTGCAACGCACCGGTAAGCTAGGGACCTATCCCTCACACTTAGGCGCGGAAGCCATAGGCATTGCGGTCGGCAGAGCACTTAAAGCCGATGATGTGTTTGTCCCTTACTACCGCGATATGCCTGCGATGTGGTGTCGTGGCATTGGCATGGAAAAGAACCTTCAATACTGGGGTGGCGATGAGCGCGGGAGTGATTTTGCTCCTGAAGGCAGTCCGGTTCCTAGCCGAGACCTTCCCTACTGTGTACCCATAGCGACGCAATGTACGCATGCTGTCGGGGTGGCTTCCGCGCTAAAAATTCAAGGTAACCATGAAGCTGCGCTAGTCATGTGTGGCGATGGTGGTACATCCAAAGGGGACTTTCTTGAGTCAATAAACTGCGCAGGTACTTGGAATATTCCACTTGTTTTCGTCGTAAACAATAACCAGTGGGCAATTTCAGTGCCGCGTAGTCTCCAATGTGCCGCCGATTTCTTATCAGAAAAAGCGCAAGGTGCAGGTATACCGGGTATTACTGTCGATGGTAACGATGTCGTCGCCGTTTATGATGCAACTAAAACCGCCCTTGAGAGAGCAAGAAAAGGGAAAGGCGCAACACTCATCGAAGCGGTGAGTTACCGACTGAGTGACCACACTACGGCCGATGATGCGACTCGTTATCGTAAAGAAGATGATGTTCAAACTGCATGGCAATACGAACCTATCGCACGTCTTAAAACGTACCTCCTTAATCAAGGCGCTTGGAGCGACGAACAAGAACAGCAATGGCTAGATTACTGTAAAGAGCAAGTAGAGTTAGCTGTTGAACGCTATCTGAGCTTACCGCCACAAGCACCAGAAACCGGTTTCGATTATTTGTATGAATCGCTACCTCAAGAGCTTCATGCACAAAGAGATGAACTCATCAACAAGGCAATGAGAATGCAGGGAGGCAGACATGGCTGAGCTAACGTTGGTTGAAGCAGTAAACCTTGCCCTGCACCACGAAATGCAACAAGACCCCAATGTTGTCGTATTAGGTGAAGACGTGGGCGATAATGGTGGTGTATTTCGTGCCACTGTCGGACTCAAGCAAGAGTTTGGTCTTAAACGAGTCATCGATACGCCACTCGCTGAAGCCTTAATCGGCGGGGTTGCGGTCGGTATGGCAACGCAAGGATTACGACCTGTCGCCGAATTTCAGTTTCAAGGTTTCGTTTTTCCTGCGATGGAGCACTTAATGTGCCACGCGGCTCGAATGCGTAACAGAACTCGCGGTCGGCTCACTTGTCCCGCGGTTTTCCGTGCGCCATTTGGCGGCGGTATCCACGCTCCGGAACACCACTCAGAAAGCGTGGAAGCGCTATTTGCTCACACTGCTGGATTTAAAGTGGTGATTCCTTCTTCACCACAACGCGCATACGGCTTACTTCTCGCCGCAATTAGAAGCAATGATCCCGTCATGTTCTTCGAACCGAAGCGCATATATCGCACCGTTAAATCTGAAGTCGTTGATAACGGCGAAGCACTCCCACTCGACACCTGCTTCACCTTACGTAAGGGGCGAGATATCACGCTCGTTACTTGGGGCGCATGCGTCGTAGAGTCACTTCAGGCCGCGCAAACCTTGTCTAGTCAGGGAATTGAAGTCGAGGTGATTGATTTGGCGAGTATTAAGCCAATTGATACCGCGACGATTTTCAGCTCACTAGAAAAAACTGGACGTTTACTCGTTGTTCATGAAGCGAGTAAAACTTGTGGTGTGGGATCTGAGCTATTAGCTCGAACCGCTGAACACGCCATGTGCTTACTTAAAGCCCCACCTAAACGAGTAACTGGAATGGACACCATTATGCCTTATTACCGTAACGAAGATTATTTCATGGTTCAGGAAGAAGACATTGTGACCGCGGCGCGCGAACTCGTGGAGGATTGGAAATGAAGACGTTTAATTTACCCGATCTCGGTGAAGGTCTCGCTGAGTCAGAAATTGTCAAATGGCACGTTAATGTCGGAGACATGGTTAAATTAGATCAAGTGATCTTAACTGTCGAGACAGCAAAAGCGACGGTAGACGTCCCTGCCCCCTATTCGGGCCGTGTGGTCAGCCGTCATGGTGAGGAAGGTGAAATCGTCAATATTGGTGCATTACTGCTAGAGATTGATGAAACAGGTGCCGGGAGAGAAGTAACGGCAGAGAAAAAAGCCACTGCTGACGCCGCAACCGTCGTCGGTAGCGTTTCTCACCAAGCGCATCATGTTAACGTTGATGATTTCTGGATTGGTGGCAACCACAACACGACAGAAAGTAACCTCGTTACCGCCCTGCCTTCGGCTCGCTTGTTGGCACAAAAACTTGGGGTAGATCTTAACCTTGTGTCAGGTAGTGGCCCGAACGGACTTATCGTAGATGCCGATATTTACGACGAAGCCGGAAAACAGCGTCCAGGCACCGAAGTTTTGAAAGGCGCTCGACGTACCATGGTATCGTCTATGACCGAATCGCACGAACATGTTGCTGCCGTAACTATTACGGAAGAAGCGTTGTTGGAAGATTGGCTGCCAAACGAAGATATCAGTATCCGCCTTGTTCAAGCGATTGTTCATGCGTGTCAAGAAGAGCCCGCTTTAAACGCTTGGTTTGATGCCGAAACCATGACACGCTGTGTACACACAACGGTCAATGTAGGAATTGCAGTAGATAGCCGTCATGGATTGTACGTGCCAGTCTTGCGCCACGCAGATGAATACGAGCCACAAGATGTTCGTCGTTGGCTCGATCAAACCGTTGAAGGGATCAGAGAGAGAAAAATCGGTCGTGAGCAATTGCAGCACGCGACGATTACGCTTTCCAACTTCGGCGCGATTGCCGGTATTTACGCAACACCTGTCGTCACACCGCCACAAGTCGCTATTGTCGGCGCGGGCCGAATACTCGACCGAGTTGTGATAAGAAATGGTCAAGCAATTTCGGTGAAAGCAATGCCGCTATCCGTAACGTTTGATCATCGCGCTTGTACTGGTGGTGAAGCTGCAAGGTTTACGAAAGTACTTGCAGAGCACCTGCAACGTCCGAGCGAAAAGTAACTTATAAAAATCAAATGATAAAGGCTTCCAGTCCGGAAGCCTTTTGTTTTAGGAAGCAAGACTATATCTACAGCTTCTCTAACAGCTCAGGCATTACCACAAACAAATCGCCGACCAATCCATAATCAGCAATGTCAAAAATAGGCGCATCAGGATCGCTATTAATTGCAACAATCACCTTGGAATCTTTCATTCCCGCCAAATGCTGGATCGCGCCAGAAATTCCGACGGCAATGTATAACTCCGGTGCAACAATTTTGCCGGTTTGCCCGACTTGATGGTCATTAGACACATAGCCCGCATCGACCGCCGCTCGTGACGCCCCTACCGCTCCACCTAGCTTGTCAGCCAATTGTTCTACTATAACAAACTTCTCTTTACTCCCGAATGCACGACCACCCGACACCACTACTCTAGCCGCTGGCAATTCTGGTCGCTCACTTTCTGGCGTTTGTTGCGAAACAAACTCACTAAGTTTATTGATAATCACCGTGTCGACTTGAGTAAGCTTAGGGACAACTGGCGTGTCAGATAGCTCTGCGGCATCAAAAGCCGTACTTCTTATGGTCATCACTTTATAGGGATCATTCGACGTGACTCTCGCCAATGCATTTCCAGCATAAATTGGACGAATCACCGTATCGATAGACTCGATTGTCATCACGTCAGAAAGTTGACCAACATTAAGCAACGCCGCCACACGAGGCATCACATTCTTACCAAATGTACTAGCAGGAGAAAGAATGTGTGAGTAGTTTTTGGCTACTTGTGAGATCAAAGGTGCGATATTTTCCGCTAATCCATGTTCATATCCCTTCGCATCAACCCAGATAATTTCTGCAACACCTTGAACACAATTCAACTCATCCAAAACTGATTGGCACTGATAACCAATAAGCAACACAGAAACAGGAAGCGATTTATCATCACCCTTAATCTCAAATGCCGCTTTAATTGCACACAGCGTCCCTACAGCCAACGATTGGTTGTCATGCTCTGCGAGCACAAGTGTTGCTAGTGGTCGGTCTTCCATGGTCATGCCTCATATAACACGTCAGATCCATTACTTGAGCTTAGTCCACTTCACGTTAACGTCAACTGAGCTATAGTTTTCTGTATAGAAACCAAAAACCTGTCACGCAGATGACGATAATAGAAAGGAAGCATAAAGATGGAACGAGAATGCATGGAGTTTGATGTCGTGATCGTGGGGGCCGGACCTGCAGGCTTAAGCGCCGCTTGTCGGCTAGCTCAATTCAACCAAGACAGTGAAGGTGACGCTCTTTCAATTTGCGTTGTAGAAAAAGGCTCAGAAGTGGGCGCACATATTCTATCTGGCGCTGTTTTTGAAACTAGTGCCTTAGATGAGCTTTTCCCCAATTGGAAAGAAATGGACGCCCCGCTAGCAGCCTCGGTTCAACGAGATGATTTCCTTTATCTTACTACTGAACAAAACCATATTCGCGTTCCCCACTTCCTTAAACCGCGTCCAATGATAAATGGCGAGAATAATTACGTAATTAGCCTTGCCAACCTTTGCCGTTGGCTCGCTAACCAAGCAGAAAATCTTGGGGTGGAAGTTTTTCCGGGCTTTGCCGCTGCAAGCATCAATTATGATCAGACTGGCGCAGTGACAGGCATTAACACGAGCGATATGGGACTAGATAAGAACGGCCAGGCCAAACCTAACTTTGAACCAGGTATCGAGCTAAGGGCAAAATACACCCTTTTTGCTGAAGGTTGTCGCGGACATCTGGGTAAAGAACTTATTCAAAGGTTCGACCTAGATGCAGGAAAGCAACCACAGCACTACGCGCTTGGCCTAAAAGAGATATGGGAGTTACCCACTGACAGTAAGGATGTATCTGGCAGTGTTATCCACTCCGCTGGCTGGCCCTTGAGTGAAACAAATACCACAGGCGGCGGTTTTCTCTATCACATGGAGAACAACCAAATCGCCGTGGGGCTTATTGTCGACTTGAATTACAGCAATCCTTACTTGAGTCCATTTGACGAATTTCAACGCTTTAAACACCATCCTGCTATTGAGCCACATTTGAAAGGTGCTCAGCGCATCGCTTACGGCGCAAGAGCCATTGCGAAAGGTGGACTTTCCTCTCTGCCGAGACAGCAATTCCCTGGCGGTTTATTGATTGGTTGTGATGCGGGGACTTTGAACGTTGCTAAAATTAAAGGCAGCCACACAGCAATGAAATCCGGAATCATTGCAGCAGAAGCGGTACATACGGCCCGACAAACTGGAGCTTCTGAGCCAGACTACCAGTCGTTGTTCGAATCATCATGGTTGTATGACGAACTCGCTGAAACGCGTAACTTTGGTGCGAACATTCATAAGTTTGGCAGCATACTGGGCGGTGCTCTTTCGACTTTTGAACACAACCTGTGGCAACCACTGGTTAAGAGGCCGTTACCTTGGTCTATCAAGGACTATTCGCACGATCATGAGCAGTTAAAACCTAAACAAGAGTGCCACCCAATTGCATACCCAAAACCAGATGGTGAAATCAGTTTTGATAAGCCTTCGTCGGTATTTTTGTCGGGAACACAGCACGAAGAGAATCAACCTTGTCACCTTGTTCTGACTTACCCTCACATTCCAATTGATGTGAATTTAGGCATGTATGACGAACCAAGTCAGCGCTATTGCCCCGCAGGGGTTTACGAAGTGGTGGAAGTGAACAATAAGTTGAAGTTTCAGATAAATGCCGCCAACTGTGTGCATTGCAAAACCTGTGACATCAAAGATCCTTCGCAAAACATCACGTGGAAAGCACCAGAAGGTGGCGGCGGACCAAGCTATCAAAACATGTAGATACGTTAGTATGTTGACGATCTAACAAATGGATAAACAAACCGATTGGCAGAGCCTCATTACTCCTGCCAATCGACAAAATGATCAAGCAAGAAGTCGATAGCCAATCGCGCTCGTAGTGGTAGAAAGTGACGATTCTGATAAACAATCCAGCTGCTGTTGCCGCTTCCCCAATACGGCTCTAGTATTGGCACCAAACGACCAGACGAAATAGCATCGTTGAAACTACTCTTCGGTAAGTACGCCACACCTAATCCTTCTGCACAGGCTTGCAAGACCGTGTGTGCGTTATTGCTCTTCCATCTGCCCTGCACTTTTACGCCATCTAAAGGCTTGCCGTCTTTTTCAAACAACCAAACGTCCTTATTGGCAATAATGCAGCTATGACGCTTGAGTTGCTCTGGGTGCGTTGGTAAACCATGTTCATCGAGATAACGCTGACTGGCTGCCGCTGCCATGGGACGATCCACCAGCTTTCTCGCAACCAAGCCTGAATCACTCAACCTGCCGTAACGAATGGCAAAATCGAAACCATCTTCAATAAAGTTGACCATGCTGGTGTTGAAGTTAATTTCAACCGTGAGATTAGGATGTTGCTTGGCAAACGCCATCAAGGCAGGCGCTACATGGTTCTCAGAAAACGCACCAGCGGCACTCACACGTAACGTACCACTCAATTGAGTTTGCTGCGTGGTGAGTTGCTCATTGGCTTGCTGAAGCCCAATCACCAACTCTTTACACTGTTGATAATACGCTTGCCCCGCTTCCGTTAGACTCACCATTCTTGTCGAACGTGCTAACAAAGCGACACCTAATCGCTCTTCTAACCTTGTGACTTGACGACTGACATGACTGGTACTGCAACCTAACTGTTTTGCCGCTGCAGAAAACCCTAAGCTCTCAGCAACCGTAACAAACTCATTGATACCTTCAAAACTGTCCATACTTACCTTTGCTATATAGCAATAATGTTTTGCCAATTAATCGTATTATCACTTATTTGTTTAGCAATTAGTATGAAGGTGTTCAACAAATACACGTAAGCCAAAAAGGAAACCATCATGAAGAAAGTACTCATCATTGTGACGAACCATGCGACCCTTGGTGAAACTGACCAAGCAAACGGAACTTACGCGCCAGAGCTCACTCATGCCCTTAGCGAACTACTGGGTGCAGGCTTCGATTACGACATTGCCTCTATCAAAGGCGGGCAAGCACCACTGTACGGAACCGACATCGAAGGTGACGCAATAAACGAGAAAATCTTGGCGGATGATGATTTCCAGAACCGCATCAACAACACGATTCCAGTGTCACAAATCAACGGTGACAACTATGATGCGATCTTCTATCCGGGTGGTTTTGGTCTTCTTTCAGACCTAGCGAGCAACGAAGATTTTGCCAAGATTTCTGCAAAACACTATGAAGATGGCGGTATTGTGGCAGCAGTTTGTCATGGTCCGGGCGCTCTTCTACCTATCACGCTTAGCAATGGCGAAAAGCTACTTTCGTCTAAATCAGTAACAGGCTTCACTCGTGAAGAAGAGATCGACTTCGGCACCATCAACGATATCCCATTCCTATTGGAAGAATCTCTTGCACGCAGCGCAGCGCGCTACTCTAAAGTGCAACCATGGCAAGAGTTTGTAATTGTGGATGATCGTGTCATCACAGGTCAAAACCCAACGAGCGCACACGGCGTAGGCAGAGCGATTGTTGAACACCTAGCTTAAACGCGCCGGAAACTACAACTATCCTAGAAGAGGAAAGCGTGCTTTGTCATGCTTTCCCTTGCTACAGGCGATCGCAAGATGCGCTTATACTTCTTCCCCTGCCTCGTCCTCTTCTACGATATCCGTTTCTTGGCTCGCCTCTTCCAACCATTGCTGTAAAGATTCACTTGCTAGCACCTTCTGTTGGTAAGCTTTGGCACCTTCCGATAACTCGATACCGTAAGTTTGGAAACGCAATGCCACAGGTGCATACATAGCATCAGCTATCGACCATTCTCCAAATAGCCAACCGTTGGGATACAGTTTGGCTTGCTCAGCCCAAATGGCATCAATACGCGCAATATCCTTACGCGCACCATCCGTTAGATCGACTTTTCTGCGTGCGCGGATGTTCATTGGGAGTTCGCTTCTTAAGTTAAAGAAACCCGAATGCATTTCTGATGCGATGGCGCGTGCTTTAGCCCGTTCTGCAGACTTACTTGGCCATGCTTTGCCTTGTAAGTATTGCTCGTTAACGTATTCCAAAATCGCTAATGAATCCCACACTGTTGCGTCACCATCCACTAAGGTAGGGACTTTCGCGGTTGGTGTAATATCTTCCAAGGTCTTATAAAAATCTTCTGTGAATAATTTGAGCTTGGTGACTTTCACATCCAGTTTGAATTGAGAAAAGATCAGCCATGCGCGAAGTGACCAGCTTGAGTAGTTTTGATTAGCAATAAACAGTTTCATGACGCCTCCATGCGGTTCGTGTTTTGAGTACCCATTCACAATATCTGATTGTATTTAAGGGGACTAACGGATAGTTTTGATGGAACACTTCAACAAAAACGATGGATGAGTTTTAGATATGGATATCGATGCGTTGCGCAGCTTTCTTGCTTTTGTCGAAACGGGCAGTTTCACTCGTGCAGCCAAGCAGATCAATCGCACCCAATCCGCGTTCAGTGCTCAAATGCGTAAGCTAGAAGACGAACTCAGCGTCAGTTTGTTTGAAAAAGAAGGTCGCAACCTAGTATTGAGTGAAGCGGGACTGGCACTGCGCTCTCACGCCGAACTATTGGTTAACTTGCACAATCAAGCACTGAAACAAGTGAAGCGCTATGAAAACAAGCGCCCTCTTCGCTTAGGTTGCCCCGAGGATTACAACGACAATATCCTGCCTAAAGTCATCCGCGTATTACAGCAATCTGAGCCCACATGTTCAATTCAAGTCTTCAGTGAGCCAAGCATCACCTTGAGAGAAAAACTTGATGAAGGAAAGCTAGACGCCGCTATTGTGACAAGAGCACCGGACAGTGAGGAAGGTTACTGGCTAGCAAGCGACAAAGGCGTGTGGATTGCTCATCCTGATTTTGACATTGAGAACGCCCAACCTCTCCCTCTCGCCCTATTCCAAACCGACTGTAAATACCATGCGGCAGCAGTAGACGGATTAACCAAACGTGGCACTCCTTATCAACTACTGGCATGTTGCAATACGGCTTCTGCACAACGAGCAATTGTACGTTCAGGCATGGCTATCGGTGCGATGGGCAGTATTAGCGTTAGCGAGGATCTTAAGATCTTAGGCGATATGCCATCGCTGCCTTCCGTGGATATCGTTTTGGTCACGGGCGTCGAGCCTCATCCGATACTGGATAAAGAATGCTTGGCGCAATTGGTTGAGTTAATGGCTTAACCGGATTAGCTAACCAATCACAAAGTTAAATTCGCCCGTTAAGCGCCCGTCGATTCGTATAGTCTCAAACTGTAGATAATCACGGGCTTTGCCACCCCACCATTCATCACCAGTATTGCCTTTTAAGTACAACTGAGTGGTCAGAAGCTCTTGGTTATCCCGCCACAACTTAACGTGAATGTGCGGCGGACGAGAGGCGTAAGGCACAGGATACAAAGTCTGGAATAAGTAGCGACCATCCAATTGAGTTTCGACTGCGCCAAAGCCTGCAAAATGAGCATCAAACTTATCATTATTTGGCTGCTTAGGATGATCGTAAATCCCCTGCCCATCGCATTGCCAGATTTCTACTTTGATGCCTGAAACTGGGTTTCCAGATGTATCTACGACTTTGCCTTGCAGCACAATAGGTTCACCAAGCAAGCCCTCCGATTGCAGAATCAAGTTTTGACGAAGAGGAATGTCCACCACTGGATAAAATGGCCCTTCTGTTTGTGCTGGCGTTGGCCGCATTGGTGTTTTCGCTTTTAAAGAGGGTGCGAGCAACAATGTCCACAGCGCTAAAAAGTGTCTTCTTTCCATGATGCCACCAATGTAATTGCGTTGCATTAAGTTTGGTGGAACTTGAGGGTTTTGCCATGACGAATATAAAAAATGCCCCTGCAAGAGAGTCATTTGCAGAGGCACTGTGGAACTAAATTGAGTGTTGATTGAAGGTTTATGCAGCTTCGAACGCCAATGCTTTCTTCTCTACCTGACGGAAAATGAGAGTTAGCACACCATTTACCGTTAAATAAAATGCACCTGCAATACCAAATACCGTCAACGTATCGTAAGTTTGTGCATTAATGCGCTGCGCGTAGCCCATCAAATCCATGATCGTAATCGTGCTTGCTAGTGACGTGCCTTTGAAGACCAAAATCACTTCGTTCGAGTAAGCCGGAACAGCACGACGAATGGCGTATGGCAGCAGCACTTTAAGTGTTGCGGTTTTGTTCATACCTAATGCAAGACACGCTTGCCATTGACCAGAAGGAATCGCGTTAAACGCTCCTTTGAACAGCTGAGTACTGTACGCCGCGGTATTCAACGCTAACGCCAACATCGCACAGAACCAAGGTTGGCTTAACCATGTCCAGAATACACTTTCTCTTACGGCATCAAACTGACCCGGACCGTAGTACACCAAGAAGATCTGTACCAATAAAGGTGTACCAGTGAACAAGGTAATGATGCCACGACTTACCCAATGCAAACCCGGAGTACGTAGGATCAGAGTCAGCGTCATCATCAGAGCTAAAAGACAGCCCACAACCAAGGAAGCGGCGGTCAATTGAAGGCTAGTGCCTAAGCCATCCAGCATTTGCCAAACGTGTTGTTCGTTCATGCAGTTGCCTCCTGTCCCATGCTCATGCCTTGAATTGAGAACTTCTTATCAATCAGTTTGACGGCACGTTGTGTAATCAAAGTAATGCCTAGGTAAATCGCCGCAGCGGTTGCGTACCATGTAAACGCTTCATGGGTCGCTGCAGATGTTAGCTGCGCTTGTTTCAACAAATCCGTCACGCCGATCAGTGATACAAGTGCGGTGTCTTTCAGCAGAACCAACCATTGGTTAGTTAAACCTGGTAGTGCGTGTCTTACTGCTTGTGGCAAAACAATGCGAACGAAAGCGTGTGCTTGACTGATGCCAAGTGCACTTGCTGCTTCTCTCTGCCCTCTTCCAACGGCTTTTAATGCGCCACGTAGAGTTTGAGAAGCATAAGAAGCGAAGATCAATGACAACGCCACCACGCCAGACAAGAACGGGCTAACTTCAATAAAGTCGCCGGTGATTAAAAACAGAACCTGCGTCGAACCAAAATAGATGAACAACACGACAAGGATTTCTGGCAAGCCACGTACAATCGTTACAAACGCCGTCATTGGCCATTTAACGAAAACGCGACGAGACATTTCACCACTGGCGAATACCACTGCCAGAATCAAACCGACTAATAGGCTTGTGAAGGCTAACTGGACGGTCATCCAACTAGCTTGAACAAGCGATAAAGAGTAACCCGTTAGTGCCATATTACTTACCGAAGTACTTGTTGTAGATTACGTCGTATTCGCCGTTCGCTTTCACGGTTTTCAGTGCCGTGTTCAGCTTGTTCACTAGCTCGTCGTTACCTTTGTTTACTGCGATACCGAAACCGTTACCGAAGTATTTAGGGTTAGTGATGTGCTCACCCACGTAAGCTAGGTTGTCTTCTTTCTTGAACCATTCTGCTACGACTGCTGTGTCACCGAATACAGAATCAATACGGCCATTTTTCATATCGATGAACGCGTCTTGGTAGCTTGAGTAAGGAACCGCGGTTACGCCCGGCATTTGCTCAATCAGGTAGCTTTGGTGTGTTGAACCGTTTTGAACACCAACACGCTTACCTTCTAGTGCTTTTTGATCAGCCACTTTTTCTTTGATAGAAACAAACGCTGCTGAGTTGTCATAGTATGCATTCGTGAAATTCACTTGCTCCAAACGCGCCTCAGTAATGTCCATTGCAGAGATTGCCGCATCGTAGCGCTTGAATTTTAATGCTGGGATCAGGCTGTCAAAAGATTGGTTGTGGAAGGTGCATTTTGCTTCGATTTCTTTACATAGTGCATTCGCCAGATCCACATCAAAACCTTGGATTTGGTTGTTTTCATCCATGTATTCGAACGGTGCGTACGTCGCTTCCATCGCGAATTTGATCTCTTCTTGTGCTGCTGCGTTTGCTGCCATAGTTGCAGAAGAAAGGCCGATTAGTGAAGCTAGTAGAATCTTTTTCATTGCAATACTCCGTGTGTACTTAGTGGGCTGACACTCGCAATGACAGCCGAGCTTATCTGTTAAATAGACTGAACTTTAAAAACGTAATTTAGTGATTTAAGTAGTCAGCAAACTGGGCGGTTTGCGGGTTAGAAAACGAATCATTTGTGCCGTGCTCAACGATGTGTCCTTTTTCTAAATACAGTACGTGACTAGCGATTTTCTTGGCGAAATCCACTTCGTGCGTCACAACTACTTGTGTAATTCCGGTTTCGCTTAAATTTTTAATAATCTTAACGACTTGGTTAGTAATTTCCGGATCAAGCGCAGCGGTCGGTTCATCAAAAAGCAAGACTTCCGGTTTCATCATCAATGCACGAGCAATCGCCACACGTTGTTGCTGACCACCAGAAAGTTGCATCGGCCATGCATCCGCTTTGTCTGCCAAATGCAGCGTCGCAAGAATTTGCATTGCCTGCTTCTTCGCTTCTTCTTTATCCATGCCAGCGACTTTTACCGGAGCCTCAATCAGGTTCTCCATCACTGTCATGTGTGGCCATAGGTTGTACTGCTGGAACACCATGCCTACTTTACGACGAAGCGCTAAACCTTGTTTCTCTTTGATTTCAGTAGAGAAATCAAAAACATCATTTGCGATGTTTAGCTTGCCGTTATCCGCACCTTCAAGAAGGTTAAGAACACGTAGTAGAGAGCTCTTCCCTGCACCACTTGGACCAAGTAACACCAGTGTTTCGCCGCTTTCACACTTAAAGCTGACATCGTGAAGCACTTGTGTCTCACCGTAGGATTTATTGATTCCGCTTACCTGAATAGTCATGCTGACATACCGCATTAATTGTCACTTAGCATTTATATTACTCAAAAGGATTTTTTATGCAATAAAAATGTATAAAAATTAATTTTGTTAAATTTTTGTATGATAAGCAATCAATACAACAGAGAATATGACTGGTTTAATCAGTTGGTTTTAACTGAAATTGTTGATGAAAATCCAACAATATGATGGCAATCGAAATAAGGTTAAAATTCTGGTTACTTTTGTGCTTGTGTAGACGGAATTTTGAGTCTTTGAGCGTACTACACCCGACGCAGACCTTCTCATTTTTGCCGGGCTCCCCTCGATTTCCGGTAAAGCCTTCTATCGGCGGGTTCCTGATTAGGACTTTGTGAATGGACTATAATTTCTCTTTGTATTCTGGCCCTTAATTCGAGTCATCTAAGTATGAGTGAGATAACCCCATGTTGAAGTCGCATTGTTTTTCTCTCATTGCACTTGCTTCTCTGAGCTTACTTTCTGTACCCAACGTTTGGAGTAGAACAGCAATCGTATTACCTGGGTTGCATGAACAGGGTATTGATCTTCAAGATAAGCCTATCTCTGCTGCCGCTGCACTTGAATGGGAGTTGGATAATGCCGATATCGTGTTTGGAGCTTACGAAAATAAGAGTGATAACGAGCGTGTAAAAGCGCTTGGTTACATGTACAACCAAAAGCTGGAACTTAACTCAGGTTGGCTGGAAAACGATATACGTAACCAAGCAAAACTGAATGGAGTTGACTACGAAGATTTCTTTCTCCACTTTTCTGAAGACACTATCCTAGCTGAAGTCGACTCAAGCCATGGTGAGAATACTCTACTCAATCGAAAACCGATGATCGTTGGCTATACCGCCAGCGCTAACCACGCCGGTTTTTGGCTATATCAACCACCGCCATGGGATGCTGATGTATTTGGTCAGGCGAATAATGGTGGAGCCCTCTATGTCTATCACTCAGAGAAGTTCGACCGCTTAGCCTTTACGTTCTCTCAGTTTGCTCAAGGCGGCAGCTTCACGATTGAATACCCTTCTGCCATCGACTCGTTTGGTCAGGTAACTGAATGGAAACGCTTCGCGATTAAAAAAGACAAAACTGAGAACATGACTAAAAACCAAACGGTCAACTGGTCTGTCCCTTCGGATTGGGTTCGCGCTACAACGCATGATGGTAGCGGAAAAACTTATGGTGGCGGTCAGAACTTTGGCTCCACCTTTTTACGCGACGGCGGCCGCCTTTACGTTGCGAAAATTACTTGGCATGACGACAACATAGAAAACCGCCCACGTCTCGAAAACATTCAACTCAAAGATAGCTTCCCTGCCGTCAATATCTCAGGAGCACCAACGGAGACACCTGAAGGTCAAACCATTCAACGCTGGCGTAAAATTCGTGGCTTCGACAAATCTGCAGATCGAAACCAAGACAATTATCTTTCTTGGCATGAATACAAAAACCGTTCGAATAAGAATGCAACCGCACGATTTCGTTGGGAGTCACGCGTTATTCCATTTGGTCGTATGTGGAATCAAACCTCTTCTTGGGCATTGACCAATCTCGGCAATCCCTTTTTTGCCAATACAATGCGCCACTCTTACCAAGCTGAATGGGCGAAACAAGGTTTAAATGGTGCGTACAACGACGATACGAATAAGTTACTCGGTGCAAATCAGTTCTACATATATTCCGGAGGCACAGTGGATGAACTTGGTTTGGTGGCGGGTAGCCAAGCTGCTGACGATGCTTACAAAGCGCAATTCTCGGCGTTCTTGAATAAACTGGCAACGCTGGATGAAGATGCGTTAATTGGCCTCAACATAGGTACGGCAAACTTATTCGGTCGTAATGGGCAAAACCACTTGGTTAACGCTGGCTCCTTGTACTTGCGCGAGCACTACCTTTTCCCTGCTACCGGCTTTAGTGGCTATGCTGGCTTGGCTAAGTTTTGGGATAACTCTGCACTCGCCAAAGCGGGTCAGAAAGTGATTTATCAAGCGACCACGCGTTATGGTCGAGTTCAATACTTTGGTAACACAGAAAACAATTGGAAACAGGACCAATACTCTGCACTAGCGGTGTTCTACTTAAACTATCACCCTGAGCGCATTTACTTTAATCAGTGGAACAATGGCTACTTATATGGAAGTAATAACACAACAAGTGACAACTTCTGGAAGGCAGGCGTACCAAAGAATATTGCTTATCAACCTAGCGCCTTGCTTGCCATCGATTTAGGTATGCCAACCAATCAAATCCCAGATGGGTATCAGGCGACTCCGCTAATGATGTCCACCAGCACGCCCTATTCCGCCGATTACACGGTGATTGGAGATGCTTCTATGAGCAAAGTGGCTCATCCTGACTTGCCTAATGGCGCTATCGATTTGTTACCAACCCATACGTACTTTGCGTATCACTCAGACGATACGGTAGTGATGCATGGCCCTACAGAGATGGTGTTAGCCCGCGAATTCACCAAAGGCCAAGTTCTGTATCGAACTGATTTCTTTGGCAAGAATATCGATTATTTCTCCTCACCGAAGATAACTATCGCACTTCCAGAACCTATGCGACCTGTAGATCAAGACGGTAACATCGGCGACTATGTTTCTCACATTGAGATCGGCGGCTACGAAGGGGTGTTCTTGCTGTATTAACTCCCTTTCAACCACTCTGACTAAACGCTTCATAAATCGCCGTTTTTATGCTTAACGTCACTGAAAAAACCTTGTTCACTGAATCTTTATAAACCGATGTATATACTGAAGTAAATGACAACGACAAGGAAATTCAGTCACATGAAGACGACACCTTCAATGCTCTCTGTTATGCTGCTCTCAGCATTATCAACTCATGCAAATGCGGATGAATGTGGAAAAATAACCATCGCGGATATGAATTGGAATTCGGCCAGCTTAATGGCGCACATCGACCAATTTGTCTTAAATGAAGGCTACCAGTGCGATGCGGAATTGATCCCTGGTGATAGCGTTCCTACGGGCACCTCTATGATTGAAAAGGGGCAGCCTGACGTTGCGCCAGAGTTATGGACAAACGGCATTAAAGAAGCACTTGATAAAGGAATTGCGGATAAACGCTTGCGCATCGCTAGTGAATCGCTTGTCAATGGTGGTGAAGAAGGGTTTTGGGTTCCCGCCTATCTGGTAAAACAGTATCCAGAACTCGCGACGATAGAAGGCGTCATCAAGCACGCCAAACTATTTGAACACCCAGAAGATGATGACAAGTTCGCGTTTTATAGCTGCCCTGCTGGTTGGACATGCCAAATCACCTCCGGTCACTTGTTTAATGCATTAGGGTTAAGTGAGCACGGCTTTGAGATGGTTGACCCAGGCTCTGGCGCTGCACTAGCTGGTACCATCGCCAAAGCCTATGATCGCAAAATGCCTTGGTTTGGTTACTACTGGTCACCAACACCCGTATTGGGCAAGTATGATATGGTCAAAGTGGATTTTGGTAGCGGAACGGATCTGGAAGAGTATCGCAACTGTACCACCCAGCCTGATTGTACTTCTCCCAAAGTAACAATGTACCCACCTTCTCCAGTTCGCACAGTAACAACTGAGGCATTTGCGAACAAAGAACCCCAAGCATTCGCGTACTTGCAGAAACGCGGATTTACCAACGAGCAAATGAGTGAAATGCTGGCCTGGATGGAAGATAACTACGCGGACGGTGAAGAAGCGATGTTTTACTTCTTTAATACCTACCCTGACTTGTGGAAAGGCTGGGTATCTGAAGACGTCGCGGTGAGAATCGAAAAAGCGCTTTGATGATTAATACTTCGAGTGCCACAAATCATTTAACCTCCCATACCGTTTGAATAAACGGCATGGGAGGCTAATCAACGACTCGTTAATACATGGTGTGACCATTCAATGTTTCTTTGGGTATCTCTTGCAGAGCGTCCCAATGTTCAACGATCTTCCCATTGTGATCAAAACGAAAGAAATCCATCGTCACGTATTCAATATCATTAGGCCATGTTTGGTGAGTGTGTAGTGCCACCAAATTCCCTTCAGCAATGGCTCGCACAAACGTAATATCTTTATCGGGATACTCATTTTGCATCCGCTCAAAATACTCGATAAAAGCCTCGGGGCCATTTCCAACTAATGGATTGTGCTGGATGTACTCATCACCTACGTAGTCTTCAACTGCCTTTCTTGGGTTACCTCTATAGGCGGTTTCGTAAAACGCAATGGCATTTCTTTTATTCTCTTGCAGATCCATTTTTCTTACCTGTGTTGCTCCATCTTGCGGATAACGGTAATCATAGTCTTTGAACTTCAGAAGTGACTGAACATCGCGCACAAAAAAGGCCGCTAAACAGCAGCCTTCATCACTTCTACTTGGAATCATCGCCTTTCATAGCTTAAACCACACCACCAGCACCGAGCATAGAACGCTCACTGTTCTCCACCAGCAACGCGGTTGCGGTTTGTTTCAGTGTTTCCCATTCTTGGTCTTCGACAAAGATACCATTTTGCCAAGAAGCTTGTTGCGTACGGCTTAACTCATCGCCTTCAATGTGGGTGGTATACCCTTGTGCACTTTTCTCGATATCGAAATCGTTCACGGAGAGCTCGATAACCATACTATGCAAATCCGTATCATGCCCATCAAACTGATCCGAGAAAAAGACTTCTGGTGCGATTCGTCCGCGGTTTAACACATAAAGCGTTCGCTTGGGACTAGAGCCATTGACCCATTGTGCGCGACACGCGATGCCTTTTGCAGAGAGCTTCAACAACTCACTAAAACCTAGCCAACGGTTATGGCACTGCGTCAACGTGATAGTAATCGACTTACGGTTAATCATTTTCTCAAGTGCGAAATCCAACACAGCGGGTAAATGACACGCTACACTCCCGTTGTGCAGTTCTACCTCTATGTTTGACGGCGTACTGTTGGTCACCGATACGGCGCAGTCTGAATCTAACCCAAGAAACAGACTGGCGTTATTAAAATGACGAACTCCATGTAAGCCAACCATTTGCAAGTCCGCCACCATGTTCGCAATGACATCCGCCTCACCACAGTGACGGCGCATGCCAAGAAATGCCTTATTAACCGCGGCCACCAATTCGTTGTGAGAGACGATCATAATGCAAATCCTCCACTGATTTTTTGATTATCACTTTGCGCAATTTCGTCACGTGGCGGCATGCTAGGGAAAATCCATGTGTCTGCCAGTTTAGGGTCGTGAATTTCATCTAACAACGGCGCACCTTGGAAGAAAGTTACTCGAACCCAACGATCCGAGCGCGGATCAAACTTAGTCGCACCAAAGATCGCCAATTTACAGCGCAGTAAGTGCATTGGTAACGCATCTTTACGCAGCACGTTCATTTGAATATCCCCCATCGCACGGTTGCCTAGCGTCCATACGCGACGTGTGATCGAACGATAAGTCGGATTTTGCAACAGAAACTCTGCTACGGACATTTCTTCATCACAACCAAGCAAAGCGTGGTACAAGCGATTCACTTGTCTGCCGATATCAAGCGGCAGCTCTTTTTCTTCTCCTGCTTCCTCGCCACGAACACCAAGCCTTGGCTCTTCTTTGTCTTGTGAACGATACCAGAACCAATAATTGTTCTCGGCCAGTGAGTAATCCGCATCAATCGCCCAGCGGTATTTGTTTTGCAACACTTCCAGTAAGTCTTGGATCTTTTTCCCGCCCGGAATAGATAACGTTTCATCCGTATTCATTTGGCTAGCAAATTCATCCACTAAAGATGGGTAGAGTTCGATCAAGCAAGAGGTGAGGATTTCTTGGGCTTCCACACTCATTGTTTTCTTATGCTCGACCAAACTCGCCCAGTTCGGATGTAATGCCATTAACGTTGTTAGCTCCGATAGCAGTTGTTTGATGTCTGATATCGCTTGATGATTGAGCCTGTATTGATGTTCATTGATGGTGATGACTTGCTCTAAATGACGCTGTGCTTTTTGTAGTAATCCTTGCAAAGGAGCATGGAATGAAGCTTCACATGGCATCGCAAAGACTCGCGCTACCGCACGTTCGCGAGAGGTCATCCATTGGTCAACGATGCACGGGTGATTAATCAAGTATGGAGCCATGCCTAAGCCAGTCGCATTGCCGACACCAAGGTAGCGCTGCAAGCCACGATGCAAAGCCACCGCGTTGTCGCCACCTTGTTGAAGTGCCAGATAGTGCACCCAATCTAGGCTGAATTCGCGCAACATATATACGGCACACATTTGCGCACTAAAAGACTGGCTGAAATCTGAGTTGTTCTCTAACAGTTTGAAATCGGCGATACCAAACTTTCCGTTACCATAAACAGCTGTGGTACGCAGGATATAACCCACTTCCGCTAACTCTTTCGGCTCAGGCTGCTCGCCTTGAGAAAGCGCGCTAACAATGTGCTCAAACACGCGCACACTTTTGTTTGCGCGAGCAAGAACAAGTACGTTGTTTGGATTACGTCCCGCTTCTTGCAGCGGTACATTTTCTCGCAATCTTTCCAACAAAGTAACATCAACATCGCCTTGAACCAGTGCAAATGTGACGTCCCACTTTTCAGCAATTACGCGATCATTACGCTCGTCGTCGGCAATTTCATCACAGAATACCACCAAATGATAAACGTGCTCTGGCGTGGTCAATTTGTAAATCACATGACCATAACCACGAGGACAAAGCTGCCACTCATGCTTGGTTACTTGCCAGTTTTGGCTTGCCATATTACGAATCAGACTGCGAACAAAGCTGATTCGGTTTTGGTGCATTGCGCCAAGCCTTTCGGCTGCCATGACAATCGCTGCATCGCGCATAGTTGCTTCCGTATAAGTAGAACGATGTGCATCCATTTTGCTCACCACCTATTTGTTATTGTAAGAATACTAGGGTTTGTGCGGATGCAGGAGGAAAACACCCGCACAAGCTCCACGTTGTTTGAATTGGATAATTGTTATAGCCCTTGCTCTTTCGCCATTTTGATTGCAATTTGTGGCGCATTCCAAAGTGACGGTAACAGAATCAACGAAACCGGAACCGCGGTAATAACAATGAAAGATTGCAGAGCAGAGATGCCGCCAGAGCCAAGGGAAATTAGGATCAATGCCGTCACACCCATCATTACTCCCCAGAAGGTACGGATGATCGCATTCGGCTCCGTTTCACCACTGATCACGACACTGATTGTGTAGGTCATTGAGTCGCCCGTCGTGACGATGAAGATCGTGGTTAAAATCAGAAATAGAATTGAAGTCAGCATTGGCATTGGTAGTTGCTGAGTCACTGCAAGCAAAGCACCTGGCAAGTTAAAGCCCTCAAACGCCGCACTCACGCTACCCGGTTCAGTAATTTCAAACGCTAGGCCAGAGCCGCCTACAATCGTGAACCAAAAACAGGTGGTTAACGGAGCCACAATACTGATGGTGGAAATAACTTGGCGAATAGTTCGACCACGGGAAATACGCGCAATAAAGATTGCCATCATCGGACCATAACCCAGGAACCAGCCCCAGAAAAATACTGTCCACCAACTTAGCCAACCTTCGTCACCGCGATAAGTCGCCATTGGGATAAAGTTATCCAACATGCTTCCTACACCTTGAATGTATCCGTTAAAGATAAAATTCGTCGGACCAAAAAACAGGATGTAAACCATCAATGCCATTGCCAGAATCACGTTGTAACGACTAAGCAGTTGCATGCCTCGGCTTAATCCACTGAGTGCTGACAAGGTGTAAAGCGCAATCGCAAACAAGATGATGATAAGCTGAGTGGTAAAGCCATCAGGGATATCAAACAACGCATTTAACGCGTAGCTAACCTGCAAGCCTAGAAACCCAATTGGCCCGATGGTGCCTGCGGCTACCGCGATAATGCAGCACGCGTCAATCAATGCACCGAGTTGGCCTTTAAGTGCTCGTTCGCCCAAGACTGGGTAAAGCAAAATACGGGGTTTTAGCGGTAAACCTTTGTCGTAATGTAGGTGCATCACCACGATGGAAGTTAAGCTACCTACAATCGCCCAAGCTAGAAAGCCCCAGTGCATAAAGGATTGCGACAACGCATTCACCGCACCTTGCTGCGGGTTATCTTGCGCGCCGTACAAAGGAGGTGGGCTAACATAATGCGCGATAGGCTCAGCCGCGGCCCAGAAAACACCACCACCAGCCAATAAGGTACAGAAAATAATCGCCATCCAGCGGAAAGAATCCATTTCTGGTTTTGCAATCCCGCCCAACATCACCTTGCCTGTTCGCCCTGCAGCCAAGCCAAGACCAATAAGAAAAGTGAGAAGCAGCAGTAACTGCCAGTATGGACCAAATACCTGAACTGCCCAGCCAAAGCCAGCGTTAACGATCGTAGATAACAGCTCGCCGTCATAAAGTGCAATAGCAACGAACAACGCGATGAAACCACCGCTATACCAAAAGGCCGGGTTATTCAGTCCTAATTTGTCCGTCGTGTTTTCTGTTGTTGATGTGTTGTGTTTTGCTTTTGACTTGCCCGATGACACGCTCATCGTGGAAGCTTTCATGCTATTGGTTAAATCAGACATACTCTGGCTCCAGAGGTTCTTTGCAGCAGCCAAAGACTGGCTACAAATGTGAGTTTTACGCCTGCCGTATTGTTATTATGTGGACAGGCGGTTCCTACTTTGGGGAATGCTATGAAATAGGCTCTAATCCTTCTTTAAGGAAGTTGAACCAGTTTTCACCCAATATTTTTCCAGCCTCAGATTCACTGAATCCGTGACCCATTAATCCGTTGTAGATGTTCTCCATCCCTGCGCTGCCGCAGAACCATGGCAGCGCATCTGGCCATCCCGAGTTACTTGCTGAACCTTCGCCGTAATCCATCGCTTTTGACCAACGCCCGTTGCGCATCCACTCCAACACTTGTTGCGGCTGATTTAGGCACAAATCGCTACCGATACCTAAATGGTCAACGCCAAACATGTCTGCGGTTTTCGCAACCATCTGGCAGAAATCATCCAGCGTGCACTGGCTGCCATTTGGCAAATGGAACGGATATAAACTGAATCCAATCAAACCACCGCGCTCCGTTAGTGCTTTGATCACGGTGTTAGACTTGTTGCGCAGTGCGTCATGCGCAAATGTCGGGTTAGCATGGCTGATACAAATTGGACGCGAAGAGAGCTCGATAGCTTCCAACGTCGAACGCTCCGCGCTGTGGGACATATCAATGATCATCCCGACTCGGTTCATCTCTTCAATCGCTTGCTTACCAAAGCGAGTTACGCCGGAATCGTTTGGTTCGTAACAACCTGTCGCCAGTAAGCTTTGGTTGTTGTAGGTCAGTTGCATGATCAGCAGACCTTGGCGGCGCATCACTTCAATCAGACCAATTTCATCATCGATAGGTGAGCAATTTTGCGCGCCGAAGAAGATGCCGACTTTGCCTTCTGCTTTGGCTTTTTCTACATCTGCCATTGAATAAATAGGCATGATGAGGTCCGCATTTTGCTCGAAGCGCAAGTTCCACTCAGCAAAACGCGTTAAGGTTTCGCGCGCAGTTTCGTGGTAGACGATGGTGGCATGAACGGCAGTAATGCCACTCGCCTTAAGCGTTTGGAAATACTCTCGATCCCAATTGCAGTACTGCAATCCGTCAATCACAATCCGTTGTTGGTACATAACCACTCCTTAAACAATTTCTTAGCCTTTCAGTGCGGGTAACTGACACCATCAGCTACCCTGCTGTTCTTAGTAAGGGCGCTGATAAGCGGTTTTCACCACGGTGTAGAACTCTTTGGCGTACTGCCCTTGCTCACGAGGGCCAAAGCTAGATTCTTTACGGCCACCAAATGGGACATGATAATCTGTACCCGCAGTTGGCAAGTTAACCATGACGCAGCCCGTTTGGACTTGCTGTTTGAAGATCGCGCTATTGCGCAGACTTTGCGTGATAATGCCGCCTGTCAGGCCAAAGCGCGTATCGTTCGCGACTGCAATCGCCTCATCCAAATCAGAAACGCGAATCACGCTTGCCATTGGTGCAAAGACTTCTTCTTGGTTCACTTCCCAGCTGTTTTGTGTGTTCAAGAACAGGGTTGGTGACATATAGTAACCGTCATGCTCTAGGCTCAGACGCTCACCACCGAAAGCCAGCTCCGCGCCTGCTTGGCGTGCATTTTCAATCCACTCAAAGTTCGCATTCAGCTGGTTACCATCAACAACAGGACCCATGAATACGCCCTCTTCCAGTGCGTGACCCACTTTTAATTCGCTCATGCGTTTGATTAGCGCTTCAACATACGCGTCGTGAATTCCGTCCATAACCACAAGACGAGAAGACGCGGTGCACTTTTGACCTGCACCCGAGAATGAGCCTGCGATTGTCGCTTCAACGGCAATTTGAATGTCTGCATCATCTGCCACTACGAGCGCATTTTTGCTACCCATCTCTAGCTGACAACGCACAAAATTTGGTGCCGTTGCCGCTGCAACTTTACGGCCTGTGTCCACAGAACCAGTGAAGCTCACGCCGTTCACATCCTTCGAATTGATAAGGGTATTACCGACTTGCGAACCGCTACCCAAAACGAGGTTAAACGTGCCGGCAGGTAAACCTTGGCGATGGATAATCTCTGTCAGCGCAACGGCACTTGCTGGGGTTAGGTTGGCAGGCTTCCAGACGACGCTGTTACCAAACGCAAGTGCTGGCGCGATTTTCCAAGCCGCTGTTGCTGTTGGAAAGTTCCAAGGAGAGATAATGGCGATAACGCCGACGGCTTCACGAGTAACTTCAACGGAGACACCTGGACGGACGGAAGCAGCGTTATCGCCAATTTGACGCAGAACCTCAGCAGCAAAGTATTGGAAGAATTGGCCAGCACGGTATATCTCACCTCGACCTTCAGCAAATGGCTTACCTTCTTCACGCGAAAGTAAGGTGCCCAATTCGTCACATCGTGCAATGAGCTCATCACCAATCGCTTGTAGCACTGCTTGCTTGCGCTCGATTGGTGTTTTTTCCCACTCTGGCTGCGCTGATTTAGCCGCTTGAATCGCTTGCTCTACTTGCGACACACTCGCTTGTGCGAAATCGCCAATGTTTTCGCTGATATCAGAAGGGTTAATATTGGCGATGGTGTCCATGCCCGATTGCCACTCACCCGCTATATAGAGGGATTTTTCTGCTTGAACATTGTTAATAAAAGTCATGGTTCTTTCCTTGTTCTTCCGATTTGTGATGGCAAGCCACCCACTCACTGATCTCTAATTGTTCTTATTGGATTTATTCTGGTTGGCTTGCCGACGCGTAGACGACAAACTCCACCAACATCTCTTCTCGCGCTAACCCTGCAACCACCATGGCGGCGCGATTTGGGTACGGCGCTTCAAAATATTCCGCGTACACTTGGTTAACGGTCTTTAAGTATTCTCTGTCGGTCACATAAATCAGGACCTGCAACACCGAGTCCAAAGACTCCCCTGCACACTCCAGGGTGTGAATGAGATTGTTAAAGGTTTGACGTGTTTGTGCTTCGATACCGCCTTCCACAACCGCGCCTGTGTCATCAATAGGAATTTGAGCCGTATACAGGGTTCCGTTGTTGACTATCGCCCATTCAAGCGGCGCTTTAGAAGCAAATAGACTGGTTTTAACTGGGTGTTTTTTAGTAGGAGTATTCACGTGCCTTTCAACCTTTGTAACAACTTTGTTTCAATATGGTTAAATGATGCACATTGACAGGCGATAAATCTAACGGTAAATTTTTGACATTTGATAAGTTAAACTTATCGCTCTATTTAAAATAACGTAAATAAAGGGATTAAGAGGCATTAGGGATGAGTATTAAGCTTCAACAATTAATGCATTTTGTGATGGTAGTCGAGGAAGGAGGCTTTCGAGCCGCTTCACATCGTGCAAATCGTTCTCAGGCGGCACTGTCAACATCGATAAAAGAGCTTGAAAGAATTCTAGGGCAAACGCTGTTTGAACCCGGAAACAAAACCAAATTGACCCCGTTTGGTGAAATTTGTCTTCCCAAAGTGGTTCAGTTTCTCAATATCTACAGTGCACTAGACAACGATCTCAAAGCAGCCGCTGCCGGACAGCAAGGGAGAGTGCGAATTGCGAGCGTTCCTTCTGTTGCAGCGAAGCTCATTCCTAGCGTGTTGGGCGCCTTTTGCGAACAGTATCCAAATGTAGAAGTAAGCTTGATAGACGATAATGCCGCTGGCGTCGAGGCTCGCCTACTCTCCGGTGAGGTCGACTTAGCGCTCGGTAACCCCTCTCACCTCGATGAGGGCGGCATTGACTTTACGCCGCTGTTAGCCGATCCAATAGGCGTGGTGTGTTTAAAGGACAACCCTATTGCGAGTCATCCAGAAGGAATCGAGTGGCAAACTTTGTTGGAACAACCCTTTATCCGTAACGGCACTTGTACACTTCTCGATCCAACCCCAGCAAGAGCTCTGAGTCAGCAAGCGCTCTATTCGGTCGAAAATATTACTTCGCTGTTTTCTGTCTTAGAACTTGGGATTGGTGTCACGACCCTACCTAAGCTTGCTTTCCCAACCAATGAAACACGCTTGGTTTGGATTCCGCTTATCGATCCACCACTTGAAAGGCAAATTGGTATATTTACGTTAACCGATCGCACGATCTCGCCTCAAGCTAAAGCATTTCACGATCTTTGTGTGCATTATTTAAACTATCAAAAAGAAGATAAATAATGGTTCGATTAACATGCGGATAATTAAAAGCCTCCATATTCAGAGTGGAGGCTAATTTGTATTTGTGTATTCGCTTCGTTCTATTTTTTGCGACGATTTCGGTTCTTATACACCACGCAAAAGTTACCACGCTTGGTACGACACTTTGAGCAACGTTCACAATCTACTGGTGCGCGATTGCCTTCTTTCCAACGTTTGATCAACTGTGGCTCAGCCAATAAAGGGCGTGACACAGCAAAAAATTGGATATCTGTGTTTTCTGCAATTTTCTCAATCGCATCAATGTCGCTCAGCCCGCCGACAGTAATCACCGGTATGCTAACGTCCTGGCTGATCACGTGACCATATTCGTGAAAGTAACCTTCTTCTTGTAGTGTGTAACCATCGAACGTTTGACCAACAAGTTCGTTTGCTTTGCCGTGAACATTGCCAGATACGATGATCGCATCAACGCCTATTTCTTCAAGTTTCTTGCAGACGACGCGAGTTTCATTGAACGTTAAACCGCCGTCAAAGAACTCTGTTGCCGTCAGTTTAACGAGGATGGGAAATTCGCTTCCAACCAGCTTTCTGGTTTCAGAATAAATTTCTAAAAGAAAGCGCATGCGATTTTCTAAGTCACCACCATATTCGTCTTCGCGACGATTATAGTACGGGCTTAAAAACTGGTTAATTAAATAAGTGTGCGCCGCATGAATCTCTACGCCGTCAAAACCAGCGTCTTGAGCACGTTTACTCGCCAATGCGAATGCCTTTACGATGTAGTCTATTTCGTCCTTTGTCATCGCTTTGCCTTGCGTATTTGTACCACGCTCAGGCACGTCACTCGGAGCGAAGATGACACGCTCACCGACGTTATGGGTGGTTTTGGTGCCACCGTAAGCAATTTGCATCACGATTTTAGAATCTTGTTGATGTACTAGCTCTGTTAGCTTTTTGTATTCTTCAATAAAAGAGTCGTTGTAGATCCCCATCATACCTGCGTTGGGTTTCTCTTCTTCAACGATATTGGCATAACCCGTGACAATAAGCCCAACCTCCCCTTTCGCAAGCGTTTCGTAAATATCGTAAAGCTTTGCCGTCATGTGACCATCTTCGGTCGCCATGTTCTCCCACGTTGCGCTTCTCACAAAACGGTTCTTTAGGGTCATGTTGCCAATGCGGGCTTCGGAAAACAAAATGCTCAAAACCAGTCCTCTTAAAGTTGTCTTTATGTTTTATCTTTTCGCAAGTAAACAAGAACGAAAAAGGAACAGCGATACACGATGTATGGCTGTTCCTTCTCTGAATCCTTGAGACCTGCAAACTACAGGCGCACCTTAATGCCTCGGAGACGACAAAACTTTAATCTGGGTTAAGGTTTAGTGAGTTTTTAGATTATGTAAAAGGATGATTCTTAATCGTGTTCATTTCACTGGAGTTAAGATGCTTCCTCACCCACTTTCAGTCGTAAAACTTTTGTATTTCGCTAGCTGGTGATTCAACTTAAACATTCACATTGTTAGTTTGTATGCTGCTATGGGAACTAGCACTACCCCAAATGTTTACATTACAAACTATCGATATTGAATTCTCATATGGTAAGTAGAGTTATTGCGCTGTTTATACTTTTAGCTTAATCGTCGCTATCTCTTGGCATTATTACGCGTCAGCGGAAACGCGCGATCTACTATGTTTTACACACTGGTTGTTTTTGCTTTTAGATATGAATACGTGATAGTGAAGCTAGAGGAGGAACAGGGAAAATAAAGGACAATAGAAAGTTAAATGACCTTACTTCTAGGTAAGGTCATTCATGCATTCAGCAGCAAAAGATATTGGCGCGTAGCAAACGCTTAGGTCTGGTTGTTACAGAGCTAGAGGAATCAACTCGACACCAAGCACACCACTGATCCCCATCACCACTAGCAGTGAGACTTTAAACACCGACTTTGACCAAGCGATGTAGTTGTTCTCATCAATGCTGCGAAAGGTCACTTTCGTCCACATAAAGCAAACAACCGCTGCAACCGCTAAGTATTCATACCCGGCTTCACCTAGTAAAAATAACCCCAATGATGCTGCCCCAAAAGCCACGACATACGCTTTCATGTGTCGATGCGCTTTATGAATACCTTCTTTAACTGGCAATACGGGAATCCCGGCTTCTCGGTAGTCTTGCATGCGGAACATGGCAATGGCATAAGAGTGCGGCATTTGCCAGAGACAGAACATGGTAAAGAGTAAAATCGCTTCCAAGCTAATGAAGTTTGTTACCGCTAAGTAACCCACCAATGGCGGAACTGCGCCTGAGATACTTCCCACTAAGGTTCCATACACCGAGTTACGTTTGTACCACATCGTGTAAAAGAACACGTAATACACGTAGCCAAGCAACACGACGACAGCGGATAGTGGATTCACTCGGATAAATAAGAGTGCGGTTCCTACCAGCAATAAAGCAAGTGCATAAACAAACGCAATATCGATATTGATGTTGCCTTTCACTGTTTCACGATTTCGTGTACGTGCCATCTTTTGGTCGATATCACGATCGAAAATATTATTCACCACACAACCTGAAGCGATGACTAACCCAACACCAACTAACGTCGTAACGAACAACATTAGACTGGCTGGTTCTGTTTTTGCGGCGAGGAAGAACCCCGCCGCAACAGAAATCAGGTTGCCGAAAATAATGCCCGGTTTAGTGATAGACAAATAACTTTTCAGCATACCTTGGCCTACAACTTCATGTTGACGTTCATGTTGTAGATGATCCATACCGAGCCAGCGATAAGGATAAGTACAACAATGGCGGTAAACATCAGTGATACAAGGTTCCAACGTCCGTCGGATGTTTTTGTTTCCATGTGCAAGAAGTATTTAAAGTGAACAAATATCTGCACTAATGCACATCCAAATAGAATCGCATAGGTCGTTGTATCTGGTAATGATTTCGTCCAAACAAAGTAGAACGGAATTACCGTCAGAATCAGTGAGGCAATAAAACCTTTCACGTAATCTGACGAACTGGTTTCTACATGTTGATCCATTACATTACCCCCAGTAAGTAAACGATGGTAAAGACACAAATCCAAACGATATCTAGAAAGTGCCAGAATAGGCTTAAGCAGTTAAAGCGCATTGCCATATTGTCGTTCAGACCTTTCGTCGACAGTTGATGGTATGCTACCGCTAACCAAATCAGACCAAAGGTTACGTGCAGGCCGTGCGTACCAACCAACGTAAAGAATGCCGACAGGAATGCACTGGTTTGTGGGCCATAGCCTTCTTCAATCAGGTGATGGAATTCATAGACCTCCATACAGATAAAGCCAAGACCAAGCGCGAACGTGACTAACATCCAACGTTTGAGACCAGCAACGTTGTTGCGCTTCATCGCGATAATGCCAAAACCAAATGTGATACTGCTAAACAGCAGCAGCATGGTTTCGACAAAAACGAATGGGAGTTCGAAAATGTCTTTACCTGTTGGGCCCGCAATTGAATTGCTCGACAGCACAGCGTAAGTCGCGAACAAGGTCGCAAACAGTACACAGTCACTCATCAGGTAAACCCAGAAGCCAAATAGCTTGTTGCCATTCGTGTCATGGTGGTGATCATGGTCGTGATGTGCTGCGATATTAGTTTGCATACGTCACCTCCAGATCATCTTTACTTTCGCTGTCTTTCACTGAGTTTTTCTTCGCTTCTTCAAGCTGAGCTCGACGTTCAGCCTCAATTGCTTTGATCTCTTCAACTTCCACGTAGTAATCCACATCATCGTTATAGCTATGCTGAATACACGTCACGATAATACCGACCAAACTTGCCGCCGCTAGCCACCAGATGTACCAAATCATGCCGAAGCCAAATAGGAGCGACCAAGCCGACACGTAGATGCCTGTTGCCGTGTTTTTTGGCATATGAATACGTTCGTATTCCACTTCTTTAGTTGGATCGAACTCGCCACTTTGTTTCTGGTACCAGAAGGCATCCAGCACATCACCTTTTGGTAGGTGCGCAAAGTTGTAGAACGGCGGTGGAGACGATGTTGCCCACTCAAGAGTACGACCACCCCACGGGTCACCAGTTAGATCACGGTTTTGCTCGCGGTCACGGATACTCACGTAAATTTGGATGAACTGAGATAATACGCCCAGCGCAATCACAACCGTACCTGATGCGGCAATCGACAACAGTGGGAAGTATTCTGGGTTGATGTCTTGGCTTAAACGACGAGTCATCCCCATGAAGCCCAGCGCGTAAAGCGGTAAGAACGCCATTAAGAAACCAATAATCCAAAGATAGAACGCGCGTTTGCCCCAAGTTTCATTCATGGTGAAACCGGTCGCTTTCGGGAACCAGTAAGTGATCGCAGCGAAACATCCAAACACCACACCACCGATGATAACGTTGTGGAAGTGAGCGATAAGGAATACTGAGTTATGCAGAACGAAATCTGCGCCCGGAACAGCCATTAGTACGCCCGTCATACCACCAACAGTAAAGGTGATCAGGAAACCCACCGTCCACATCATTGGCGTCGTAAAGCGGATGCGGCCTTTGTACATCGTGAATAGCCAGTTGAAGATCTTCACCCCTGTTGGGATAGAAATGATCATCGTGGCAATACCGAAGAAGGCATTTACGTTCGCGCCAGACCCCATCGTAAAGAAGTGGTGTAGCCAAACGACAAAGGCAAGAATCGTGATAACTACGGTAGCCCAAACTAGCGATGTGTAACCGAACAACTTTTTACGTGAGAAGGTTGCGGTGACTTCTGAGAACACACCAAAAATTGGCAAGATCAAGATGTACACTTCTGGGTGACCCCAAGCCCAAATCAGGTTGACGTACATCATTACGTTGCCGCCAAGATCATTGGTAAAGAAGTGCATGCCTAGGTATCTATCCAGCGTAAGCAGAGCGATAGTCACCGTTAGGATTGGGAATGAAATGATGATCAAAATGTTTGCACACAGAGACGCCCAAGTGAAAACTGGCATCTTCATCATTGGCATAGACGGTGTACGCATACGCAAAATGGTCGCGAAGAAGTTCACGCCTGTTAACGTCGTACCAACACCTGATATCTGCAGCGCCCAAATCCAATAGTCGACCCCGACTCCTGGGCTAGCCTCAATACCTGAAAGCGGCGGATACGCCAACCAGCCGGTACGACCAAATTCACCTAAGCCGAGAGACATGTTTGTTAGGATGACACCTACAACAAACAGCCAGAAGCTCAAGTTATTCAGATACGGGAAAGCTACGTCACGCGCACCAATCTGCAATGGCACGATGATGTTCATCAGACCAATGACCAATGGCATCGCTACGAAGAAGATCATGATCACGCCATGGGCAGTAAAAATTTGATCGTAGTGATGCGGTGGTAAGTAACCTGCTTCACCCGCAGAAGAAAGGAGTTGCTGACTACGCATCATGACTGCGTCAGCAAAACCACGAACAAGCATCACCATCGCTACTGCGATGTACATGAAGCCAAGTTTTTTATGGTCTACTGAAGTAAACCATTCATTCCAAAAATATTGCCACTTTCCGGCTTTGGTCACCGCGTAAACTACGGCTAAACCAACCAGCGCCACAACCGCTAGGGTGATGACGATAATAGGTTCGTGGAATGGAACTGAATCAAGAGTTAATCTTCCAAACATTACGATTATCCTTGGTTTTCAGGCAAACAGTTCATTGAACCAGGATGCTGAGTCACAACGTCGGTGAACAAGAACGGAGGAACGCTAGAGAACAAAGTGACTGGCTCTGCGATACTTGGCGCTGCCAGTGAGCTGTATTGCTCCCAATCTTCAATACGATCAGGGCTCGCCTTCACTTTCTGCACCCAATTTAGGAACGCAGCACGATCAGACATTGCTGAAGCTGTGAACTTCATTTGCGAAAAGCCTTCGCCGCTGTAGTTCGATGCAAAACCCTTGTAGTCACCTTCGTGGTTCGCTATCAGGTTGAGCTTGGTTACCATTCCTGGCATCGCGTAGATCTGTGTACCTAAGCGAGGGATGAAAAACGCGTTCATGATGTTGTCCGAAGTCAGTTTGAACTGCACTGGCACGTCTTTCGGGAACGCCACATAGTTTACCGTCGCAATGTTTTCTTCTGGATAGATGAACAACCATTTCCAATCGAGTGACACCACTTCGATGGTCATTGGTTTAACATCACTTTCCAATGGTTTGGAGGGCTCTAGTTCATGAGTCGAACGCCATGTGATCGTCGCAAGAATCGCAATGATGATGATTGGAATTGTCCATACCACCACTTCGATTTTGGTCGAGTGTGACCACTCGGGTGCGTACTCTTCTTCAGTGTTAGAGGCGCGGTATCGGTAAGCGAAGTAAATCGTCATTAAAATCACAGGGATTACAACGATCAACATCAGCAAAAGAGCAGTAATAATTAACTCTTTTTCTTGCACACCAATGGCACCTTTGGGGTCAAGTAAAGCTGAATTACATCCTGAGAGCATAAGTATGACGGACGCCAAACTTCCCCTCGACAAGATGCGTTTATATCTTGAGGCTTCCATTAACTTTCTCGATGGTTGTCTGGTTTCAAAGCAGATGCCAATCAAAGTAAATAAGAGCTCACAAATTGCGCAGAGGTAATGTATGAGAACAAGAAGAAACTTCGATAAGTAGTTATTCTACTTACAATTTTTCAACTTCGTCATCAAGCATTTAACCAGCTAGAATGAACCGTTATTTACTACGATACGATTGGTACCAAGCCAAGAACCAGTTGTTATAGTCATTAGAATGTTTATGTGTTGAGCATGAGTAACGTCGGGCTCAGAGCGAAACAAAACGGAATTGAGTGGAGATCAAAACCACACTCTTAGTGTGAGTTTATTGTTACACTTTGAAACACTATGTTACATTTGGCGCATTATGAGGAGTAAAAAGTTAAAGCTCATTAGCCACAACTGGAAACTAACCTTCCATTAATGGAAGTTACACACTTTAAATCGAATAGTAACCTCAACACGAATTTCTCGTGCTTCAACAATTAATTATTTAAAAACAAACAGTTGAAACTTAAAATTGATGAGACTGACTATCAACTTCATTTACGCAGATAGCCTTAATGAGAAGCGGAAACTAAAAAACCAAAAGTGTGATCAACATCAAATTAATGATTTCACTTAATATTTGAGTGGTATTTACATCTCTTTATTGGATTGTGAGAAATCATTCTCAAGGTAAATCCAAACATAAGTTGTAAATACATTTGGGCTGCGCAGAATGAGCACTCCACAACATAGAAAATGTTGAAATGGAAAGAAACTTATTATTCAGGTCTATCAGAGCCTTATTTCAGTGGTCACTTACATACGAATACCGCCATCCACTTCTAAAACCCTGCCAGTAAAGTAATCACTCTCAATAATGTATTTTACTGCATGCGCGATTTCGCTTGTTTCGCCCATCCTGCCAACTGGGATCATCTTTTCTAATCGCTCTATGGCTTCGGGTTTCATTTGCTCTGCCATCGCGGTGTGTACTACACCTGGTGCAACCGCCGCCGCACGAATACCGTATCTTGCGAGCTCACGGGCCCATGTTGTCGCCATGGTCGCGACCGCCGCTTTAGATGCAGAATAATTGGTTTGTCCGATATTCCCTGCTCTCGCAACACTAGAAATATTGATGATAACGCCTTGGGAGCCACTCTCAATCATCTTGACGGCCGCTTCACGCCCACACAAAAATGTTCCTGTCACGTTAACGTTCATGACCAAATTGAATTGATCCAAAGACATCTTACTGATCACGCCATCTTTTGCTTTTACAAGTAACCCATCTCTTAACACGCCAGCGTTATTGACTAACCCATTGAGTTGACCAAAATCTTGGATAATCGCTTCAAACGTGGTTTCAACGTCGATTTCGTTGGTGACATCCACTTGATATGTCAACGCTTTCGCACTCAGCATTCGACACTGCTCTTGTGTTTCCATTAAGCCACTGGCGTTTACATCCAACAACGCTAAATCAGCGCCAGCTTGAGCAAGGGTAATGGCCATCATTTGCCCAAGCCCCTGCCCTGCTCCTGTAATGGCAATAACACTACTTTTTATGTCCATATTGGTGCACTCCATAACTCGTAATGTTCTCTATCTCAACCAGTCTAAGTTGGCCGAAATGATGCGCGTTTTAGGTCACCATCTCAGGCTGGTTTGTCACAAAACTCGGTCTAGCCTTTCTTACTCTTGTATAACTCAAATAAGCTTGAGAAATCGAGCTCGCCGTGGCCGCTCGCGTTGTGGAAAGAATATAAGTTGCGCGCTAACGACCCCATCGGAACCGAAGAATGTGTTTGTAACGCCGCATCTAACCCCAAGCCGAGATCTTTTAGCATGAGTTTGCTCATAAAGCCCGGTTGGTAATCGTGACTAGCTGGCGCACTGTCCATCACGCCTGGGCAAGGATTGTAAAGCTCCAATGCCCAATTTCGGCCAGAGCTTTGCAGCATGATGTTTGATAGCACTTTTGGATCGAGTCCATGATCGATACCTAGGTTTAATGCCTCGCACGTACCAGACATTAAAATGCCGAGCATAAGGTTGTTACAGATTTTCGCCATTTGACCATCGCCTGCTTTGCCAGCATGGAAAACATTTTTTCCCATATACTGCAAAATCGCATTGGCTTTAGAAAACGCTTGATCCGAACCACCAACAATAAAGGTTAATGTCGCCGCTTTCGCGCCAGCAACGCCTCCCGAAACGGGCGCGTCGACAAACAACACACGTTTATTTGCCGCTTCATTGGCGACTAATCGCGCAGAGTCCGGATCAATGGTTGAACAATCAATCATCAAGGTACTTGGCGAGACAAGATTGAGGACACCTACGCCACCATGTAAGTCACCAAGATACACGGAACGAACGTGAGACCCTGCTGGTAGCATCGTGATGACTGTGCTAGCACCATCTACTACCTCTTCGATAGAGCTCGCCACCACGGCACCAAAAGGTACTAGTTGCTTTGCGGCTTCGCTATCGACATCGAATACTTGCACGTTAAATCCAGACGCGAGTAAGTTTTGCGCCATAGGATGCCCCATTCTTCCTAAACCGATAAATGCGATGGTACTCATGATCATTCTCCTTATTGACCTAGTGTTTGTTCACCCAAATCAGCAAGCGGATGTTCGTCATCCGGCCAAAGTGAGGTAAACAAGGTATCGATGATATCTTCATCGACTTCACTGACATTGTTAAACATCCAGTTAGGTTCGCCATCCCGGTCAATAAGCCGAGAACGGACGCCCTCTTTAAACTCACCTAATAAGGCACTGCGAACCGACAAACTCAACTCTAAACGGAAGCAATCTGCAAGCGGTAAGCTGTGGTACTCTTTCACTTGTCTAAAGCAAATATGCGCGGTGATCGGACTGCCCGATGCGAACGTTTGTTTCGCGTTTTCTATCCACTGGCTATTCCCTTCGATAGTCATGATTCGCTGTGCTATCGCATTAAGATCAAAGCCTTTGCACGCTTCCTCTATCTGATCTAAGTATGGACAAATTTGCGTGGTTGGTTTGCTATCAATAACCTGTTCTTCCATTAATTTTAGTAGCGCAGTTACCAACTCTTTCGCATCTTCTTTGCCCCACTGGAGCCGCTTTAGCTCATCCAGTAAGGTGGGATACTGCTCTTCCAACAGTAACCAATCGGCCAAACCAATAGTGACAGCGTCACTTGAATTTACCATTGAACCTGTCAATCCGAGGAATAAGCCCACTTGCGGATCTATCTGGCTTAAAAACCACGTACCTCCCACATCAGGATACAGTCCGATATTGATTTCTGGCATAGCAAGGCGTGATGTTGTTGTCACAACTTTATGGCTGGTTCCCATAAAAAGCCCCATCCCACCGCCCATTACAATACCTTCTCCCCAACCGATAATAGGCTTGTTGTAAGTGTGAATGAGATAGTCACACTCATACTCCAACGAGAAATAGTCCGTACAGAACTCTACGATTTTTTCTTTGCTCTCGTTATGCATGACATGATACATAGCTCGAACATCACCACCAGCACAGAATGCTTTTTCTCCAGCGCCAGTGAGTACCACACAAGTCACATGCGGATCGTCTTGCCACTTGACAAGCTGATCGTTAAGTTGGACTAACATGTTATACGTCAATGCATTCAATGAAGCGGTGTTGTCTAACGTTGCGATACCAATGCGGTGCACGCCATCTAAGCACTCTATTTCACTGATGGTTACCATCCCTGCCATGTGGCCTCCTATCGGTTTTTCCATTGCGGTGGGCGTTTTTCTAAAAAGGCGCGAACACCCTCAACTTGATCTTCCGTATCAAAAAGATTCAGAAACAACTCTCGCTCTTTCATTAAGCCGTGTTGAAGTGGCGCAGAGCGCATATTTTGAATGAGCGCCTTACATGCGGCGACAGAAGATGGCGACTGGTTCGAAACAGATTCAGCAAGCTCCAGCGCTTTACTTAAAGCTTCACCTTTGGGAACCAACTCCTCAGCCAAGCCTAGTTCTTTTGCTTTGTCAGCGCTGACTTGTTCTCCACATAAAATGATGCGCTTTGCCCAGCCTTCTCCTACTAACGCTGTGAGGTTTTGGGTACCGCCAGCGCAGGGCAAAAGTCCGACTTTGGCTTCAGGTAAAGCAAGTACCGCTTGCTCTTCAACTACTCGAATATCACAAGCTAATGCCACTTCTAACCCTCCGCCCATGGCGTAACCATTAATGGCGGCAATGGAAACACCACGGAATTCCGAGAATGTTTCAAACGCTTCACCAAAGCATCGCGCCATGTCTAACGCAACCGCTTTGTCACCATCAGAAAATAGCTTGAGATCAGCACCAGCAGAGAAAAACTTGTCTCCACTGCCAGTTAAAACCAATGAATAGACCTGCTTATCATCGTTAAGTGTGAGTATCAGCGACTTCAGTGCCTTGAGGCTCTCTGCTGTCCACGTATTGGCTGGCGGGTTGTTCATTGTCACCACCGCAACGTGATTAGTGATCGTATGTTGAATGGCTGCTTGGGTTAATGGCATATCTGAATCCTTTCTCAATGAGCAAATCCAATACTTCGCTACAGCAAGGCCGATTCCTCAGAGAGCAAACGGCGCGCGATGATCAAGCGCATGATTTCGTTCGTTCCCTCCAGAATTTGATGCACACGCACATCTCTGAAATGACGCTCCATTGGATACTCTTTGATGTAACCATAGCCGCCATAAAGCTGCAGCGCTTGGTCGCAAACCTGAAAGCCCACATCGGTTGCGAACCGTTTTGCCATCGCGCAATAAGCCGTGGCATCCGGGTCATTTCGGTCGAGTTTACTGGCGGCATAGCGCACCAACTGCCGCGCAGCCACTAGCTCTGTCGCCATGTCTGCCAATTTGAATTGTAAGGCTTGAAACTGCGCAAGCGGCTTGCCGAACTGCTTACGTTCTTGAATGTACCGTGCCGCCTGATTAAGGGCCTGTTGAGCCGTACCGACGGAGCAGGTCGCAATATTTATACGCCCTCCATCAAGCCCTTTCATCGCAAAGACAAAACCTTGCCCTTCTTCGCCCAGTAAATGGCTAGCTGGAATAACGACATTTTCAAAAGTAACCGCTCGTGTTGGTTGGCTGTTCCAACCCATTTTGGGTTCTTTGCGCCCATAGCTGATACCACCTGTTTGAGCAGGAACAACAAATGCAGACACGCCTTTGGCACCCGCTTCTCCGGTTCGCGCCATCACGACCAAAACATCTGTCTCTCCTGCGCCAGAGATAAAGGTTTTGCCACCATTCAACACGTAAGTATCACCTTTTTTGCTCGCGGTTGTGGTCAACGAAGCGGCATCCGATCCCGCATTAGGCTCGGTTAAGCAATAGGAGCCTAACCACTCCCCCGTAACTAATTTCGGACAGAACTGCGTTTTGGCTTCATCGGTAGCAAAACTGGCTATCATCCAACTCACCATATTGTGGATAGTCATGAAAGCGGTCGTCGACGTACAGCCCATTGAGAGTTGTTCAAAGATAATTGACGCATCCAAACGGCTTAACCCTAAGCCGTCATGTTCTTCTGGTGTGTAGAGACTGAGAAACCCCAGTTCCCCCGCCTCTCTCAATACGTCTTTGGGGAAAATCTGCTTTTCATCCCACTCCGCCGCCATCGGTGCTAAACGCTCATCGGCAAATTGTTGAGCGGTATCGGCAAATGCACGTTGATCTTCATTAAGTTCAAAGTCCATAAAAGCTCCTTTTATTCACTCAGCGCAGTTGGATGGTCAGATTGGGCCCCGTTGGAATATCGTCATCAAACCAACGTGCCGTCACCGTTTTAGTCTCGGTATAAAAACGTACCGCTTGTTTACCATACGCATGTAAATCACCATAGAAACTGCCTCTCCAACCAGTAAAGGAGAAAAATGGTAAAGGGACTGGAATAGGCACATTGATCCCAACCTGACCGACTTGAATGTCATGCTGATATTTTCTCGCAGCAGCGCCATTAGCCGTAAAAATGGAAGTGCCGTTCCCGTATGGGTTGCGATTCACCAACTCAATGGCCTCTTGCAACGTTTCGACTTCCATACAAACTAAAACAGGGCCAAATATCTCTTGCGTGTAAATCGACATGTTCGCTGTTACACCGCTAAACAAGGTTGGGCCAATCCAGTTTCCATCGGGAAAGCCTTCCACTTCACACTGACTGCCATCGAGTTCACACACTGCGCCTTGTTGTTTGCCATCTTCAATTAGGTCCAATACGCGTTGTTTAGCTTGCTCACTGATCAGTGGGCCATAAGCAGCTTGCTCATCGTCCCAAGGCCCTGGGTGTACTTTCGCCATTGCCTGTTTGAGGTCTGTAATCCATTGTTTTGAATCGCCGACAAACACCGCAACAGAAATCGCCATACAGCGTTGCCCCGCAGCCCCAACGGAGGCTCCGATTAGGTTATTCACCACTTGATCTTTGTTTGCATCAGGCATGATCACCATGTGATTCTTTGCACCAGCAAAAGCTTGAACCCGTTTAAAATGTTTAGTCCCTGTGGTGTAGATATAACGGGCAACGGGAACCGAGCCAACAAATGACACCGCTCGAATATCAGGATGAGCCAGAAGAAAGTCGACTTGCTCTTTGCGGCCATGAACGATCTGCAACACTCCTTTCGGCGCGCCAGCTTGCTCAAATAGTTCAGCTAAACGAATAGAGGTCAACGGCACTTGTTCGGAGGGTTTAAGCACAAATGTATTGCCCGCAGCGATAGCGATTGGGAACATCCACAACGGAATCATGGCAGGAAAGTTAAATGGCGTAATGCCGCAACACACACCTAGGGGCTGAATCATTGAGTAACTATCAATATCCGTGGCAACGTTTTCGACGGTTTCGCCCATCATGTTGCTGGCAATGTTTGCCGCCTGCTCAACAACCTCTATGCCTCGCCACACATCGCCTTTAGCATCCGCTAAAATCTTACCCGTTTCATGAGAAAGCAGTGTGGCAAGCTCATCATGATGCTCTTTGAGCAAGTGCTGATAACGCAGCATAACTCGGGCACGCTCGGGTATCGCCACTTTTTTCCAAGATTGGAATGTCTCTTTCGCATTATCAATGGCGGCTTCCATCTCGTGCTCTGTGGAACATGGAACGTACGCAATGACATCATTAGTGGCGGGATTGGTTACCTCAACCCAATACGATGTTTGAGATTCACGAAACTCGCCACCAATAAACAAGGGAACCAAACGAGTCATCATTTACTCCTTTCTAATTTCAATTAAAGCGGTATTTCAATGCCTATCGCCGTGGCTTCTCCACCACCGATACAAAGTGACGCAACACCCCGCATCACTTTTTTGGCTTCGAGATCACCATTGGTGCCTAACGCTTGTAGCTGACGCAAACTGTGAATCAATGTCACCAGAATTCGTGCGCCACTAGCCCCTATTGGATGCCCAAGCGCACAGGCTCCACCTTTAATATTTACTTTGCTCGTATCAAGCCCAAGTTCCGCCACCGCTATTTGTGTCACGACGGCAAAGGCTTCATTGATTTCCTGCAGGTTTTCTGGCATGTGTAGAGTGCGCCTTGATGATCGCAAGTGGTTTAAGCCCCTGATGACGCGCAGTGTCTTCATCCATAAGCACCAGAGCCGCCGCGCCATCTGAAATGGCACTCGAATTAGCAGCGGTCACCGTACCTTTTTCATCGAATGCAGGTTTGAGTTGAGGAATTTTACCAAGGTCAATCGAGCGAGGGTGCTCATCGTAGTCCAGCACCGCTTGTTCTGACTTGGTATTGAGTGAAACCGGCGAAAGTTCATCGGCAAACAAGCCTCGCTCTTGAGCTTCCAACGCACGTTTTGCCGACATCACGGCCCATTCATCCATTTGCTCTCTGGTGAACTTAAGCCTGTCAGCGACTTGCTGAGCATAAACACCCATTAAGTGCCCTTCGTAAGCATCTTGTAGCCCATCGAGAAACATGTGGTCATACGTAGACTGGTGCCCCATGCGCATTCCCTTTCTCGCCTCCCTCAGCAAATACGGCGCATTGGTCATACTTTCCATACCACCAGCAATGGCAGAGCGAATCGTTCCAGCTTTAATGAGATCGTACGCTAACATGACGCTCTTCATGCCAGAGCCACACACTTTGTTAATGGTGGTGCACCCTACGCCCAAAGGAAGATCTGCCCCCATAGATGCTTGCCTAGCAGGAGCTTGTCCACACCCTGCTGGAAGCACACATCCCATGAACACTTCATCCACCGAAGTCACATTCACTTCGTGCATTGCCGCCTTGATCGCCAGTGCGCCTAATTGAGGAGCAGAGTAAGTTTGCAACTTACCTTGAAAGCGCCCAATTGGCGTTCTTTTCGCGCTGACAATCCAGATGTCTTTTCCCATGATTCGCATTCCCTTAAGGTATATGTGAACACTTGGCAGACTGATGACACCCTACATAGAATTACTCACCAAGCGCCACACCAGCCTTTATCGCCTTTTTCACTAACAAACTTTCATTCCGCGATTTCTTGACGTTTACGTAAGCATAGCACTAGCCTTTACAATGAGATGAAAAAACACACCAAGCAGACGTTTATATTTCAAAGTTGATGTTCGGCCTTCCCATTTAAGGTTCGATTTCCAGAAACTGGATTTTTATTCGAGGTAAGTATGTTATGGAAAAATACAAGATCAGTGACCTCGCCAAGGAGTTTGATATTACTACTCGCAGTATCCGGTTTTATGAAGACGTGGGTCTGATTGAACCAGAGCGAAAGGGCAATATGCGCGTTTATCAACGCAGGGATAGAATTCGCCTCAAACTGATTTTAAGAGGGAAACGACTCGGTTTTTCGTTGGCAGAAATTCGTGAACTTTTCGAGCTCTACGACATGCAACAAACCGAAGGACAGTTATTGAAAATGCTCAATATCATTGAAGAGAAACAAGCCGTCCTACAGCAACAACTCAACGACATCAGCGTCGTTATGGCAGAGTTGAATGCCGCTAAGGAGCGTTGTATTCAAACACTCAAAAGCAAGCAGACATAAACGCTATACTCAATTAGCAACACCGCTACAGGCTTTTCCACCTTACCTCTGATACCGGGAGACGTTATGAAAAGCACCTATACCCCACTCAATTTCGGACTTGGTGATACCATCGATATGCTCCGAGAACACGTTAATGCCTTTGCTACGGAACATATTGCGCCCATCGCCGCTGAGATAGACCGCGATAACCAGTTCCCGAATCATTTATGGCCTTTGTTGGGAGAAATGGGGTTGCTTGGTGTGACCGTCGATGAAGAGCTTGGTGGTGCAGGCATGGGATACCTCGCTCATGTTGTTGCCATGGAAGAAATCAGCCGTGCCTCTGCGTCTGTCGCTTTAAGCTACGGCGCTCATTCTAACCTGTGCGTCAACCAAATCTTTCGTAACGGCACGCCTTCTCAACGCGAAAAATACCTTCCAAAACTCATTGATGGTACGCACGTTGGCGCCCTAGCGATGAGTGAGCCCAATGCCGGTTCAGACGTGATAAGCATGCAACTGAAAGCGGAGAACAAGGGCGACCATTTTGTACTGAATGGCAACAAAATGTGGATAACAAACGGGCCCGATGCTGACGTAGTGGTGCTTTACGCTAAAACGGATGTCAGCGCAGGTTCACGTGGCATTACCGCATTCATTATTGAACGTAACTTCGCAGGTTTCACTCATGCTCAAAAGCTGGACAAACTAGGCATGAGAGGCTCGAATACTTGCGAACTTGTATTTAACCATTGCGTAGTGCCAAAAGAGAATATTCTTGGCGAGTTGAATCAAGGCGTCGAGGTGTTAATGAGTGGGCTGGATTACGAGCGCGTCGTCCTCGCTGCCGGACCACTCGGGATAATGCAAGCTTGCATGGACATTGTGGTCCCGTACGTACATGAACGAGAGCAGTTTGGAAAATCCATTGGCGAGTTTCAGTTAGTTCAGGGCAAGATCGCCGATATGTACTCTCGAATGAGTGCAGCAAAAGCGTATGTATATACCGTCGCAGCGTCTTGTGATCGAGGTAACGCAACACGCAAAGACGCCGCTGGCGCGATTTTGTACAGTGCAGAACTCGCCACACAAATGGCACTCGATGCAATACAACTGCTCGGTGGGAATGGCTACATCAATGAATACCCTGCTGGTCGTTTGCTACGTGATGCAAAGCTTTATGAAATCGGCGCGGGTACCTCAGAGATTCGCCGCATGTTAATAGGCCGAGAACTGTTCGAAGAATCTCGCTAACGGAACATACGACAAGGAAGTCATTATGGCCATTATCAAAAGTAAAACTAAGCCAACTGACGAGTTATTTCTTTCCAATAAAGCTGCGATGGAAACGTTGGTCACTCAACTGAATCAACACATCGATACCATCAAACAGGGAGGCGGTGAAAAAGCCATTCAGCACCAGAGGCAAAAAGGAAAGCTCCCAGCCCGAGAACGCATCGCGCGCTTGCTTGATGACAACACTGACTTTCTTGAAATCAGCCAGTTTGCCGCCTGGCAGGTGTATGACGAAGCGATCCCATGCGCTGGCGTTATCGCCGGCATTGGTATCATAGAGGGAATTCAATGCATGGTTATCGCCAACGATGCTTCGGTAAAAGGTGGAACCTACTACCCACTCTCGGTAAAAAAACACCTAAGAGCGCAAGAGATTGCCCAACGTTGCCAACTCCCCTGCGTGTACTTGGTGGACTCCGGTGGCGCAAATCTCCCTCATCAGTCCGACGTCTTCCCCGACAAAGAACACTTTGGTCGCATTTTCTTTAACCAAGCGAGAATGTCAGCGAAAGGCATTCCCCAAGTTGCTGTTGTGATGGGGCTTTGCACTGCTAGGGGCGCGTACGTTCCTGCCATGGCGGATGTGTCCATTATGGTTAAAGAGCAAGGCACCATTTTTTTGGCGGGGCCACCTTTGGTGAAAGCGGCCACTGGCGAAGTCGTGACGGGTGAAGAGCTCGGCGGTGCAGACGTGCATTGTCGGAAATCTGGTGTCGCAGATTATTACGCTGAAAATGATGAACATGCCCTAATGCTTGCGAGAGAAGCCATTGCCAATGCCAATAGAACAAGACCTGTTAAGCCAGAAAACACCGTACTTCCTCCCCGCTACGACGCAGAAGAAATCTACGGAATCGTGAATGCAAACTTACGACTGTCATTCGACGTTCGAGAAATTATTGCCCGCATCGTCGATGATTCTGATTTCGACGAATTCAAATCCTTGTACGGCAGAACGCTAGTGTGTGGCTTCGCTCGTATTCAAGGACACTTGATTGGTATTGTGGCAAACAACGGTATCTTGTTTTCTGAATCGGCACAAAAAGGCGCGCACTTTATTGAGCTGTGCGCCAAACGGAAAATACCGCTTCTCTTTCTCCAAAACATTACCGGCTTTATGGTCGGAAAAAAGGTTGAAGAAGAAGGCATCGCAAAACATGGCGCCAAGTTAGTGATGGCCGTCGCTTGTGCTGACGTGCCGAAGTTTACCGTGATCATCGGTGGATCGTACGGCGCTGGTAATTACGGCATGTGCGGCCGAGCGTATGATCCAACCATGATGTGGATGTGGCCGAACGCGCGTATTTCTGTGATGGGCGGAGAACAAGCAGCAGGCGTTTTAACACAAGTTCGAAAAGACGCGAAGGAACGTCAGGGGGAAGCGTGGTCAGAGCAAGAAGAGCACATTTTTAGAGAATCGATCATAGACTTGTATGAAACACAAGGACATCCCTATTTTGCGAGTGCTCGGCTATGGGATGACGGAATTATTGACCCTAAAAAAACGCGTCAGGTGTTGAGTCAAGCGTTAACGGCAGCATTAAATGCCCCCATTCCTGATAGCGAGTTTGGCGTCTTCAGAATGTAAACATCCAAAGATGAATTAAGGAAGTTAGTATGCAGGAAATGCAACCAAGCATTATTCCCAACGCCCAAAGGCAAGATGATGTTCTTTGGCATGTCGATGATAATGGCGTAGCGACCATTACCCTAAACAGAACAGCTAAACACAATGCTTTTGACGCTTGTACGATCGACTTGCTGATCCACCGCCTAGATTATCTCGCTTTACGAACGGATGTGCGGTGCTTGGTATTAAGAAGTAACGGCAAGCACTTTTCATCCGGGGCCGATTTGAATTGGATGCAGTCGATGGCCGACAGCACGAGGCAAGATAACTTCGTTGATGCCCAAAACTTGGCAAGACTCATGGAAACATTAGATTCGTTCCCTCAACCCACCATCGCAGTTGTTCAAGGTTCCGCTTATGGTGGTGCTTTAGGGTTGATTTGTTGTAGTGATATCGCCATCGCAAGCCAAAGTGCCAAATTTTGCTTAAGTGAAGTTAAGCTTGGTTTAGTTCCAGCGACCATTGCGCCTTACGTCATGCGCGCGATGGGGAATAGACAAGCTAGACGCTATATCTTAAGTGGTGAAGTCATTTCAGCCGAAGATGCCGAACGGTTTGGTATTGTGCACGAAGTGAAAGAAGCCAAACAGCTTGAAAATGCGGTCGATAGTGTAATCAAGACGTTGCTACTTAATAGCCCAGATGCGATGCGTAAAGCGAAAACTCTCTGCCATCAATGTCATCAAAACCCCATCGATCAACAACTGATTCACTATACTAGCAAGCTCATTGCGGACATTAGAGTATCACCCCAAGGTCAAGATGGGCTGCAAGCGTTTCTTGAAAAACGAAGCCCAAGTTGGGTAACCAAATCACAGGACAAGTAATGCTGCCTTCCAAAGTAAATATTGTCGAAGTAGGTCCACGAGATGGATTGCAAAATGAATCTCCTGTTGCGACCCAGACTAAAATCCGGTTGATCAACTTACTCTCTGATACTGGGCTAACGCATATTGAGGCGGGCTCTTTTGTTTCGCCCAAATGGGTGCCACAAATGGCGGACTCAACAGAGGTCATGAAAGCAATAACAAGGCGAAATCATGTTACTTATTCTGCCCTGACACCAAACCTAAAAGGCTTCGAACAAGCCTTGGAGGCTGGTGCCAATCAGGTCGCAATTTTCACTTCATCATCAGAAGGATTCTGCCAACACAATATCAATTGCTCGATTGCAGAAAGTTTAACTCGCTTCGAGCCTGTAATGCGATTAGCCACCAAACACAGCATCCCTGTTCGAGGTTATCTATCCTGCGTTGCAGATTGCCCTTACGACGGTCCAACAGCCCCTAAACAGGTGGCGAGCGTGACCAAATCGCTCATCGATTTAGGGTGCTATGAAGTATCTCTAGGCGATACAATCGGCACAGGCACGCCAAATCGAATTGCTGCTATGCTGGAAGCCGTCATGTTGGTTGCACCTCTTCCCCAGCTTGCTGTCCATTTCCACGATACATGGGGACAAGCTCTCACCAACATTCATCAAGCCTTGAGTATGGGCATCAATACCATCGACAGCAGTGTCGCTGGGCTGGGTGGATGTCCATACGCTCATGGCGCATCAGGAAATGTCGCAACGGAGGATGTACTATATTTATGCCAAGGGTTAGGAATAGAAACGGGGATCGACTTAGAGCTACTGGCTAAAGCTGGCTGGATGATCAGCGAAGAGCTGGGTCGGCAGCCTACATCAAAAGTGTCATTAGCATTGCGTAACCGCGTATTATCACTTTCGTAGAAGGCCATCCGGCACCTCAAATTCTCCCAACCCAAGTTAATTTGCTCTACTTTCGAGTTGGGAAGCGAAACCGCCCGCCAGTACGATAAATAATTAGAGAAAATAAGATAAGCACACAACCTACTAGTTTATTTGCCGTTAGCACTTCGCCATACCACAGCACGCTCAGAATAACCGTCCAAACTGGTTCTAATATCATAATTAGAGCAGCGTTACCTGCCTGAACAAATTTTTGCCCCATGGTTTGCATTACGTAACGCAAGCTCGTCGCTAATAAGGTACTCAACGCAAACCACCACCAAATAGAGGAGTCCACCTCTGCCGGGAAAGATTCCATAAAAAATGAAACCAACAAACCTAAACAACCTGCTGAAAAAAGTTGCACGCAAGTAAGCAGCAACACAGGTAGTTTTTGAGAGTATTTGCTGTTCACATTAAAATGAAGCGCCAAAACCAGTGCTGCACCAAGAAACCACAATTGACTGGCCGATTGTTTCCAGCCACCAACTAAAGAAAGACAAGCGAGACCTAATACAGCGATAGGCAAAGAAAGCCAGAAAATTCGTTGTGGTCGTTGACGAAACATAACCCATGCAACAATCGGCACAAACAGCATGGAAAGGCTCATGATAAATGCGCCTTCCCCGAGAGTATCACTGATAGAAATGGCGTAAATCCATGTCATAACGGCACTGCCTAACAGGAGTCCGACACCACTAGCAGATAACACATCTTTTAAGTTTGCTTTCAGCAAAGGTCGGTAACATAGAGGCAGCAAGCAGAGCGAAGCGATTGTAAATCGCGCCCCAATAAAGCCAAAAGGTGGTAAACCCTGTATTGTTTCCTTAGAGAATATCCAGCCAAGTGCCGCGATCATCGTCGTCGCAACCAGAATAACCGTCGCTTTGCGTTCTGAGTTAAACATAAGTACTCACAAAATATGGAACACACAATAGCGCAGCAAGAGAGTTTTACTGCGCTACTGTGTAAATTTGAAAGGGGTTTGTGTCGAGCGAAAAAGTGAAAGCCCGATCCTCTCCTGTATTGTTGTCACGCAGATTGAAGTTCTGCTTCTAGATACATTAAATGCAGGCAAAGTCTTAAGGCAAGCCTTTTCGCATACTAAATTACTTTAGCATTCTATACAGCAAGCAAACTGGCTAAAACCTGTACGGGGTGTCGAACTACCCCTCCTTCAAAACGCTTAACTTGACTGCGGCAGGAGTAGTATTGCGACTTCAACGCTCCTCAATACAGGTTGAATAAGGTGAATTGCTTTTTACCCATCGCCCCTACAATGAAAACCTATTGATTAACTACAACGAGCGGTTAAATTGCTCCACGGCCTCTACAACACGGCTAGCGCCATCTTGTATTTCATTCATCACATTGCCTGCTTTTTCAGAGAGCTCTAGCGTATCTAGTGCTTCTTTTTGGCATTTAGCGATCAGCTTAACTGCGTTATCTGTTCGCTGTAGGTTTTCACTGACCATTGTGACAATTTCATCGGTGGTTGCATTGGTTCTTGTAGCAAGCTGTCTGACTTCATCAGCAACAACGGCAAAACCTCTACCATGCTCACCCGCACGAGCCGCTTCTATCGCCGCATTTAACGCCAATAAGTTAGTTTGGTCAGCGATACCACTGATGCTATTTACCAACTCGCTAATACGCGATGAGTGCGCTTTAAGCTCGTCAATCGCGGTGTTCGCTTGCTGCATTTGCTCGGAAAGTATCTGCATCTTTTCTAACGTTGAGCCTATAACCTCTTGCCCTTGCAGGGTTTGTGTACCAGTTTCTTGGGAGATTTCGTTCGCCAATTGCGCAGCCTGGGCCATTTTCTGTTCCTGCATCACCTGCTGGGTAATATCTGTCGCGAACTTAACGACCTTGTAGAGCTCTCCTCTGTCGTTATGGATAGGGTTATATGAAGCCTCTAGCCACACCTCTTCACCATAACGGTTAACTCGTTTGAATCGCTCTGATGAAAATTGCCCTTTTGCTAAACGTTGCCAAAACTCACGGTAAGCTTGAGAGCTCGACTCTTCCTGATCACAAAACATGCGATGATGCTTCCCTTGAATCTGATCAAGCGTATAACCCATTGTGTTTAGGAAATTATCGTTGGCTTTTAAAACATGGCCATCTAATGTGAACTCAATCACCGCCATAGAACGACTTAATGCATTTAGCATGTCCTCTTGCTCACGGGATGATTTGATCGTTCGCGTAAGTTCAGAAGCAAAAACAAAAAAGCTTTCTACTTCTCTGCGCTCATTTAAAACAGGCTGGATAATCGTTCTTAACCAGGCTTCCTCACCATTACCTTTCTGTACTTGCAATGCCCCATTCCAGAACACTTTATCTTGGACGGCTTTCTTCATTCGATGAAAGTGGTCTGTATTGCGCGAATTTGACGGTACCAATTCAGTAATTGATTTCGTTAAGATCTCATCATCATGTAAGAAAAGTTCTTGCTGTAGTTTGGTATTTGCAGAAGTAATGAGGCCTTTACTATCCAATGTTAAGCGGATCATCTCTTCATCTAAACTGGTTTGGATTTGCTGCAGGATTTGCAACTCCTGCTTTAATCGTTGATTTTCTTGTTGAAGCGACTTATTAAAAAACATGACTTTCTCTCATTTGACCGACCTTCGGACTAGTCAAAGGTTTATTATTTGTATACCGAATAAACTGCAAGCGGCAAAATCGTTTGGTTGCATATTCAAACGCGATTTCTATTTCTTATAAAAGGATTCTCGCTGGGAATACGGCGATTTTTTCTCCAGTGTAACCTAAGCGCAGTATACTGAAATTTCTTCAGCGCCCAAGCTGTTTATATATTTATCAATATTAAAGCTCTTTATCGCCAGCTTTAGATTTGTATTTGTGGATTTACTTATATGGAAAATTGGTGTGTTCAGATCAATAAGCCTTTTCATCAAAAAAGGGCTTTGACTTAGTTCCAATAATTTTCGCCGTTTTACCGCTTTTCCACCCGACTTTTGAGCGATTACCCACTCCTTATTCGCTTGGATTTCTATTAACAACGCACGGAGCAACAAACGCATCGATTTGCCCAGTATCAATACGTTGTGGTATTCGCTCATTCAGTTTGCCGTGAAGGTGATGAATCACCACCTCATCAGTCGATTCGTCACGATCAGAAATGAGGCAATGAGGTAATAACGCATGACACCAGAGATTACATTATGTGTCCAACATTGTGCCCACTCCTAAGTTTCATAACTTCCTTCCCTCGGACGCTTCTATCTCTCACCACAGCAACTATGCTTTAAACGACATGTATTCAATTGTCTAGCTTCAACATATGAAGGTTAAGTGAACATAAACAAGCGAAGGAAACAGGGTCATGGAAGTCGATAAAAATGATAAGTTAACAAAGAAATTACAGGTAGTGATTCATTGGTCTGTAAGAGTATTGTCGATAGTTATGTTGTTTGTAATCGTCATGGGTGTGATAGATGTTGCATGGACGATATATCAAAAACTTATCACGCCACCTAAACTCATTCTGACGATTTCAGATATGCTAGCCACTTTTGGTGCTTTTATGGCCGTTTTAATTGCTATTGAAATTTTCATCAATATAACTATTTACCTGAGAGAAAATGTTATTCATGTAAAAATCGTCATGGCCACCGCGCTGATGGCAATCTCCCGAAAGGTCATTATTATAGACTTTGAAACCTTGTCTCCAATGTACCTGATTGGAATTGCGGCTGTAGTTCTTAGTATGAGTCTTGGTTACTGGCTGATCCATAAACTGCCCAATAAGAGCCATACTGAATAAACTTCTCAGCCTCCCGACTTTTCAGATACTCTCACGGCATGAAAAAGTCTTGTCTTGGCACGTTGAAGCTAATAAATTCCTCCATGCTAGGCTCTATATACTGCGAGACTACAAGATTATAGAGTAGTGCCTAAGCGGAGAAATTATCGATATTGTTTTCTAGCAGCTAATCTTTGAGTATTGGCACAGCTCAATGGGGGCAAGTGTTGCTCCAGTTCCCCCATCTGATATATACCCTCAACATCTATGCATTTTACTTTCAACTCCTTCAGCTCAGTTTGCGAAACAGCCTTAAAGGTCAAAGTAACTTTCAATCCCATTCAGAGTGTTGGTCGTGGCCACAGCGGCTAATATCAACCCCATGATCCGACTTACAGCACTAGCTCCTGTATTCCCAATAATCCTGTGTATGCCGCTGGCCATTAATAGCAAGATATAAACAACCAATAGTACCAGCAGCATCATAGCCACGGTCTGGACTTGCTCCCAAATATTAAACCGCACGTTCTCTGTGAGTAAAACGGCGGCTAATATTGCGCCAGGGCTAGCAATTGATGGAATGGCTAGAGGAAAAACTGCTGTATCATGATGACTATTGAGCGTTCTGATTTCTTCTGCTGGTTTACTCTCACCAAATATCATAGTCAAAGCAAACAAGAACAATACGATACCGCCCGAGATTTGAAACGCAGACAAGGGAATACGCATTGCTGTAAGTATGATTTCACCAGCAACAACAAAAAACAGTAGGATAGCAGCGGAGAATAGAGTCGCAAACAGAGCGACCTTACGCTTTGCCACTTCTTCATAGCTTTTTGTGGCTGCGATAAAAACGGGCACAGTACCTATGGGATCGATGACAGCAAAGAAAAAGATAAAAGTTGCCACAAAGTCAATCATGCTACTTTCTCCAGTACTAATTTAGCTTTAAGGATAGAAGATCAGCTTGAAGTAGCAGAGAAAATGTTTGACGCTAACATAGCGAGAGCTCATTCAGAAAAACAAAAATGGTGCGTTATTTACAATACAGAACTTACTTCTATCCTATCGATAACTATTAATATCTCAAAGGTAATGACTACCATACCCAACGGTAGTCGCCATCGCTTTAGACTTCTCAGAGAACATCAAAAAAACAAGTGAACGAGAAGAATATCGACGTCATAAGATAGTGAGGCTTTAGTGTTTATACCAGTGCTCTTTTGACTCCATTTGAGCTTTTACTTCTGCACTATATTCAGCAGTAGGTCGTGCCAATAACCTTGGAATGCCGATAGGTTCTCCGGACTCTAAACAATAGCCATACTCCCCTGCGCGCAAGCGAGCCAACGATTGTTGAATCTTAGGTAACAGCTTTTGCTCTCTATCTATGATTCTTAATGCGATTGCAGATTGCTCCTCACTGGACGCCCTATCGCTTTCGTCACTGAATTCCATTGGCGCAATCATCTCTTCTTTCGCGCGTTCAATATGCGCTAACGTCAATTCATAAAGCTCAAATAATCGGTTTTCAAAAAACGCTAGCTGAGCTTCATTCATATAATCCGCCTCGGGCGCTGCAAGAATTTCTTCTTCTGTCATGACATGCTTTTTCTCTTCGTTCATAGAACCTCCACACCGAGATAAGAGTTTGATCTCTAAATTCCGGACATCTGAACCTGTGCAACTAAACGACAAATAAAGCCGCCAATAAGGTGCAGTGCTCGACACACTCACAAACTGCTTGATGCCAGAGTTAAGATCACCGACTATATTAATTGTTATATTATAACATTACACTATAAAGAGCATGAGCATGAACACCCAGAAACTCCCTGTTACGGTTTTGTCCGGCTTTCTAGGCGCAGGAAAAACAACCGTTTTAAGTCATATTCTTAACAATAGACAAGGCAGAAAAGTTGCGGTCATCGTCAACGACATGAGCGAAGTCAACATCGATGCAGCGACCGTTCAGAATGAAGTTTCTCTCAACCACAGTGAAGAAAAGTTGGTTGAAATGAGTAACGGTTGCATCTGTTGTACCCTGCGTGAAGATCTGCTTGAAGAAGTCACTAAACTCGCGCAAGAAGGCAGATTCGATTACTTAGTTATCGAGTCCACTGGCATCGCCGAGCCACTCCCCGTTGCAGAGACTTTTACTTTTGCCGATGAAAACGGGCTCTCACTTTCAGACGTTGCACGTTTAGACACCATGGTTACAGTAGTTGATGCGATTAACTTTCTGCGTGATTACGATGAAGCTAAGTTCTTAACAGAGACAGCCGAATCCTTAGGTGAAGACGATGAACGCAGCGTCGCCGACTTGCTCGTTGATCAAGTAGAGTTCGCTGACGTTATCTTGATAAGTAAAACCGACCTCGCTGAGAAATCAGAAATCGAAAGGCTTCTTGCTATTCTTAAAACTCTCAATACATCGGCCACTATTCTTCCTATCTCGAATGGTGAAGTAGAACTTGATGCGGTACTCGACACACAAAGCTTCAGTTTTGAAAAGGCACAACAAGCCCCAGGTTGGTTGAAGGAAATGCGAGGCGAGCACATACCTGAAACCGAAGAATACGGCATTTCCAGCTTTGCCTATCATGCGAGACGCCCTTTCCATCCAGAGAAGTTTTACGACTTCCTCCACAATGCGAAAGATTACGGCAAACTGATTCGTTCCAAAGGTTACTTTTGGCTAGCAACAAGACCAGAGTTTGTCGGTCAATGGAGCCAAGCGGGAGGCATCGCACGTTATGGTGTTGCGGGTATGTTTTGGAAAGCGATTCCGAAGGAGGAATGGCCGACGGATCAAGATTACCTCGATGCTATAAACGACATTTGGCAAGAACCATACGGCGATATGCGACAAGAATTGGTGTTTATTGGTCAGGGATTAGAGCAAGAGAAATTGATTGCTCGTCTCAACGAATGCTTGTTAACAGAAGATGAGATGGAGCAAGGACTCGACTATTGGTTATCTCTGGAAGACCCTTTCCCTGAATGGGAACAGTAAACGACTGAGATACAAAAAAGCCTCTCACCATTCGAGAGGCTTTCTCGTTACACAGAGCCAATTTTGGTATACCGAGCCAATTCAGTAAGTCCGTTCTCGAAACAACCCGAGCAAACATGCAGCGAGGGAATCCTCACCATCGCATTCAAACCGTCTTCTTCTGGCTCAACTTAGCTATTTTCTTTGGCCAAGGATCTTCAAATGTTGCCCCTTGTTGCCATTGCTCCAATTCCACATCCGTTAAAAAGCAGTTTTCCAGCGCATCAATAAACACATCGACTTCGTTTTCTTGCCCAATCACCGTTAAGCGACAACGACGATCACCAAAGCGGCTTTCAACGCTGTCTATCTTATCTTGTAGGATTTGACGATGTTCCTCTGTGAAGTTTTGCGATTCGTCATTGATTACCGAAGCGCGCCAAAAGCCTGTAATTTCAAGCCCCACATTGCCGTTTACTTGGCTCCAAAGTAGTGAAACATCGTCTCGAGTTGGGAACCAAAAGAACCCCTTACTGCGGAACACACCTTTAGTTAAATACTGATGGCAGGTATTCCACAAACGCGCAGGATGAAAAGGTCGATCATCTTTGATCACTTTGGCGACAAGGCTTTGTTCGTCTTTATCAGAGAGATTCAACGGCTCATTCGCCGTCTCACGAAGTTCTGCGGTTAACTGCTCAACGAGGAAGAAATTGTAGTCTTGCTCACCTTTCAACATGCGGATATCTAAGTTTCCCCATGACGTTTTGATTATCTCGGTGTAAACATTAAGCGGGTGAATCGCCTGCGCGATGTTGCGAACGGTATTGTCGTCCACTTTGTCCGTCTTGGTGAGCATGATACGGTTTGAGAACATGATTTGCTCTACCAACAAGTTTTCAACGCCGCGAACACCCTGCTGTACGTTCTTTTGCCACTTCGGAATTAAGGCAGAGCCTTGTCGATAGTCATCTCGCAACCAAGTCGCATCCACCAACGTAATCACGTCTTTGAGAGCGAATTGTGCGTTATTTTTGAAATACTCAACCAAAGGCAAAGGATGACTACTGCCCGATGTTTCAATCACAATCCATTCTGGCGATTTTTCTGCGCAGAGCTTTTTAAGGGCTTTATCGAGCTGCTTTACACCACTCAGGCTGCTGATGCTGTCTCCACTGATCGTGACAAAGTTGCCCTGCTCTTCACTCACCGCATCGGTATTTAAGATAAGCACGCCATCGACGTCTAACTCACTCATGTCATTCACAATAACTGACAGATCAACACCAGAATAATCGGCTTGTTGAAGAATATTGCGTAAAAACGTGGTCTTCCCTGACCCGAGAAACCCATGCAAAATGGTGACTGGAATTGATGGCATACCTTTGACCTACAAACTCTGGATGAATGCATGTTATAACATAACAATTTGATGAGTTATAGAAGGAATCCAATTGCTGTCTTGTACCCAAAGATTAAGAGTCGGTTAAGACCACAGAGGCTGATTTTTCAGAGCTAGCCTTCGTTTCTCATCACGTTTCATCACCAGCAAAGGTCTGACTATTGATAAAAATAATAAGTGGTTACAAAACGACCATTGCTTTGTTTATAAAATTGGAGAAAGATGACAGTACAGCGATTTATAGGAGGTGGTGTTATGACTTTAGTTCTTACCATTCTTATTTTCCTAAGTTGTATTGCGATGCTCGCGATTGGTGTGATGTTTTCACGTAGGCCGATCAAAGGCGGAGGTTGTTGCAAAGCGTCCGATGTTGCGGATGTGGGCGCACGTAAAAGAAAAAATCGCAGTCATTATTCTTCTAGGAACACATATTGACACTCACCTATTGCTCCAACCTCACAACACAAAATAGCATAACTGAGCCCTAACAAATTGTCGGGACTCAGTTTTTCGTTTCTACTAGATAATCAAACTCTGATACTCGCGCCAAAAATGAAGGTTTCTGGATGTTAGGAAGCGACTTCGCGATAGGTAAGTCGGCTTTCATTGCATCAACCGGACGATTACGAACTAAAACTTCAAAATGTAAATGTGGTCCGGTTGAACGACCAGTATTCCCAGAGAGGGCTATTTTTTGCCCACGCTTTATAACTTGACCTTTTTTAACCAAGATTTTATTCAAGTGTAGGTAACGAGTTTTGTACACACTGTTATGTTCAATCACTAAATAATTACCGGCATAAGGGTGCTTGCGGACCGCAATTACTTTTCCATCCCCAGTAGAATAAACTGGCGCACCGATTGGTGTCGCGAAATCCGTTCCGTTATGCGGGGTGACTCTTTCCGTCACTGGGTGTTTACGCTTAGGGTTAAACCCAGAGGTGATTCGGCGGTATGCCCTATCGACAGGATAACGGTTAAACGCTCGCTCCAAACTGTTACCAGCTCTATCATAGAACCGTCCATCCTCGGCTAGAAATGCAGCGACTTCGCCCTTCGCTAAGTTAAAAGAAATAGCCTTAATCTCACTATTGCCAGTTTTGTGTTCACCTAAATATTGCTGTTTCACTAATATATCGAAACGGTCACCGGCTCTAAGAGATCGCGCAAAATCAATCTTATCTTTCATCACCTGCGTAATATTTGCGACGTGGCCTAATGCCAATCCTACTCGATGTGCCGAGACTGAAAAACTCCCTTTGATTTCTCCCGAAAATAAGGTTTCACGCCATTCCCCTGAAATTTCCTGAAATTCGTAAGAGAAGGAGCCATCGTTTTCTCTAGTGTAGATAGCCTTCTCTACAAGGCTCATATGATAAATTAGTCGACTCAATTGCCCCATGTCATCCATCACTAATTCAAGCTCTTCTCCGGGCTGAATCATATCTAGCTGGAGGTGATCAAGATCAACTGAGAGAATTTGCTGCAAAATACCGTAAGGGAGACCCAATTGAGCGAAGATACCACTGAGCGTATCTCCCACTTTAACTATGTAGTGTATTTGTTTAGGTTTAGGTTTAGGCAACGGAGTCAAACTGCTATCTGAGGGAACCACTATCTTTGATGATGGAGGTGGTGACGAATCACTGCTTTGATTCAGTTGAGTGCTGTGACTATCTTGATTTGGCTCATCCTCTGTAGGTAGAAGCAAAGCGACCGAAAAACAAAACACAGCAACGATTAAAGCAATAAATTTAAACTGACTCATGAGAAACTAAGTATCAATAACAACTATTGTTATGTTATAACATATCTAGGATTATTTTTACTCAGTTTAGTAAACGTTTATTCAGTTCACTGGATTGGCTAAGAGAAGACCAGTCATTCAACCCATTCTCTTTGAGAAGGCTCAATAATGAACACATTCAATTCAGCACTTATCGTTGCAGGAACACACGGAAACGAACTTTCTGGTATTTATTTACATAAACTAATCAAAGAAAAACGTTACTCTGTCAATAGATCAACCTTTTCAGCCTGCTCGATCATCGCAAACTCCGAAGCAGCAAAACACAACGTCCGATACATCGATACAGACTTAAATCGCGAGTTCTCAGCAATGAATAGCAATCATTGTCCTGATTTGCATGAAAGCAAGATTGCACATCAATTTATCGAAAAATATGCAAACCAAGAAAAACTGTTGATTGTTGACCTGCACAATACAACAAGCAATATGGGAGCGACGTTGATTTTGCTTTCTAACGATGTTTTTTATCGGAAACTGGGCGCGTACGTCAAACAACGAATGCCATCAGCACATATCCTTTTCGAAGAGCGAAAAGAATGGCAAGAGCAACCTTACCTTTGTACTGCTGGGCAATATGGAATAATGATTGAGGTCGGGGCGCAAGCACATGGTGCGCTAGAGTACAGTACGTTGGAGTTGATGAAACAGATGCTTACCGCAGTATTGGACTATGTTGAAAAGCACAACCTCAACCAAATAGGCTTACTGAGCGATTATGAGGCGTTTTTTTACACCGAAGAAATCAGGGTTCCACTTGATCAAGAGGGTATGCGGCAAGCACTAGTACACCCTACTATTTGTGGCAGAGATTTTGAGGCGGTCAAACCAGGAGCACCTTTATTAGCGACTTTCGCTGGTTATGATATCCATTGGAATGGCAAAGGGGAAATTTACCCGCACTTTATCAATGAGAGCGCCTACAGTACCGCAAATATAGCAATGGCCCTCGCTAAAAAAAGACGTGTTTCTTCCGTGTAACTTAAAGCAAGTAATTAGGCCACGTGTAACGTGGATACCTCACCCCATGAATAAAACTGTGCCTGAACCGCATAGGCAGAAAATACGGGTACTAACCCCACCCTAATACGGCAGCATAAGTGCCCTAAGCGCAGCTTTAAAAGAAACCCCACTAGAATTTTAAGGAGGTAAGACATTATGGTTAAAAGGAGAGTTTTCTCTTTTCTATCATGATGCCTTCTCCAAACATCGAAATAATCTATCTTCAAATTGGTCATCTAGACCGGAAGAGATCAGTTCTAGGCGGCTTTCTGAACACTCGTCTAGTTCAAACTCTGTGAGTCCATCTGATGTTAGATTGTAACCAAAAATACCGCTTCCCGTGATAAAAACCGCTTTCATTCGTTCGACCTTGAGGTCGAGCAGCAATAATCTCAGCTTTTGATGATCGAACACGTTTTCAGCGGATATACGCCAACCGATACTGTAGAAACCTTCCCCCTGATTGGTTGCTTTTAGAATGCCGCTCTCAGGCATAGGCAACTCAGGAACAAGTGACTTTTTCTCTCTTTCACGATAAAGAACAGAGGGCGTTTTTTGCACGTCAATACGAGTCGCTCCCTCACATTCATGAAAAGGGATAGCGCCATGTTCAGCGAAAATCACTTTTGTTTCCCGCAGACCGAGCTTTGCTATATAAGCCGTCAGCTTTTGCTCATCTTCATCTTGATAGAGATCGCGCTTATTACCTACCACTGTATCTGCGATAGTGATTTGCTGGTTAAACGTTTCATGCTCAGTGTACTTAGGATCCGATAGTTTACGTGCATCGACTAAAGTAATGTTTTTTTGCAAAGCGAGAATTTGACGATAATACTCGGTCGATAGCACTTGCAGTACTTCTTTAGGATGACCAAGGCCTGTAGGTTCAATCAACAATCGATCTGGCCTTGCTTCAGACAATAATTGATTTAAGGCGATTTGCATCGGAAGACCTGCTGCACAGCACATACATCCCCCGGGGACCTCTCGAATAAACACTTGGTCTTGTTGTTTTTTTTGGCCTTGTAACAAGCTGCCATCAATACCAACTTCGCCAAATTCATTGACCAATACAGCCCAACGTTCATGACTCGGTTTATGGGTCAATAAGTGCATTATTGCCGATGTTTTCCCCACCCCGAGAAAGCCAGTGATGATGTTAGTCGGCACTCGCGAAATCAGTGGCTTATTAAAGTTCATTGGCAATTCTCCGGTAGCCTTGGACTAGTTCATGGTTGGCAGAAACGACGGATTCGGAAAAAGCTGAATATTCTGGCGGCACTTTAGAGATACTCTCTAAATCAAAACCGACACCAATATTGGTCATCGGTGGTACATGGAAATAAGCGGGTAAATCGAGGCCATCGACGACACAGTTATGACGAATAACACACCTCTCACCGATGACGCTATTGAACACGACGGAGTTGAAGCCAATGAAAACATCATCACAAACCTGGCAAGGACCATGAATAATCGAACGATGAGCAATGGATGAGCGCTCACCAATGGTCACCGCAGCCCCTGCCTTAGAGTGAATTACGACACCATCTTGGATATTGGTGTCACGTTTGATGACGATAGCTTCCATGTCTCCATGGTTATTAACTTCGTCAGCTCGAATAACAGCATAGGGTCCAATAAAAACGTTATCCTCAATAATGACTTTGCCACAGATAATAGCGGTTGGATCGATAAAGGCTGTTGAGGACACCTGTGGCATATGGCCCGTTGGGTTTCTTCTTAACATAATGCTTCCAGTTTGTTTATGGCTCTTTCTTTGCGGTCAGCGACTTAACGATTGAAGGATAAACGCATCGCTCCAGCTGGTTTATCGATGACTTTGTTATTGGCATAAACTAGCGCGCCATTGACCCAAGTCTTTTGAATTTGAGCTGAAAATTCATGTCCAGCAAAAGGCGACCAACCACAGTGATATAAACTGTTTTCGTTGCTAACTCGTGTTGGGGTATGAGCATCAACCAACACCAAATCGGCGTAGTAACCTTCACGAATAAAACCTCGGCCTTGAATGCCATAGCGAATGGCCGGGTTGTGCGCAGTTTTTTCGACTACTTGAGTCAAACTCATATGACCTAAACGGACATGCTCGAAGAGAGTAAGTAACGCATGCTGAACTAACGGCAGTCCGGCTGGAGCCTGCTCGTAAGGCACTTGTTTTTCTTGCCAAGTGTGAGGAGCGTGGTCTGTTGCAATGATATCTATTTGCCCCGTATTTAACGCTTTTAACAACGCATCGCGGTCACTAGGAAACTTGATTGAAGGATTACATTTGATCAAATTACCAAGAGCGCCATAATCTTTGTTGCTGAACCAAAGATGGTGAACACAAGCCTCCGCAGTGATTGATTTATCTCGAATGTCTCCCTCGTCAAAAAGTGCTAGCTCCTTCGCCGTTGTGATGTGCAGCACATGCAGTTGGCTGTGATACTTTTTGGCAAGTTCTACCGCATAAGAAGATGAAGCGTAACAGGCCTCTTCGTCACGCAAAATGGGATGGTCTTCGATAGTGAAACCTGGCTTCTTAAGCCTTTGCTTTTGCTGGTTTTGTTTAATAACAGTCCCACTTTCACAATGAGTAACAATGAGTACTGGAGAGTCACGAAAAATTGACTCTAACGCTTGCGGATCTTCGACTAACAAATTTCCTGTTGATGCCCCCATAAATACTTTCACACCACAATGTTGTTTGGGGTTAAGTTGTTTAATCTGTTCAAGATTGTCTTCGGTTGCACCGAGGTAGAAAGAATAATTCGCAAACGAGCTTTCTTTAGCGAGAGCGAACTTGCGCTCTAACGAGTCAATAGTCGTTGTAGCCGGACTAACATTGGGCATTTCCATGTAGCTTGTAATACCGCCAGCCACCGCTGCCCGCGACTCACTTGCAATTGTGCCTTTATGTGTCAGCCCTGGCTCTCGGAAATGCACTTGATCGTCAATCATGCCTGGCAGTAAATAAGCCCCTTTAGCATCAATTACAATATCTCCGTGTTGTACGGATATATTAGTAGCAATCTTGTCAATTCTTTGATCAACAATACGTAAATCTGTTTCGGTAATGGCTCTTTCGTTGACCACCCGAGCGTTTTTAATCAATGTTGCTGACATAATTCATTCTTTAGATAATTTGAAAAGGTGGCCAATACTCGGTCACCTTGTGAAGCTATAAGGGGAAATCGTGTGTCCGCCTCATAGCGGGCGCTTTGCGCATTCATCGCAAACACAGGAAATCTCAAATTGTGGGCTAAGAACGGTGAAGCCTTCTTGTATGGCTTTCGCACATACGCTAGAAATAACATTGGCTTCAACCGCTATTTCACTAACCTTTCCACACTGAGAGCAAATCAAAAACTGTGGAACGCCATGCTCCTGATCGCACGCGATTTGAGAACAAACGACGTATTTACTAGATGTATTGAGCTTATGGACAAAGTGCTCTGCTTCAAGGAAATCGAGTATTCGATAAACCGACATCGCTTGAATGTTTTGAGAAAAGTTGTGATTGCAGTAGTCAACTAGTTCGTAGGCAGAAAGCGGCTTCTCCGCATATAGCAGTGAAGTCAGTATCAATTTCCGTTTAGTAGTGAGTTGTTTACCTCGCAGCAGGCAGATTTTCTCTACCTGCTTCATGACGTCATCTACCGTTTTGAGCTTTCTCATATCTCTAGATGAAATCCAATGTGAGTAGTAAGCGACGTTCATTGTCTGCAACATGTGGAGAGCGATGTATAAGTCCAGTGGCTTCATTGCCTTCCCAACCACTTCCTTTGAGCAGGGCAACATCGCCAGGCTGCATTCGTCGTATGGCACTTTCAGAGTCGTATAAGCCCGATAGGTGATCAGGTTGACCAAGACTACCGGCACCGAGTTTAGTGCGATCAATGGTATCGTTGGTTAACCATTCGGTCGCTCGGCCGGTATAAGTTATGACAAGTCTGCAAGGCACACGATCAAAGTGAAATTTCGGGCACATCGGGCTGTCTAGGCGAGTTAGCCTCAAACCTGCTTCTTTAACCTCAAACAAACAGCAGAACATATCGACGATTAAAGCAACATCTTCACTCAGCGCATCAGCACACGCATAGCCCTTTAACTTGCTTCGTACCCATTGTGCAGCATCATCTGGCGTGACACTTTGTACCAGTGCCAATCTAGGCTCCTGTGCCAGCATCAGATTAATGTCCTTCGTCAACTCTTTCGAGAGCGTTCGCTGCCATATGGCAATATTGTGCTCTGGTTTGTAGATGTCGCTAAGTATGTTCGCTGATGTCGATATCGCCAACGATGATGTTGTTTGGACACGAAGCGGGTTCTCAACTACATCAATGCTCATATATCTTCCTCCCAAGCGTTAAAAAGGTCAGGTAAAGGTTTTAATAACGTTGATTTTCTAGGGCTATGAGACCTAGTAATCGTTACGATTTCGCTCTAGTTCACGGACATATTGACACAGTCCCACCCCATGTAGAGTCAAGTCAGACAACGCTTGTGAAGAAATCAACGTTTACTCTCTCTCAATAGGAGACTACTGGTTGTGAGATCAATTCTTTAAACAACAAATTGTAGAGCCCCAAACAAAGCAATGTTATAACATAACAATTAATCTTTTCAATATTTACCTTTTTTGATTAAAAATAATTAGGGGAACATCATGAGCATGCGAGCACGGAAATTATATTCCGCGATTAGAAAAGTAACGCGTAGGTGAATCGCCATAGACCCGACGAAACATCGCGATAAAGTTGCTGGGCGTCGAATAACCCAAAGCATGTGCAACCGCTCCTACAGATTCCCCTCGAGCTATCATTTCTAATGAATGTATTAGCAGTACTTGTTGCCGCCATTCATTAAAACTCATGTTTAACTCACTTCGAATCAATCGTCTTAACGTCCGAGATGAGACTGCCCCAATATTGGCCCAATGCTCCACAGAATGTTTGCTGTTTGGGTCTATTAAAATTGCTTGAGTAACTTTTTGCAGTCTCGGATCTCTGGGCAGCGGGATGTGGAGTGACTCATGAGGGCTATTGACGATTTCATCGGATATTACGGCAAGAATACGTAAAGACTGTATGGATAGATCGTCTGTTTTGCTCCATATCGATGCTCTAACCGATAGGGCTTTCAACACATCGCTCATTTGGATAACACAAGGTCTCATTGGAAACCGCTCACAACTCTCTGGAGTAAACAGTAATGAACGACCTTTCAGAGAACCACAAAAATAAACACTGTGCATCGCACCCGGGGGGATCCAACCAGCTCGGTGAGGTGGTAGTATCCACGTTCCTTCATCGGTTTTGACCTGAATTAGCCCTTCATCTATACACAGTAACTGGCCTCGATGATGACTGTGCCAATTATGTGGCCGTTGATCCAAATGGTTGAAGTCGCTCCTTTCATGCTGCCACTCCTTAACGATCAGTGCGGCGCCATTTTTCCATTCGCTGTAATCAGAGTTTGTCACTTTATTTACTCAATTCCATTTTGGCCATTATTCATTATTTTCTGTCCTCTTAACGTTACCATAGCAAGTTAGCGTTCGAGTAACATTTTAGCAACGACCATTTTATCGAAGGCAGAACCATCATGAACGAACCTATCTTTATTATCTATTACATTACGGCAGGCTTGGGCATTGGCTTTCTCGCAGGACTCGTTGGTGTGGGTGGTGGTGGAATGGCCGTCCCTATTTTTGCGTTTCTATTTTCACTACAGGGAATAGCTGATACGGAAGTAGTGCATCTTGCGTTGGGGACATCAATGGCTTCGATGATTGTTACAACATTGGGCAGCATGCGCGCTCACTACAAAAAAGAGAATGTAGACTCGACAATGGTAGTAAAAATGTTGAGCGGAGTTCTAGTCGGAACATTTTGCGCCACATTCGTAGCATCGTATCTACAAGGAGTCTATCTGGCAGGCTTTTTCAGCGTATTCATGTTGTATGTTGCTTATAAGATGTTTCTCAACACTGAAAATGAGTACAACCCTAACCCGCATGGGGCTATCGGTAATATCACTGTAGGCTCGGTCATTGGCTCTGTATCAGCACTTGTCTCTATAAGCGGTGCGGGGTTGATCATCCCCTATCTTGTCCAGCAAAATTTTGAAGTAAAACGTGCTATTGGAACCTCTGCTGCGATAGGTTTCCCTATCGCGCTGTCAGGAAGCCTCGGTTACATGTTAAACGGATGGGAAAATACAGATTGGAACAACTTAGTCTTAGGATACATATACCTTCCTGCAATGCTCAGCTTCTCCATTAGTAGCTACTTAACTACTAGCCTCGGCGTGCGTTGTGCAGAGTATTTCCCAAATAAAGTTCTTAAGAAAATCGTTGGTATTTTGTGTATTCTTCTAAGTTTCAAAATGTTGGTACAAGTACTTAGTTAGAGCAAATAACACGGTCACTAGTAGGCCTTGCACTATGGTGAAAGGATAAGCCTGCAAAAACTTACTTCTCGCTTTGCTGGTCCAAGCACACAATGTGTAAGAAAGCTCCTCATTGTTGCACTCTTATGACTTTGTTAACCTGGCCAGAATTACATCCAAAATGTGCCGATGATTGTCCTTTCTGGAAACCTCGTCACGCTCCTGGCAAAGTGCTTCCTCCCCTTCTGATGCGAGAATTTTAATGCCACGCTCAGTACATTCTGCGAACGCACTAAACTGACTCGCACTGGGGATCTCTTGAAATGTTACATTGGGAAGAGCAACAAGTGATTCGGCTGGTGTCAGTGCGGGATATAGCCGATCAGAGAGCGCCACCACGGTGATAGCATTGTTCATCAAGGCCAGAGTTTCAGGGACAAAAGTTTTCGTTAGCTCAGGGTTGATAACGACGACCGATTTCAGTTTGTTTTCAGACTGAAATCGGGGAAATTTTTGATCCGGGATGCTGGTAATATCAACGTTATTTTCACGTAACCAATGACAGTCTACATTGGTGGCGTTGTGACACGATGTTCGATATTTCTCCGGGCTTATTTGCGCTCCGGAGAGCATCAGCATAGATGTGCCGCCCAGAAAAAAGCCGACCCCCTGCACTGCATCAGTATCTACGCCTCCGGACAGTATCCCGACCGAACTTAATTCGTTCAGCCCAAGCACCAAATCACTGGTTCTGAATGTGATTTCATCGACAGCCATTTCTGCATTGATTTCGTTCGGTGCAGGAGGCTTTGGTACCACAACGACATAACCTTGTTGCGCCAGGCTCGAGGCTATCCAACCACTGTGGGAAAACGCTGACCGTGTTCCGCCCTGCGACAAAAGCACAACGGGAAATTTTCCACTTGCTAAAGGGGCATCTAACTGCGTTTCGACTGATTTAAAAATGTTCCCCCTACCAAACGTGAAATTGTTTTTTTCGTTCGTTGTGGGATACCAATAATAGACTTCTACTGGCTTATCTCTGTCTTCACTGAATCCCGTTTTGATTGTTAGCGCAGAATGGTATTTCGGCTCATTCGTACTGGCGCTGGCACTGACACACAATGTAGCGAGTAGAAACGACATTATTATTTTGGTTTTCATTTTTCCCTCAGCCGGTCAACACATTATTCTGCACGGCATCTAGAAAAATAACGCGCAGGAGATTCTCCATATATTTTGCGAAACATAGCAATTAAGCTATTCATAGTCGAGGTAACCCAAAGAAAATGATAGACCGCTCCAGCTAGAGCCTTTCTTTTCAATAATTTTCTGCGGATATCCACCATGCAGAAGTTTGTACTTTACTCATTGTAAACGACTAATCATGGCCTCTTAAGGCAACATTAGAAAACCAACCGTATTCACAATCCATAACTCCATAACTCATAGTTACACCGATGTATATCTAAGTGAGCTGAAGCTTCATTGCCCATCCAGTGCCCTTTGCATTTTTATAGCAAGGTAGCCAAGCACCATTTTATTACGGACCATTGCTGCCTGCGCTAATGCTTTTGTTTTGTATCGTAACTGATTTGCTTACTGACGTTCTTTAGTTGCACTCCTACCTTATTAAATGCCTTTTGAATAGTTGTGGAAACATGCTGGCGGCCCTCTCCTTCAAAAAAGTTAGCTCGATCTTGCTTCGTTTCGAATACACAGACTATTTCTAAACTTTGTGGAAAAGAAGAGAATTTGACGGTATGAGTCACCCAAAGAAAGCCATCGTAGCCTTTTAGCGTATCTTCACAAACTTCGGTCAACACTTCTCTAATTAGATTCTCGACCTTCTTATCTGATTTGCGCATGAATTAAACTGCCTTCCTATCTAACGCCTTTAATTAGGTCTCAGTCTACATTGTCTTAAACAGTATTTGGCAGTGGTATTTAGTCAATAGCCTGTAGATGAGGTTATTCGCACGAAGATTTACCGACCTACTCGCTTCGAACTACATCTTACGCTGTTAAAAATAAGCGCTTTGCAACTCTACAAAACGCTTCTAACTTATTAGATTATTTTAAGTGTGTTTCAAGGAATGCAGAAACCTTGTCCATTGCAATGCCGACTGCTTCTGGATGGTCATACAGTTCATAGTGAGACCAATTTTCCAAATTAACCAGCTGTCGGTCTTTTGATTGAACAGAGCGGCCATAAATTTCCTGCCCATCACGATAAGCACCAAACGCCCCGACTTTTTGCCCTACCACGGCCATAACAGGCTGAGTCAATAACGTTTCGGCAAATGCAAAGGCATCCCAGCTCAGTGTTTTCTGTGCATGTGAAAACAGCATACGAGTTGCACCACCTTCGGTTTGTCCACGTGATGTTTTGTAGTATTCAGTAGCTTCGAACACGTCTCGTTCTGTTAATCCATTTTCTTTTGCAAATTCAATATTTGGAGGAAGAAGTTCATCGATTTTCAGCTCTGAGCCGCGAGCTTCGGCTGTTCTCTGTGCAGCCATAGCTTCAAGATTGGCGATAGGGTCGTACATACTAAAGCCTTCACGGAACAAGCGGCCTAAGTTAACAGGCGTAATACCTACGACAGCTTTCAAGCGCTTTTCGGTTAGGGCTGAATTGATCATGTAACCACCACCGCCGCAGATACCGAGTCCACCAATTCTATTCTCATCGACATATGGTAAAGTTACTGCATAGTCGATAACGCGACTGATATCTTCAACACGTTGACTTGGGTCTTCTACGTAGCGAGGCAATCCTCCCGATTCTCCTTGGAAGCTCGCGTCAAATGCGATCACGACGTAACCTAACTCAGCAAGGGCTTTACCATAGACAGCGCTGGATGTTTGTTCTTTACAACTACCAAAAGGATGAACGCTTATCATTGTTGGGTAGCGTTTCGATTCATTGAAGCCTTCTGGAAATAAAATTAATGCAGACATATCCCAAGCCATATCAGCATTTCTAAAAGTGATTTTTTGCATATTCATAATCAATACCTTAAGAGTAAAAAGCCTTGAGAGCAGAAAGGCTCGAAGCAATTGAGCCTTTCATCGGGAATATTAAAGAGTGCGTTGGAAGAAAGATGCGAGTTGGGATACTGCGTCATCGACGTATTCGGCAACATCATAAAGCGACATATGGTTTGCACCATCAATGGCATACAAGGTTTTATCTGAACTCGCTGCACGTTCTATCAGGTCATCACTCATCCATTTGCTGCCTGCGTCACTACCAACGACAGCAAGAATTGGCTGAGTTAGGAATGCTTCCGCTTTGTGGTACGCATCGTAAGTAATGATCTGGTTTAAGTTACGAGTTAGAGCAAAACCCGGCGCATTTGGATGTTCACAACGTGGTGTGTGGTAATACTCCCAAGCTTCGCGTAGCTCTGCATTTGAGGCATCTTCTTCACGCATCGGAGCTAGAGGAATAGTCGCGAATTCTGTACCATTCGTGTCGGTTGTGCGAGCATTCGAACCAAATTCTAAGTAACCAACAGCGTCAGCATCGTTAACCGAATTATCCCAACCATTACGGAACATTTGGCCAATGTTTACGGCACTAACCATACCCAGTGCTTTGATTCGACGATCATTGATCGCTGCATTTGCACTATAGCCCGCACCAGCACAAATCCCCATTGCGCCAATTTTATCGTTATCGACGTACTCTAACGTTGTCAGATAGTCGACGACTGCGCTCACGTCTTCAGTACTCGTGTAAGGGTTTTCCATTTGGCGAGGCTCACCTGTACTTTCACCTTGATACGAACGGTCAAACGCAATGGCAATTATGCCGCTTTTTGCAAGTTTACTCGCATATAGGCCTGCGGTTTGCTCTTTTACGCCACCACCTGGGTGTGAAACAACAACCGCCGCATATTGTTTACTTGCATCAAAATCTGTAGGGAAGTTGATAACCGCTGAAATCTCAATACCTTGACCATTGAGATTTTTGAAAGTGACTTTAGACATAGCGACATTCTCCATTAGAGGTTAACTGTTCATCTCAGGCTGACCTAAGCTTCGATGTAATATTAGTCAACACACTGTTTCGGATAAATATCGTTTTATCTACATGACTGTTTAGTTATACTTAACAAATGAGAATAGAACCTTCTTTAATTTCATCACTGACGTGGTTTGCACATATTGCTCGCCATCGCAGTTTCACTAAAGCAGCCTTAGAAATGGGGGTAACCCGTGCTGCCTTATCACAACACCTAAAAGCGTTAGAACAACAGCTACAAGTTCGGTTAATTAATCGAACCACCAGAAGTATGTCGTTGACTCAAGAAGGCCAACGTCTGCTTGATATTTTGCAACCTTCATTGATGAACATTGAGCAGGTCGTTAACGAATTGAACGACTCTCATCTTGAGCCTTCGGGATTAATCCGTATCAGTGTATCAAGAACCGCTGCTCGGCTGCTTATTGAGCCCTATCTAGGTGAGTTCCTCTCTCGTTATCCTAAAATACGCCTAGAGCTAATCATGGATGATGGGTTTTCTAACATCGTCGCAGAAGGCGTTGACGCTGGCATTCGCTTAGGATTAAGCTTAGATGAACATATGGTTGCGGTCCCTATTACTCCGCCGTTAACAACGGCAATAGTGGGCTCTCCTGAATACTTTAGGCAAAATGGACTACCTCAAACTCCTGAGGATTTAGAAGGTCACAATTGCCTTGCTTATCGTTTTACCTCTAGCGGAACAATTGATCATTGGTCGCTAACCTCTCCAGATGTTGCAAAGCGCACCCTCGTTTTCGAGCCTAAAGGCAATGCTATTTTTAATGATGACTATAGTATGTTACAAGCTGCAATACAGGGTGTGGGTTTAGTGAAGCATATTGATTTATGGGTGGAAAAGCACATAAATGAGGGAAGATTGACCCGAGTTCTGACACCTTGGTGCAAAGAGTTTCCTGGGTTTTATTTATATATACCTTCACGAGAGCATATGCCGAAAAAAATCCGCGTCTTGATGGATTTTTTAATCGAAAAGCGCGAAGCTCTGAAACTCAAAGAGTAATTACCAAATTGCTTTAAGTAAAAAAGCGAGCACGAGGCTCGCTTTTAACTTTCTGTTTTCGTTATATATTACAATAGCTCAACCGATTGTTTAGCTATCACAAATTCCTCGTTAGTAGGAATAACAAGAGCTTTGGCACCTAATAACTCAGATGTTGCAATAACACCTGCGTTACCAAATCTTGCATCTTCGTTACCTTTCTCATCTTCAACAAAACCTAACAGTTTTAGGTTTTTCAAGATTTCACGACGAATTGGTAGTGAGTTTTCACCAATACCACCAGTGAAGATGATGCCGTCTAATGAATCCAGAGCCGCTAGGTAGGAAGTAATGTATTTCGCAACGCGGTAAGTGAAGATCTCAAATGCCAACTTCGCACGTGAATTCCCCGCTTCCATTGCTTCTAGTACGCCACGAGCATCACTTGTCACACCAGATACACCTAAGAAACCTGACTTCTTGTTCATCATCTCGAACACTTCGTCTTTTTCCCAGCCTTTACGGAAAAGGAACTCGATAACACTTGGATCAAGGTCACCACAGCGAGTGCCCATCATTAGGCCAGCTAACGGCGTCAAACCCATACTTGTATCAACACATTCGCCATTTTTAACCGCACTCACTGATGCACCGTTACCTAAGTGCACAGTGATAAAGCTGCTTTCTTCAACCGGCTTATCTAGCATTTTCGCTGCTTCACGGCTTACGTAGTAGTGGCTTGTACCGTGAGCACCGTAACGACGCACTTTATGCTCTTCGTAAAGCTCGTAAGGAAGTGCGTACATAAAGGCTTTGGCTGGCATTGTTTGGTGGAAAGCAGTGTCAAATACAGCAAATTGAGGCAGTGAAGGGAACGCCGCCATTGCCGCTCTCATGCCTTCAGCGTTCGCTTTGTTATGAAGTGGTGCAAGTTCAGCAAGGCGCTCTACTTCTTGAATAACTGTTTCATCAACTTTCACAGTTCCTTTAAAGGTTTCACCGCCTGCGACAATGCGATGGCCTACAGCGACAAATTTTGAGCTCAAACCTAGAGTATCGAGTAGTTTTACCACTCGCTCAACAGCGTACTGATGATGGTTGCCACCAGCTGGAATTGCTTCAACGGTTTTTTCTCCCTGATATTTCCAACTGATTTCAGCTTCAGGTAGGCCAAAACACTCACCAATACCTGATACCAAAGCTTCACCGGTTTCAGAATCAATAACAGCAAATTTTAATGAAGAGCTACCAGAGTTGATCACCAGTACAAACGAATTAGACATGAAATAGTTATCCTGTTGTAGAGCAGAGGTTGTAATAGCGCTTGTGCGCTGCGTACTTCTTGTTTGTCCCTCTATTATTCAATAATTTTTTAATCTTTCAACAATCTTTTAGTAAAAGCGATTTGATTGAACAAATTTTGTTGATCTGTAGCAAGTTTTGATTTTATTTGAAGACTAAAAAATATCACTTGTTAAACATAATTTATGAATAGGTCAATTTGTACAAAGTCAGATATATAAGCTACGTTGTTTATTGGGTGAACAAAAATAACAAACCAATCAATAAATCGGGGTAATAATGTGCCCACTATTGCATTTCTATTAGTGATCTTAGGTTTGATTTTGCTCTGCTGGGGATGGCAGATGACAAAAAACATCTGCTCGAAAACTGACGTAACCGGGTGGACTTTCCTATTATTGTTAATCAGCTGTTTCATTTTTGCTTATGCCGTTTTTTTGCACGCTATCATGCAAAAACCTATTACTTCTCTCTTAGAAACGGGGGTTTCTCTTATACTTTTTGGCGGCAGTATCTTTGTCGTGCTGGTGATTAAGTGGAGCAACGATTCGATATTAAAGCTTCATACTGTTGCTGAAAGAGAGAAGCGCAATGCCGTCCATGACGCTCTTACTGGGCTCCCTTATCGTAAATACTACTTTGAGTCTATCGAAGACATGACACAACCTGAAGGCCAATGACTGATTCAAATTATGAGATAACCTCAAAAACGTCGAAAGATTGATAATACGTTTCAAGGTAAGCTGGTTAATTTCTTTTCACAGCAAGCCGCACTGAAGGCTCCCGCTCTATCGTTGAGAACACGATTGCGCTAGCACATGGATTAGGGTATTCGGTCGTAGCAGAAGGCGTTCAAGACATGGACACACTGCATTTTTTGAGAAGTCGAGGCTGTGACATCATTCAGGGTTACTTGTTCTGCCCTGCCCTTAGACGAAGTAATAAGTTGGGTAAACAAACACGATGAAAAGCAAAACCGTATTAGACGCGCATAAAAAAGCCGAGCGCTTTGCTCGGCTTTCAATTCTTTTTGTAGCAACTTAAACCGTCGCTTTAATCACTCGTGATTATGCGTCTGTACGACGGCCACGACCGTGACCACGTTCACCACGATGTGCACCACGGTGATCACCACCACGGTTGCGATCGAAACGACGTTCGCCACCTTCACGATTACCATCGCGGTTGCCGTCACGGTTACCACGGAAACCACCTTCGCGACGACCGCCTTCACGACGATCACCACCACGATTGCCGCCTTCGCGGTTGCCACGGTAACCACCGCCATCACGACGACCACCATCGCGACGACCACCGTCACGGCGACCACCACGAGACTCGCGGAAATCATCGAAGTCACATACTACAGCACCAACATCTTGTTGACGGATACGTAGTTTGCTTAGCTTGTTCGCCGCGTCTGAAGTCATTGCTTTAGGTAGCTGTACGAATGTGTGACCTTGAGCTAGTTTGATCGCACCGATAGAACCTTTACCTAGACCTAGTTCGTTTGCTAGAGCGCCAACGATGTCTTTAACTTGAACGCCTTGCTCACGACCAACTTGAAGCTGGTAAGTATCCCAGTCTTGGTTGTTGAAGTTACGACCGCCGTCGCGACCACCTTCACGGCGCTCTTTACGACGTTGCTTGTCACGCTCAATTGCTTCAACCATTGGGTCTTCGCCAATATAGAACAGAGGACGTTTGCCTTGCTGACGCTTAAGAAGCATAGCAGCAAGTGTTGCAGGGTCGATGTCTAGAGAAGTTTGTAGTTTCTCTACCAACTCAGCAAATTTGTCTAGTGCTTTGTGCTCTTTCTCTGCTTCAAGCTCAGCGCCTAGCTTAGCTAGACGAGCTTCAGCAACTTGGTCACGTAGAGGAAGTTGGATTTCTTCCATAGATGACTTAGTTACACGCTCGATAGTGCGAAGCATACGAATTTGGTTAGTGCGAACTAGAAGGATCGCTTTACCTTTACGTCCAGCACGGCCAGTACGACCGATACGGTGGATGTATGACTCAACATCAAATGGGATGTCGTAGTTAAATACGTGCGTAATACGTGGAACGTCAAGACCACGAGCTACAACATCAGTTGCAACTAGGATGTCAATAACACCTTGTTTGATGTGATCAACAGTACGTTCACGTAGAGACTGAGGAATGTCACCGTGCAGTGCAGCTGCTTTGAAGCCACGTGCAGATAGCCAGTCAGCCAGACGCTCAGTATCTTGACGAGTACGTACGAATACGATTGACGCGTCAGTTTCTTCAGTTTCAAGAAGACGAGACATTGCTTCATCTTTCTCTACACCTTTCACTACCCAGAACTGTTGTTGAACTTTGTCTACAGTGTGGTTTTTACCAGCAACGTCAACCGTTACAGGGTCACGAAGGAAACGTTCAACGATCTTCTTCAGCATTGGAGGCATAGTTGCAGAAAACAGAACGCGTTGTGCTGACTCTGGAGCGTGCTCCATGATCGCAGTTACGTCATCTACGAAACCCATGTTTAGCATTTCGTCTGCTTCATCAAGAACGAAAGTACTAACTTCGTCTAGGTGTAGACGTTCGCGATTGATAAGATCTTGAACACGGCCTGGAGTACCGACAACTACATGAGCGCCACTTTTAAGAGCACGCATTTGGTCGACAATAGATGCGCCACCGTAAATCTCTAGAACTTTCAAACCTTTGATGTTTTTACCAAGGTTTTTCATTTCCGCTGCAACCTGAATTGCCAGCTCACGAGTCGGAGCAAGTACAATCGCTTGCGGTTTGCGTTGGTTTAGATCGAGTTTGTTGAGAAGAGGCAGAGAGAACGCTGCTGTTTTACCTGTACCTGTTTGAGCTTTACCCAGCGCGTCAGCACCTTCCAATAGGTGTGGGATTGCCGCAGCCTGAATTGGAGTTGGTGACACGAAACCCATTCCGTCTAGAGCAGAAAGGATAGAATCATTCAGAGATAAATCACTGAATTGAATAACAGAATCTTGCATTGGGATCCTACTTAATTAAACAAAAAAACAGTCCCATATGCTCTTCCAATTCGATACTGATCCATCCAGATACTGATTCCATTCAGACGGGAACACAGCACAGTACACAACCGCGATAAGCCATTAGGGACGACTAAGGGAGGCGGATTATTCCTTAAAAGCATAAAAAAATCCAGAAAAAATTGAATTACATCACAATTTATTCTCAACAATGGTATTTTTAGCATATTTTTCCACCAACCCTACCATTCCCCGTAGATTCGCGTAACTCACAGATGAGAATTTCATCAATATTTAAGCCAATTTCTCGTGGTTAAATTGGCAAAATTCACGGCGAAATTACGCTCCACAGGTAGTAATAATAGCTCGCAATGATTATAGTGTGCCCAACTCCATAGGTAATTTAAGAAAAGATGTTTCAAGATAACCCACTACTCGCTCAGCTTAAGCAGCAAATCCAAGAAAACCTGCCTAAAAAAGAAGGCTCAATAAAAGCCACAGATAAAGGCTTTGGCTTTTTGGAAGTGGACAGTAAGACGAGCTTCTTCATCCCGCCTGCGTACATGAAAAAGTGCATGCACGGTGACAAAGTCATCGCCATTATCCGCACCGAAAATGAACGCGAAGTTGCAGAGCCACAAGAGCTGCTAGAACAAGCAGTGACTCGCTTTATTGGTCGAGTAAAAATGTTCAAAGGCAAGCTCAACGTAGCACCTGATCACCCACAGCTTAAAAAGCTATCTCTTAAAGCGAAACTAAAGAAAGGTCTAAAACCTGACGAGTTCGCCGAAGGTGATTGGGTTGTCGCACATCTTATTCGCCACCCTCTAAAAGGCGATAACTCTTTCTTCGTAGAAATTTCTGAAAAAATCACTGACGCGAATGATAAAATTGCGCCTTGGTGGGTAACGCTTGCTCAAAACGATCTACCAAACTCTGAGCCAGCAGGCATCGATAACTGGGAACTGAAAGACGACGCGGAGCTAGAACGCGTAGACATGACTCATGTTCCATTCGTCACTATCGACGGTGAATCGACTAAAGATATGGACGATGCGCTGTACGCGAAGAAAACCGTATCTGGCGATTTCGAACTCACCATCGCTATTGCGGACCCAACCGCTTACATCACACCTGAAGATGAAATGGATAAAGTAGCGCGTGAGCGTGGCTATACTATCTATCTTCCAGGACGCAACATCCCGATGCTACCTCGCGATTTAGCGGACAACCTATGTTCTCTGATTGAAGGTGAAACCCGCCCTGCTATTTGCTGTACCGTAACGGTAAGTAAAGATGGTGTGATTGGCGACGATATTAAATTCTTCGCGGCAAACATCAAATCACATGCACGCCTAGCATACGATCACGTGTCTGATTGGTTAGAAAACGGCAGCTCTGAAGCATGGACGCCATCTGAAGAGATCGCGACCATCGTTCGTGATCTTTATGAGTTCTCTCTTGCTCGCGCTGAATGGCGTGAGAAAAACGCAGTGGTCTTCCCTGATCGTCCTGACTACCGTTTTGAGCTCAGTGAAGATAACGATGTAATCGCTATCCACGCAGACATGCGCCGCAGTGCAAACCGTCTTGTTGAAGAATCCATGATTACCGCAAACATCTGTGCAGGTCGTACATTACGCGATAAATTTGAAACAGGTGTCTTCAATACGCATGCAGGTATCAAGAACGAGAAGATTGAAGAAGTGGTTCAACTTGTCAATCCAGAAGGCCAGTTGGAGTTCACAGCGGAGTCTATTGCTACGCTAGAAGGCTTTGCTGCGTTGCGCCGCTGGTTGGCAGCTCAAGAAACGTCTTATCTAGATAACCGCATTCGTAAGTTCCAAGCATACAGTGAGGTGGGTAATCAGCCTCTGCCTCATTACGCAATGGGTTTAGACATCTATGCAACTTGGACATCACCAATTCGTAAATACGGTGATATGATCAACCACCGTATGTTGAAGGCCGTCATCCTTGGTAAAGAACCCGTACAAAAACCAGATGACCAAGTAGGCGAAGAGCTAGCTCTACATCGTAAACATCATAAAATCGCTGAGCGAAATGTCTCAGATTGGCTATATGCACGCACGCTTGCTGATGAGCCGAGTAAGAAAACTTGTTTCACAGGTGAGATTTTCGATATTAATCGTGCAGGCGCACGTGTCCGACTTCTCGAAAATGGCGCAGCAGCCTTTATTCCTGGTGCACTAATTCTTGATAATAAAGAAAGAATTGAGTGCAATGGCGACAACGGTACCATCTCTATCGATAAAGAGATCGTATACAAACTTGGGGATACATTGGAAATTGTCCTTACGGACGTAAACCAAGAAAACCGCAGTTTAGTTGCAAAGCCAACCCAGGTATTCGCTGAACAACCAGCAGCACAAACAGAACAGACTGTAAGTGAGTAATACCGAATGAAGTTAAAAGGCGCTCTATTGAGCGCCTTTTTTATTTGTTATGTAAAACGATAAGAAAGAGTATGCCGAACATTGAGATCATTCGCTTTAATCACTTCACTGCGCGCAAAAGTGAGCGTTACACTGCAACACATAATGGGTTATATATTGTTGAAGAAGGTGCCCTATTAGTTCATCAACCTAATGGCGAGCAATTTGAACTTAAAGCCGGAGATTTCACACTCTATAACTCCGCAGATCTGAGCAGTGCAGAAGCCGTCTCTAGTGACGGAGGCTTTAAAGCACTGGCTTTAGTCTTCAATCCAAATATATTCTGTGACTTTAAGAAAGCGCACCCGATGCTACGTTCCAAAACGGAAGAAAGGCGCTTCTATCCTTTTTCAACGCAATCCAGTAGCGAAGTAGCACAATTGAAGGACATGTTGGTTAAGTTAGCGAGTCGCAATGCTCCAGACTACACACAAAGCCATATCGCAATGGCATTGCTGTCGTTGATGGTTGAGGTAGAGCCAAACATCCTATCTATCATAGATGATGCAAGTAGCCTGAGCGACTCTCAAAAAGCCATTAAGTACATTGAGGGTAATATTGAAAAAGACATCACGCTAGAAGGCTTAGCGGCTCATATGAGCATGTCCATCGCAACCTTAAAACGTCGCCTCGCCGCAGATGATCTTTCGTTTTCTCAGATATTAAAGGTGAAACGGATAAACTTCGCAGCAACCCAACTGCGCAAGTCAGAAAAATCAATAACAGAAATAGCGTTTGAGTCTGGCTTTAAAAGTGCAGCGCATTTCAGTACAGCATTTAAATCCGTTTACAACATGACCCCCAAAGACTTTAGAAACCAAGTTGTTAGGCCTAAAGTATAAATCATGTCGGCATTCGCATCCGTTGGGCTCGCCCTATTCCCAAAAACACGCTTGAGGATCGCGCTCCAACTCGTTGAGTAAGTCCTCAAGCATTCGGCTAAATGGAAGTGGCTTATAAGGCACCCACCTTAACAGCTCGTTGTGATATGTGGGAACATAGAAATACCAAAGTTGGTTTTCCTCATCAAACATGATCTTCGCGACGGGAGAAGTATACTCGCTATGCTGGGAGTCGAGGAGAAAATGCGCCCGATGAAGCTCAACGCCATTTTCTACTAGCTCATAGAGGCACTTGCCCTGTTCGACAGGCAAGTTAGCATTACGCGCAGAGCAGAGCGATTGAACTGATTTGTATAAACGACTTGTCGCCATTTGGGACACTGACATCAACGTTCTCCCGATGGATGATAGTTAGAGCTGTCGATCCTAGTATATAACCTTTACATCATCACCGATGGTAGTTATCTACCTAACTCAAGTATAAGATAGCTATATTATCATTTGCCCAGATTATCATCTCAGTCCACTTGGAAACGCTAGCTCCATCACCTCTTGACTAGAAACAATTCCCCTGTTTAGCGCTAACAGTTCACAAAAGTGTAACCTGAACGCAATATCATAAACTCTGCTTTATCCCGTATATGGAGTTTAATATGTTACGTTTTACTGTGGCGACGTTATTGGCCATAGCAGTCTCCCTCCCTACCATTGCAAAAGAAATCAACATCTCGGGTTCAACGTCGGTTGCTCGTGTGATGGATGTACTTGCTGAGGAATACAACAAAACACACCCAGACGATTACGTTGCTGTTCAGGGCATTGGTTCGAGTGCTGGTATCACCATGGTCAATAAAGGAGTAGCCGAAATAGGCATGAGCTCTCGCTATCTGACTGAAAGCGAAAAAGGTGAAGATCTCAATGTATACCCTATCGCTTATGATGGCCTCGCTGTTGTTGTAAACCGTACCAACTCTGTAGAAAACCTTTCTCAGCAACAGCTGTTTGATATTTACAAAGGTAAGATTAAGAATTGGAAAGAGGTCGGGGGCGCAGATCAGCCTATCGCGGTGGTTACTAGAGAAGCGTCTTCAGGTTCACGTTACAGCTTCGAAAGCTTGCTGGGACTGACCAAAATCGTTAATGATCGCCTTGTCTCGGATATCAGCCCAAACAACTTGGTTGTAAACAGCAACAGCATGGTAAAAACCATTGTTAACCATAACACTCGCGCCATTGGTTTTATCTCTGTAGGGTCAGTAGATCGCTCGATCAAGGCGATTCAGTTAGATGGTATTGACCCAACCTCGACAAACATTAGCAATCATAAGTACAAGTTGGCGCGACCATTCCTAGTGCTATACAAAGTAGATAAGATTAGCGATGCAGGTAAAGGTTTTATCGCTTTCCTTCGTTCAGAGCAGGGACAAAAAGCGATTGCAGATTACGGTTATACGCCAGTAAAAAACTTTAATCAGTAAAAATGAAAAAGAGAGCACCCTGATGCTCTCTTTTACTATGTCGTGTTCTATCCGGTTTCGGAATTAGAAATGCAGTTGAATTACAGAGACCACAACCGCACCAGGTCGACGAATACCTTCAATTTCCACTTTAATTTCGCGCTCAATCTCCAAACCTTTTTTGATTGGCGTTACTTTTGTTAACGTGCTGACTGCACGAACATTATTGCCTGCTTTGACAGGGTAAGGGAAACGGACTTGGTTTAAACCCAAGTTAACTACCATTTTAGCTGTTGGGAACATTGGCTTGTCTGGATCGACTGAATCCGTCAGTTTAGGCAGCAATGCTAATGTTAAAAAGCCATGAGCGATAGTTGTCTTAAATGGAGATTCAGTTGAAGCACGCTCTGGATCGGTATGAATCCATTGCATGTCTTCCGTTACCGCACCAAATTGGTTAATACGTTCTTGAGACACATGAACCCAATCACCAGTGTGAATAACTTCGCCAATTTTTTCACTTAACTCGTCATAAAGCTTTTGAGCCTCAGGTGCCATTACGATCGGTGCAGGTTGAGGTGCAACTTCTTCGTTGACGGCTGGCTGCTGGTGATCACGAACTTTTGAGAAAAGAAAGCTATTTTGAGCTTTCCCCAAAAAGTCACTCCAATAATCGCGTAACGTTGGAGACATCCAATTCATAAACTCGGATTGATGAGCAGAAATCGCATCAACTTTGTCTTTAAATAGATTTGTGACCTTCATAAACACCCTTAAGAATTCTAAGCACAACTGGCTATACCAGTTAATTTTGAATTAGTTCACAAAGTCTTGCAAATACTTTCGGGCGAACACATGTACCCTAAAAGCATGTTATGTCTTATATATCAGCAAGATAACAATAAAACACCATTTTATTGACGTGCGCCAATATAAAGTAAAAACTCTATAAATTGGTACTTTTTGTCCCTTTTTCACTCCGTTTTCAAACTGTCCAACATCACATCAGTGATCATAAAACAAGCAAACAGTACTTCTATTATAATTCAGCACTTTACAAGTCGGACTATGCTCCTTATTATACCGCCCAAAACGGAGAGATGGCTGAGTGGTTGAAAGCACCGGTCTTGAAAACCGGCATACGTTAATAGCGTATCTAGGGTTCAAATCCCTATCTCTCCGCCACTTATTTAGAGAGCTCGCATTTATTGCGAGCTTTCGTCGTTTTAGCTCTTAAAAAACGAGATTTAGAAATCCTCGCTCGTAAACGAATCCGGCACTTCACTATATTCCAGTTAAAAGCCCGCTAATGTTTAGCGGGCTTTTAACTTCGATTTTCTAAAGTTTAAGCAAACTTCTTAATCATTTCAGACAGGTCATTGGTGCAATTTTGCACTTTGGTGTTCATATGATTCGTTTCAGTCATCAGTTCATACGATTCACTGTACTTTAAATTAAGCGACTGGATGTTTTCATTTATTTCATCCGTTACATAAACCTGCTCTTCTATCGCGACCGCAATTTGTTGGTTTCGTTCGACAACGTCTTGAACAAGGGATTCCAGTTGTTGAATGCTATCCAAAGCAGTACCTAACAATGTTACCGTTCCGGTCGACATTTCGTTACCTTTCTCTAACGCAGAAACCGCTGATTTGCTCCCATTTTGAATCCCTTCAATGGCCGATTTAATCTCTGTTGTCGATTCCTGAGTTCTTTTAGCTAAGGTTCTCACTTCATCTGCTACAACGGCAAACCCTCTGCCTTGTTCGCCTGCCCTCGCGGCTTCAATTGCAGCGTTCAACGCTAATAAATTAGTTTGTTCGGCAATACCGTTGATGACTTCAACAACGGTTCCAATTTGCTCGGTTTGTTGGTTCAAACGTATGACCACTTTAGATATTTCGCCGAGCTCATCAACCAACTCTAAAACCGATTGGTTAACATTATCGATAACGCTACGGCTGTCTATCATCGTATTTTGCGCTTCTAACGTAGCCTCGGCGGTCGCTTGAGCATTATTTGATATCTCAGATGAAGAGGCTTGCATCTCGTTGACCGCTGTTGCGACCGAGTCAATCTCCACTTTCTGTGCGCTTAAGTTCTCCGTCACTTGCTGGCTATTTGTCGCAGCACTGTTAGCACTTGCGCGCGTTTCTTCGCAAGAGTCTTTTACAGACACGCCAACGCGCCCCAGTAGCGCATTGGCAAATTGCTTACGCATCTTCATACCCAGCTCAATCTCAGCCAGATCGTTGATTCTTCCGCAATAAATATATTCCATGAGTGGATTGTTGAAGTCTTGCCTAGCCTGTTTAGCGAGCTTCTCAACTGGTCTGGTTAATACATAAATAGAGAAAACGGAAAGTAACGCAACAACGCCAAACGCTATCACTGGTGATTGATTCATTTGTAGAATGAGTAAGCCAAGAAGGTTTGAAATTAAAAGGAAGAAGGCCGATCTCATCCACAAACGTGTACGAGGAAGATACATTTTCCACGGCTTACGATTATTTCGAAGCTTCGAATACGCTTTTTCCGCTCGCTGGATGTGTATACGCTCAGGTTTAAATCTCACTGATTGGTATTCCACAACTTCACCATTAGATTTTATAGGAGAAGCAAACGCGTCAACCCAATAATAGCCGCCGTTTTTACGTCGATTTTTGACCATTCCCATCCAGTGTTTGCCAGTTTTCAGGTGAGTCCATAAATCTTTAAAAGCCTGTTTTGGCATATCAGGATGACGCACAACATTGTGGGGTTTACCGATAAGCTCCCCTTCATCAAACCCCGCTACTTCATTAAAGTTTTCACTGGCATATTTGATGTAACTGGAGGTATCGGTAATGGAAACTAGGCTGTAACTCGAAGGGTAATCGTATTCCGTTTCACTCATAAACATGTGTCCTTACATTGATTAATTAACAAACGGCAAATATGAATTTATCAGCATAACATTTACATGCATAATGATAGATTGATTCAAAAATAAAACAAAATTATTGACAAGCTTACTTGTTACTTAATGACTCTAGTCGCATTTTTATCCTCTAACACAAGGCTTCGTTGATATGCACAAGACTGAGCACTGTTCAAAATTAATACACAAAAGCGCTTCCGTACTGAGTTCGTAAATTGTTATAAGTAATCCACTAAAACGAAAACAAGGAAGACAAACACAATGACTATTCACTTTCGTCAGCTTGCAGCTAAGAGAAACACGACACACTTGTTTATTGACGATTGGAAAATTAACACTCAGCAGTCTTGGGGGATATTCAGCGCGGATGGAGATATTGGCTCTCTGCTTGGAGACCTTATTTGTGATGAAATGTCACCAAATAGTGGGGAAATTGAGCTAAATGGGCTATCCGTTGCGCAAGTGTCGTTATCAGAGCAACAGCGATTACTGGAAAGAGAATTAGAAAAAGATGATACGGATTTTCTTGATCGTATCGACCAAGGAAGCACTGTTTATTCATTAATCCTAGAACAGAGCCAAGACACTAACTTAACTGAACAGCTAGTTAATGATCTCGACCTAAGTCATCTTAGAGATAGTGGCTTCCGTGTTCTCTCTACCGGAGAAACCAGAAGAGTAATGCTCGCCCGAGCTTTAGCCACACAACCTGACTTAGTATTACTCGATAATCCATTTACTGGCTTAGATATTGCGCACCGAGCTGCTCTCGCTCGCTATTTACACTCGCTTTCTCAAAATGTGCAACTACTCATAACCTTCTCTCGCGAATCTGACATGCCTGAGTGGATCAATAGCATCGCGCTTTTCAGTGCAGGAAAGCTTGATAGTACAATGGATAAGTCCAGTTGGGATAATCATCCAATCATTGGACAAATTAAATCTCAGTCAGAACAACAGAGTGAAGAAATGATGAGCTTGATACGTCAGCATCAGCACTCGACACCATTCAACAACCCAATATTTGAACTAAAGAATGGGGCTGTTGAATATACCGATAAGAAGATTTTTACTGGCTTGAACTGGCGCATAGACAAGGGCCAACATTGGCAGGTCAAAGGTCCAAATGGTTGTGGAAAGAGTACCTTACTTGGATTGATCTTTGGCGATCATCCGCAATGCTACAGCAATGACATTGATATTTTTGGTAAAAAGCGTGGTACTGGCGAGACAATCTGGGAAATTAAGCAGCATATCGGTATGGTGTCTTCAGCGCTACACCTCCAATATCGAGTCAATTGCAGCGCATTAGAAGTCATTTTGTCAGGATTTTACGATTCGATTGGGTTGTATAACCAGCCAACTCGCAAAGAGATGAATATTGCAAACGAGTGGCTCGATATCTTACATATGAGCCAGTACAAAAAAACCTCATTCAAGCAATTAGAGTACGGTCAGCAGCGACTATTACTGATTGCAAGAGCCATCGTGAAACAACCCACATTATTGATTTTGGACGAGCCGTATCAAGGGTTAGATTTTTTGGGTAGACGGTTAGTTAAGAACACACTTGAGCTCATCGCTAGAGAGAATTTAAGCCAACTATTGTATGTGTCTCACTACCAAGAAGACCGCTTAGATAGCATCAAAAATGAGTTAGAGTTTGTGTTTGATGAAAATGCTCAGTGTTATAGAGCTAACGTCTACCAATCATAATGACTTCGCTGCGCAAGCTGCTCATAAGGTAATGGTTTGGAGTACAGGTATCCCTGATGATATCTCACTCCCATCTTCTTTAAGTGTTCAGCTTGCGCTATGGTTTCCACGCCTTCAGCGATCAATTGTACTTGTAATTCTTCCGCGAAGTGAACCATCGCTTTTAAGACAGAAGCACTAAGGCTAGGAATACCAATAGTTTCGACAAAGCACTTATCGATTTTTAAGTAATCTATGCGCATGTGCTGTAGAAATGCTAACGAGGTTTGGCCAGTTCCAAAATCATCGATCAGCACATCAATACCATGCACTCGCAGCGCTGCAATGCATTTTCTCGCCTCTGAATCAATGAGCTGACGCTCCGTTATCTCTACCCCTAATGAGACTTTGTTTCGGCTCAACTGTCTGTCGAGCAATTGAATTTTTCTGATCGCGTTTGGTCCGACTAAATAACCAGGCGGCACGTTAATACCAAGGTGGACAGGCTGATCAAAGCCTAATTTACTGAAGTCCTCTGCCGCTTTATCCAGAACGAAATCAGTAAGTAAAAAAACCAATCCACTTTGCTCTGCCGCAGGGACAAACTCATCCGGAGAAATGAACCCCTTACTTTGATGCTCCCATCGCACTAGCGCTTCAAACCCGAATAACTGGCCGGTATCAACGTTAACTTGCGGTTGGTAATACAGGGTCAACTCTCCTCTTTTTATCGCTCTTTTAAGATCCAGTATCAAATTGCGATGGGGATCAATAAACTTATTCAACGCATACAAGCAAAGGTAGATAACGAAAATAATTGGAATTGAGTACAAAAAATAGGAAAGTGTTCTCTGTTTGACGAAAAGATCGCTGGCTTCGCTCAAAGCTTCATACTCAAACATTTGCGACGATTTGATACCGATAGGATTACTTCCCGCTCTTAATGCTCCTTCAGGTGAAACTTGATCATGGATAAACAGCGCAGAGCGTTTTAGGCGTAAATCGTTGTTAAACCCTATTGTTGCATTAAAGTAGTCATGATCGATAATCGTTACGGCTTGATAACCCCGCTCTCCCTCCGTTACCACAAGCAAGAACTGATCGTACAAGCTATCAACACTACCAAACGCTAGCGTTTGTCCCTTAGGAAAGGTGATGTGCTCAGCTAACGGTTTAGAGATACTTCCCAATTTCGAAGAACAAGTAATGACTCCCTCTTTCACAATGAGCATTTCTTCAATATCTCGTTCAAACATTAAGCTTTGCTGGAGCTCTTCACATCGTTCAGGGTGTAGCAACGCCGTGCGGTTTTCTGTCTCTATTTGGAATAAAATTTCATCTGCAATTTGCACATTTTTTTCTAATAAATGATTGAGATTGTTTTGCACGCTTTCACGAGCTAAATACAAAACCTCTCCAATAACCAAGGGAATAGGCAGAAGAAAAATGATGGCTTTTTTAAAAATCGCCTTATTCAGCATATAAAAGTAACCTTTTATAAAACCGATTTACTGAGATGGTACCTCGATTCCGATACCCGCTAGCAACTCACGTTTTTTAACATTATTTGTTTGGATTAACTCAGTATGCGAAACGCTGAGTAATACCGCAAACTAAACAATGTCTTATTCACTCCTGTTCCAATTTAGTATCAAGCGCCTCAAACCTGAGACTTTAATTCGACACCATGTTATGTCTATCGGTACTTGCGAAAGTCTTTACCTGTCTGTTTCTCATCATGTAAGAATTACCCATTAAAATTATTTTTCTTTTCTCAGTGATTAAGAATTATATTTGTCGTAACTCCTACAACACGTTACAACACTCTCATGACGACAAACAAAGCTAATGCTAACCAGGTAAACGAAAAATCACTGCAGTTGTTAATGCAAGTTGCAGTTAGTCCGTTCCCAGTTTCTGCGAAAACGCTAAGCGAGCAATTGAACGTTCCTTTAAGCAGCCTTTACCGACACTTAAAACTGCTTAAAGAGTGGAACTTGATCGAAGAAAGCGTTCACGACAAGACATTTGTCGTTGGTCCGGCGGCATTATTACTCATGCACAGCTATGAGACCGCGCAACATGGGCTCGACATGGTCGAAACCATACTGGCTAGGTTGGTACAACAAACCGGGGAAATGGCCGCTTATATGGTACCAGCGGGTTATCGTGCGCTTTGTGTCAGACAGAAAGAAAGTATGCAGGCGCTGCGTTGCAGCTTCGTCCAGGGTCAAAGTCAACCTCTGCTGCGCGGTGCCTCATCTAAAGTGATGCTTGCTTTTATGCCTCAAAGTCGATGCGAGAAAATCTTGAGATATTTTAATCAAGATCACCGACGTGACGAGTGGGAAAAAGAGCTCACAACCATCCGTAAACACGGATATGCCGTCAGTACTTCTGAGATTGACCCTGGTGTGTCAGGTATTAGCGCACCGGTAATGAAAGGAAGCAAACTGATTGGCGCAGTCTCGGTGATGGCTCCGGCCCACCGAGTCGAAAAGGATAAGCAGCGCATTATTTTACATGTACTGCAAGCGGCAAGGGCACTACCACCAGAAAGGTAATTCATCATGTTAAGCTTTTTCAAACGCTATAAACTCCACCACACCGTGAAACAGCCGCAGCATTACCCTTTTTCTTTTATGACAGTGTGTGAGTATTTGCCACCCATGTCTAAGGGCGCGTTTGAATTAGCTGATCAAAGTTTGGAAAATGCTAGCGATTGGCTATACCAACAGCATGATCATGAAACCGCTGAAAACTTTGGTCACTTCAACCACGACAAGCTGGAAAATGGCGAGTTTCAGGAAGCATTAAGCCTTTCGCTTTCTCGCCACTCAATTCCTGTTTTAGTCACTAACTGTACCGAGGCAATCTTGTCCATGTTACCTGTGGTCGTATCCTATCGAGACGAAGTGGGTGTCGTAAATATCGGGCATAACATGAACTTGAAGCCGACACTTGAGCCACGCTTAGGCTCTGCATTCCATTTTGCTCTTTCTCGCTATCAAAACGTACGATTGTTTTTTGCTGGCGTCAGTGAGCAAGAGACGAAGCAGGAAACGTGGGAATACGCGGAAGATCAAGGTTGTGATTGGGTGACCGAGAAAGAGTTTTCTTTTCGTCATCGCAATAACGTTAAGCAACAGATCGGCAATTACCTAGACCACTGCGACCAAATAATCATTAGCATCGACCTTGGATCTCTAAAAACCAAAAACAGCCTTGATGGCGCGTCAGAAATTGATATCCAAATGGTTCTACGCACGATTAGGCAATGTTTGGTTGCAGGTAAAGTGCGAGCAATTCAGCTCGTTGGCGATCGAGATTGTCTGGTGTATTCGAGACAAACGAAAGCCATACTAGAAGAGTTATATCAGATGGCCCCACTCATCGTTCACGCTGCCTAGCGTTATAAACATTCAGAATCAGGATCGCGTCCTTCCTGATTCTGAACCAACATGCTTACTCATTATCCTTAACTAACAAATAGTTACACATATAAAGCGACACACATCACACTTACCTCTTGAACTAACCTGACACTTACGTTGTAATAAGGCCGCTAAACTTTGGTATGACATACGAAATAAAAATTAACCAAAGTTCAATAACTAAGCGGCTTCAAAACAAAAAAGTACCGCAGCTATTCCAATTTCAGTGAGCATTTGCTCACGCTCGCTTGATGCCATCTTGTTCCACTCATTAGGACATTTGATGATGCGTCTTTGCAGTATTTTCACTGCGGTTCTTTTTTTACCGCTAACCTCACACGCCACCACTTATGACGTAAAAGATCTATCTGAGTTAGGTCAACTTTGTTCACACAAGAGTTTTAGTATCGAAAGCGATGGCACGACTTATCGCTGTACAGGGAAACTAGTCCTACCCGCTGGTGATAAAATTGTCTCCTCATTACCGGAAAAAGAGATAACGTTAAAAGCAGATTATGGCATTGTGTTAGAGGGGAATAATACGATTGGTGAACCCAATAAACGTATCTCTCTACACGCCCTCGCTACCGGATTAACAGTTAACAATGAGAAAGCATCAAACCTCGACGATTACCAAAACAAACACACTGTCATCTATGGTGATCTTCTATCGGCTTACCCAACAAAGCTTCATAACATTCTCATAGACGGGAATATTAAGCTAACAGGTTCGACACTTCACATTGATGGAACGTACAACACCATTATTGGTGATATTTCGACACACAGCACGACCAATGTATTTAATACAAACATCTGTGGTAAGGTCGAATCACAAGGCGAAACACTACACCTAAAAACAAACCATCCTTTACAAGACCATTTTGTCGTCGGTGATGTTTCTGCGCACAACTCTCTGATTATAAAAGATATGTCGATCTATGGTACAGCTGAATCTGTAGGATCGTCAGCTACATTAAGTGGCTCATTCTATAGTTCCACCGCAGCAATTAAATACTTCCACACATTGAACTTCAACAACGCTCCAAATCAGCCTAGTCAAGTTTGTGGTGAAATCCAACAAGCGCCAGGAAGTGCACAAACGAAAGCACAAGACAACACATACACGCAATACTGTGGATTGGACCAGGCTGATTGTCACTACTCTTCCCAAATCTGTCCAATCACCCCTCAAGATGTTCCGAATTGCAGCATGCAGCCTCCATCGGAGAACGACTTAAACCTCAGCGTCACACCATCGGACGACATGGCACTGATGTGCGGCGACGATCTTCCGCAATTTACAGCAACAACAACCAATAATGGAGAAGTTGTAAGCGCAGAAGTCAGTGCTGTCCTATCACACCCTGACTTGTTCACTTTAGAGGTGGTTAAAGGTCAGCAGACATTAGGAGCCAACCAATTTATATCTGACGAGAATGGTGAACTTGTTGTTCGAGTGGTTCCGAATAATATTGATACGATCTCGTTAGATACCAACTACACACTAACTTTCACTATGGCGAAAGACACGAGCAAGCATCAAACTGTTCGCTTTATGTTTACGCCATTTATGTTTGAGGCCTACTCAAAGACGAAAAGCGCAACTTTAAATGAAATACGCGTTATTGCAGGTAAACCAGAAAACGTGCATACGCGATTGCTTGCTTGTGCCTCTACCGGCGAACCTGTAGTGGCAAGCAACTACAATGGTACGCCTAAGATTTTTCATCCATTGGTTCAACCATTAGGAGGAAGTGAAGGAAACTTTAGCTATTCAGCGGAATTTAAAGACGGCTTGTCTGAACATGGTCTTATCACGAACGAGTCCGGCATATTTGAAGTGACATTGTCCGATCATTTTGAATGTGAGGGATTTGAAGAATGTCCAGAAGAAGGCAAAGTGGAAGTGAAAGGGACATTTAATGTGCACTCGCGACCATGGACACTCGCTATTTGTGACAACCAACGTGCTTTGCCTTCTGGCACCTCTGAACAAGGAGAAGGGTTTCTTGCTGCCGGAGAACTTTTCTCTCTAACGGTGAAACCAATCATTTGGCAACCTGACGGCTCTGTAAGTGGGTCTGTTGAATCAGCACGCTATTGTGATGCTTCTATCACCCGTAATTTTACGCTTGATGACGCTCCAGCAGCATCGGTTGTCTTGTCGAGTGAGCAACATACGCCATCAGAGACAGCGAACCAAACCTCAAAATTGCTAAAAAGTAGTGACTCACTGGCTCAGGCGCATAATTCAGCCAAGAATGATCAATTCGTCTTTAATGGATTATATTGGGAAGAAGTCGGGAGCTTGAGAGTAAAAGCAAACCTAGAAAGTAAATATCTAGGTATGACTGTGAACGAAGGCTATCGTTACGTTGGTCGTTTTTACCCAAAATATTTTCAAGTGCAAGACCAAGAATGGCACTACCCACATGGCCAAACTTTTGCTTACATGAATCAACCTTTTGAGAAAGTCACTTACGATGTTGTCGCACTCAATGCGAATAAGGAAAACGTGAAGAATTACGTCCACTTTTCGTCTAACCTTCAACAACATTTCGATTTAGGCGAGCTAAGCTCATACTCCGATCGGTTTTTGCCGCCTAAGCCTAAGAAGGTAGACTGGAAACTACTGGGTAGCGCGAGTGTTGGAACGTTTGTTATAGAGAAGCCCTCGACCAATGCGACTTGTAACAATAGCCCATGCTGGAAAAAGAACACGACAGATAAGCAATATCCTGATGGCCCATTTAATAAAGGGACTAACAGTGACAGCAGCAAAATAGGTATAGTCACGACTAAAGCCGTTGATGAGGTAAACTTCTTCGACGATAGCGAAGTACTCACAAAACAACCAGACATTCGATTCGGTCGTTTGAACTTTCAAGATGTAGGTGGCAACCAAGGCATGGTGATCAAAGTGCCACTTGCTGTAGAAACTTGGCAAAACGGTCGATTTATGACTAACTTCGATGACAGCTCAACAACGGCGAATGGTGAATATTACTTCAGCACGCCAATTTGGTCGAATGCGCCTGCAAACAACGCCATGCTTTCTGGAGTTGGGACAATGCATGTTGGCAGGATGACCGATATCGTTGCAAGACAAATTGACTCAGCACGCGAGCAAATACAATTCCATCTGGATTTAGACGGCTCAGGTAATCGCATCTCTTGGCTGAAATACGATTGGGATAACACGACAAGTGAAGAGGAAAATCCACCTGTTACAGTTACGTTTGGTATTCACCGAGGAAACGATCGCATTATTTATCGTGGTGAGCCAAATATGCTTGGCCTAAATTAACGCGAAACGACAAAACAAAAAAAGCCCCTATATTGAGGGGCTCTTTTCATCTAAAACGGATGTAATTTACTTTGCGCCACGACGCGCTTTCAGGCGCTTCACCATAGCAAGACGACGCTCTGCCGACCCTTGGTCTGTTGCCGACTGGTTCGGATTATTACGACGACCTTGACGATTCTTGAATGCTGGTTTTGAGTGCAGCTTTTCAATGTAAGATTCACGCTGTTTTGGTTCATAGCCAGCAAGCTCAATACGGCGAATTCGCTGCTGGATCAGATTTTCAACCTGAACAACCGTGAGTTCTTCATCTCGATTTACAAATGAAACGGCATGACCTTGTTTACCTGCACGGCCTGTACGACCAATTCGGTGAACGTAATCTTCCGCTAGGAAAGGCATGTCATAGTTCACAACGTGAGGTAAATCTTCAATATCTAGACCTCGAGCAGCGACATCGGTAGCCACCATGACACGTGCTTTACCGGACTTGAACTCTTCTAACGCACGACGACGAGCACTTTGAGCACGGTCACCATGACAAACCACCGCTTTGATACCATCAAGTTTCAACTCTTTTACAACGTCGTTTGCGGTCTCTTTGTAGTTCACAAATACCAACACTTGTTTCCAGTTCTTACGACCAATCAGCTCCGAAAGCAGTTCCGTTTTTCGCTCTTGATCAACTGGATATAACACGTGAGCAACTGTCTGTGCTGTCGTATTCGCTCGCTCAACTTCAATACGCTTAGGCTTACGCAGGATATCTTTTGCTAACAGATTTAGTTGGCTCGAAGTCGTTGCAGAAAACATCATAATTTGCGGATCAGTATCCACATCTAGCATGATCTTACGTACTGCGTGAATAAAGCCCATGTCCAAGATACGGTCTGCTTCATCAAACACTAAAAACTCTAAGTGTGCGACCGAGACATTACCTTGTTCAATGTGCTCTTCCAATCGACCAGGTGTAGCCACTAGGATATCTACACCGTTTTCTAATGCCGTTACTTGAGAAGACATTTTACGGCCACCGAAAATCGCAGCCACCGACAGGTTCGTGTACTTCGTGTAAGCTTTGATGTTGTCAGCAATTTGTTCAGCAAGCTCACGAGTTGGAGCCAAGATAAGTGCGCGAGCAGTCTTACGAGAAGCGCTACGGTTACTGTCTAGCAACTGCTGAATCATAGGCAGAGAAAACGCAGCCGTTTTACCAGTACCTGTTTGTGCTGTAGCGAAAATATCATGGCCTTTGCGAGCCATTGGAATCGCCTTCTGTTGAATTGGCGTTAACTTTTCATAACCGCATTCTGCCAGTGCTTTAACCACTTCTGGCGCAAAACCTTGAGATGAAAATGACATTGAGCGTATTCCTTAAACAAACCACTAAAAATAGCTTTAAAAATTTAGCCGTGCACTATACCCGAATTTGAGTGATTTATCTCACTTTTCTCATTGAAATCCTACAAAAGAAAAAACGGTGAGCACAGATATATTAGTGGTTCACCGTTTTCGTTTAACCTTTGCGCGATTTAATGTTTGATGCCAGATAACTGAAGGAGAATTCGCTCAAGCTCATCCCATGGCAACAGCTGAGAATCTATCACTTCTAATCGTGATTCAAAGCCTTCTAAGCTGATTTCATTCACCGACACGACTCGGTTGGCAACATTAAACGCGTAACAACCTTGATCCGTATTGACCACTGCTTTAACACGCTCTGCGGTCAAGTCCGAAAGCATAGAGAAAAGCTTTTCAAAATCAAACTTATACTCTGCCCCAAACAACCACCCACAACTAAAATAACCCTGCCCTTTGTTCTCTTTGCGCACAAAGGCTTCACCAGGCGCCAATTGGAATTGAGGCTCTTGATGAGCGTGGTCATGATGATGTGACTCGATATGGGAAGAAGCGCTGCCGTAAACCCGCTCAATATCCAAGACTTCTATCGGCAACTCACCGTCATGAATAAGCTTACTGAATACTTTTGAAGGGGATTGGTCCGTCACCCAGTCATTAAACACATCAAGGTCGTGGCTGGAACATAGGTCAACCTTACTACCAATAACCACATCTGCACTGTCTAACTGGTCCACGAAGTTTTGGTTAGAAAGATACTTTTCATCACTTAAGTTACGCGGATCAACCAAGGCAATCGTCGCTTTAAGATCAACGTAAGGTTCATACTGCTGTGAGGTAAGCGTCGCGATAACCTGTTTTGGATGACCAAGGCCTGTCGGCTCAATCAATAAACGGTCCGGTTTTTGACGCAATAATGCGGTGATACCTACCGACATCGGCACACCCGCAGTGCAGCACATACAACCACCCGGCACTTCTTTAATCAGCGCGCCTTGGTCGGTCATCAATGCACCGTCGATGCCAATCTCACCAAATTCATTGACCAAAACCGCCCAGTTTTCTTTTTCCGGTTTGTTCTTCAGTAGATTTAAAATCGTGGTCGTTTTACCGACACCCAAAAATCCGGTCAGTATGTTGGTTGGTACTCGATTTGACATGCTTATCTCCGACACGTTAGTGCATTAATGCTCCAGCAAAGTATACGGAGAATGTGACTCGCTTCAACGCTTTTTATCGCACGCATCAAGCTCATTACGTGATGCGTTGGAACACATTTTTCGAGCTTGTTTGGGTTGACTTATCAACTCTGAACGCTTCATATCAGACAGGTATCTACTGGTATAAATAACGCAAGTAAAAAACGCGATAATAGCGACTACGATGGGAAGAACTCCGAGCGTGTTTTCGAATTTAAGCGCAGCAATAGCCAACGCGAAAACAACGACAGAGATAAGTGCGATTGACTTACTTTTGTTGCTTTTCATAATAACTCGCCTTTCGTAAAGTTAGCCCCTAACACCTCCAGTACTAGAGGAATGCCAGTTTGAACAACATCCAACCTGACTATTCAATGCTACTCCTTTCGCTACTTGTGAAATTTGACAAAGCTAACATTTACTACAACATCAAACGACGAGCTTATTATTATCTTTCAGACACTTACTGGATTTTAAAACACTTACTAGCAAATCGTTCCACCGCTTACCAGGATATCGCTATCATTGGCAATACAAACTTGCGCCACCAGCTTTAGTCCTTCGACTATCATGTCCAAAGACATAGAAGGCTGACTGCCATCTGCTGCTTGTTCTGGCAATAATGGAATATGAACAAACCCGTGACGAATCGGATTGTCTTTCAAGTAATGTTGGATCCCATAAAAGAGATGGTTACATACAAATGTTCCAGCACTGTTGGAAATCTGGCTAGGTATACCCTGCGTTTGCAATGCTTGCACAACACGCTTTATCGGTAGTGTCGAGAAGTAAGCATCAGGCCCATCAGCCACCACGGGTTCATCAATCGGTTGATGACCAGCGTTATCTGGAATACGAAAATCATCAACATTAATTGCGACACGCTCTGGGGTTATCGCGCTACGCCCGGCCGCTTGCCCTACAGTAATCACACAGTCTGGCTGGTGCGCTTCTATTGCTTCAATAACGACTTTCACCGAGTCATATCGAACTACGGGGATTGGGCAAGTAACTATCACACCGCCTTTTATGGCCACAGCCTCTAATTGCTTGACCGCTTCTAAGGCGGGGTTAATGGCGTCACCACCAAAAGGTTCAAAACCGGTAATCAGGACTTTCTTCATAACAGCCTTTAGGAAAAGAGTTTTACAAATTATTGCACTCCCCTTCACCCCATCCAATAGCAAAAGTATTGATGAGATAAACCAGACAACATTATGTGACTCATGTCTAACCAGCGAGGGTTTTCACTTTATTGAATCTAGACAAGTTCCGGACTATCGAGACTAACTATCGATGATTAGTGGCAGGGCAAGGTTCTCTCATTACATGACGCACGTAGAAGCTTGGTTTCCACGCTTAACTTAGGTAGAGTACGCGACCGCAATGCAATTCGAAGAGATTGAATACAATGAATATTGATAACCATGTAATCGAAACGATTGAAGAGTTGGAGGCATTTCTGCATTTAGTAGAAAGCGGCGCTCTAGGCCTTGAAGGTGTCACTGGCGTTGCGCTAGCCACCTCTAATACCGATGGCCGTCCATTTGTTGCCGTATTAGGAGAAAAGCACCAATTGCTCCTTGGCCGCTGGGTTTCGCAGCACGTATATGACAATGGTAAAGACATCGTTCGTAACGGCCCAACCAGAAAACACTAAGCGCTCGACGCCACCTATAACATCACGCCGTCTTATACACCAAGCGTATGCTTTGAAAGCAATGCGCTTGGTGTACTCAAAAAATAAAAAAGAAAAGGCTAGCCTTTATTAATTTTGTCGGTATACTGCACATCAGCTCTTACGGAAAGAGCTATTAATGTAATTAAAGATCAAAGTTTCTCTCAGTTCCACATCGAATTCCTCGTTTACGTTCCTGCGACAAAATAGTTATCTCTAAAATCATATAGTAGCACTTGATATTAGCTAAAAATTCAATATTTAAAACAATCAAATATAGAGGTATCTATGTCTAATAAATTAACTGGTTCAGTAAAATGGTTCAACGAAACTAAAGGTTTTGGTTTTATTTCTCAAGACAATGGCGGTGATGACGTATTCGTTCACTTCCGTTCTATTGTTTCTGAAGGCTTCAAAACTCTTACTGAGGGCCAAAAAGTATCGTTCGTTGTTGAACAAGGTAACAAAGGTTTACAAGCAGCTGAAGTAACTGCACTGTAATTCTTTGTGTGGCATCAATGTTGTTGGTGCCACAATCCCCTTCCACTTATTACTGCCCTTACTATTCTCTATCTGAGTTTATATACCCAAATCACTTACCTCTCCCACACCATCATTAATCACTTTCAATAAAGTCACTTTGGTATACATCTTTAGGTAATCACACAGTCTACCTTGCAATTCCAGTTTGGAACTAAATTAATCTCATTCATATCTGAATCACTTCGCCTCATGCTTTGCTCATAAAAATAAAGTTTATAAAATAAAAGCGATTGGCGAATATAAGAGAAAAAATGAAATTAAATATATCTGCTCAATCAATAAATTCTAATAACTACGAGCACATAATCCCTAGCTGAGAGATTGAGTTTGCACTGAAATGTCATTACATGAAGCCATTTATCGGACAACACTTCATAGGGACAGCGTGTGGAGTCACACACTTCGGGGTATTTGTTGAGTTAGAGGAACCGAACCGAAGGTCTCATTCCTTTATCAACTTTCCAAAATGGTGAGTTCGAATTTGATGCAGTCAAACAAAAAATTTCCAGCCAGAGCGCCACGTTTACTTTAGGGACCAAAGTGCACGCGTTGGTTAAAGACGTCGATTCGAAACAAAGAAAGATCATGTTCAACTTAAAAGATGCGGAACACGCGGTAGGCTAGCCTGTTTTAGGTTACTTTCTAATCCATTAATCAAAAATAAAAAATAAGCTTTTAATACCGCAATTAACTTGTGACATTTCGCTGACATCGACTCATTCTAAAACCCTAATATCTGACAAAGGAAACGAATCTAATTTTTGTTTCCAGACACCATCGCAGAGTGTATTTCCAGCACTCTGTTTGCCTCGAGAGGTTCTTATGACAGCCTAGGATCTCTCGAGGCTTTTTTGCACCTATTCAAACCACCTGATTCTACATCACAACTATTATCCCCTACACAAGCTGTACTTTTTAACTAGTGCACTAGATCGCGAACTCTGATTTAAGCAACTGATCACACAACCACTTCTAAATTTTGGGTATAAAAGTATCAATACTTTCGTTAACTAGGATGTAAATAATGAAAAACTCGTTTGATCTCACTATGCCCAACGAAGAAGGATACTTTGGTGAATACGGTGGTAGCTTTGTTCCACCTGAGCTTGAACAAATCATGCATGACATCAACGCAGCTTATGAGGAATGCAGCAAAGATCCTGAATTTAAAGCGGAACTCGCTCGCCTGTATAAGCACTTTGTTGGACGACCTAGCCCAATCTTCCATGCGGAAAACTTGTCTAAAAAATACGGAGCAGACATCTACCTAAAGCGCGAAGACTTAAACCATACAGGCGCACATAAAATTAACCACTGCTTAGGGGAAGCCATTCTCGCTAAAAAGATGGGTAAGAAGAAACTGATTGCTGAAACTGGCGCAGGGCAACACGGTGTTGCGCTTGCTACAGCCGCGGCATTGGTTGGCTTGAAATGCGATATTTACATGGGTGAAGTTGATATCGCCAAAGAACATCCGAATGTCGTCCGCATGAGAATCCTTGGTGCTAATGTCATTCCTGCCACTCATGGGCGCAAAACCCTCAAAGAAGCGGTAGATTCTGCATTCGAAGCTTATCTGAAAGATCCTGATACACTACTTTATGCGATAGGCTCTGTCGTTGGCCCTCACCCATTCCCTAAAATGGTGAGAGATTTCCAATCAATTATCGGTAACGAAGCACGAGTTCAATTCAAAGAAATGACCGGCAAGTTACCCAATAATCTCGTCGCATGCGTTGGAGGTGGTTCTAACGCGATGGGGCTATTTACTGCTTTCTTAGAGGATGAACAAGTCGCCATTCACGGCGTTGAACCTGCGGGCCGCTCTTTGCAAAAGGTTGGCGAGCATGCTGCAACACTCACACTCGGTGAGCCAGGTATCATGCACGGATTTAAGTCTTACATGCTTAAAGATGCGCAAGGCGAACCTCAGGAAGTGTACTCTGTAGCAAGTGGCTTGGATTACCCATCGGTTGGGCCTCAGCATAGTTACTTAAAAGACATTGGCCGTGTCAATTACGGCTCAATCAGTGATGACGAAGCGATTGATGCCTTCTTTGAGCTGTCTCGTGAAGAGGGAATAATCCCTGCTATTGAATCCTCACACGCTGTCGCTTACGCAATTAAACTCGCGCAGCAAGGAGAAACCGGCTCGATTTTGATCAACTTATCAGGCCGTGGTGACAAAGACATTGATTTTGTCGTTGAACACTACGGCGCAAAATACGGCATTGAATCACTCATATAGCCTAACTCCGTAGCCTAACCCTACATGCAAAAAGCTACCTGGTACTAGGTAGCTTTTTGTTTTTGTCTACTATTTTAAGAAGCAAGTCCCTTTACTCACTGCTCTCACTATACCTTTAGAGCATAATTCGATTAACCGATAAGAGCTGGAATGCCTGGAAGCTGACCAACAACAGCAAGGGAGCCTGCACAAACGATAAACGCAGTGCCAGGAATCAGATATTTATCTTTGCGCGATAGTTCGTTAGCACGCTCATGGTCGCCGATAAGCCCGAGATTATCCAGCAGCATAGTGATTGCCCAACCGAAGACTGGATTAACGAATGCACAGGCAAAAATACAGATACCTGCACTGAGTGAATCTTTATGCTTATGGATCATCTGCATACCCGCTTCAAGGAGTGGTAAGAATACACCCACAATCAAAGCAACGCGCAGAACAGGTTCCCACATTGCTAGATCCATTGGGTAGCCAATTACCGCCGCCGCAATACACATGAAACCCGTCAACAGAGCGCCACCTGGAATAGGACGCTTGGCAATTGCGGCAGGAATCATGTACGTTCCCCAAGAAGAAGCTAGGTTTCCGCCCCCTAAGAGTGAACCAACCCCCTGACGAACAGATGCTCCGACCATCGTGTCGTCGACATCCATGAGTACACCTTTCGCTTCTTTTGGGTAGTTAAGTTCTTGAAACACACGATGGCCGAGATAATCAGGGGACCACATAGCGACTGCCAGTAGAGCAAATGGAGTCACGGCAATAAAGTGCTCTAGGGTTGGCCAGCCTAGCTGCCAGCCTGTATCTTCACCCCACCAGTAGAATGGACTGAAATTAGGCAGGCCCGGTTCTGTGGTAAAGGCAAACTCAGCGCCCATCAAATAAGCAACAATACCCGCGAGTGCAGAGCACAATGGGATAGCGAGCCAACGTTTATTGATCTTGGCTAAGTAAGCGTAAACCATAACGGTTAGGCCTATGACCACAAACGAAATGTAACCTTGGTCCGTACTTGCAGCCCACGCTTCCGTCTTATTAATTTGCCCGAGCAACCCAACAGCACCAAGGTAGATCAACAACCCTCCTCGAACCCCGATACCAGTCAGAGTCATGAGTTTAGAGCCACCTTTGGTTAAAGCGAGAATTAAACCAAAAACACATACCATCAAACCTAGCGCGAGAGGGTGCCCTCCTGCAGCTGCGATCATAGGAATCAGCGGTATCATTGGGCCATGGGTTCCCGCTAAGTTTGCATTCGGGTTTAGGATGGCAGAAAACAGGATGACGAACAGGGCTCCAGCGATAAGTAATTCGTAACGCACGTTTTCTGCAATGAATTCCGGAGATAAACCAAACTGAGCAGCAAAAGCGGAAACCATGGCAGTGACCATAACCACTTTACCAATGGTTGCTGCTAATGCAGGTACCCAGTCTTCGATTTCAATACTGTAATCACGTGAGGGCAAATGAATTCCCCAGCGACGGAAACTCATGACGGTTAAATCATGATTTAGAAAGTCTTCTCGGCTTTCAAATTCATGCGGTTTTTTGCGCACATCCCTGTAAAAAGTCTTACTTTTGTCAGACATTGAGTCATCCTTTTATGTTTCAACGTTGAACTACGTCAACTAGAGTTTCGCTTGGTAGACAGGCCTTCGACCAATACGAGACAACACCCACATCAAACTTCTAGGCCATACTAAGAAAGCGGCATGAACCAATTTTGATTTTGAGCTTATTAAGCATGTGTTGCTATGGGTAGGAATATTAGACATTAGTAAAAGAACAACAAAAATCTCACTTATTACACAACAATTTAACATCGAGCTGGGACGCTTGAACTTTTAAGAGTCATTTTTGAGCAGAGAGCCAAGTAGAGCGGCCAATTCCGATTTATACTTTCAAGGTAGAGAGCACTGTGCTCGCATCCATCGCAAAGTAACTATAGATATCTCTACATTGTATACTTTGTTAAACTCCGCCCTTTAATGAGTAAGGCCCTTAAAAATGATGACTGACGAAGAGAGAATCGAGCTGCAACAGAACAATCCACTGCACGGATTAAAGCTAGAGACTATGTTGCAAGAGTTAGTGGATTTTTACGGCTGGGACATTCTAGATACAGCAATGCGTTTTAATTGCTTTAACACTAAGCCTTCGATTGCAAGTAGCGTGAAGTATTTAAAGAAAACCGAATGGGCGAGAGAAAAATTAGAAAACTTTTACCTTTATCGCTTTAAGCGCATGCCACGCGCGAGCGAAGAAGAATACAACTTACCACCAAGAGCTCGTACCTTCCCTCATGGCCTTGAACCTAAAGAGCCAATGCCGCTAACCGTTGACTCTATTCTTAAGTCACAAGCCAAAGCAGCGTCTGCATTTAAAAAGCGTTCACCTCGCGGACGCCCTGCTCGTCGCCAATAACACTATCTTGAAAAGCAATAGAGCCCTACTGGTAGCTCCAGCAGGGCTCTATTGTTCTTTAAAGGAATGGCTAGAAGCGAAGACTCAAGCTAGTGAGCATTCCTTTTCTCTAACAACTCCCGTAAGTAAACTCACATGTAGTTTACGTTTTCTATTGATTACGCTTTTTCTTCTTTTTACCCGTACCTGCCGGCTTCGCTCGCGGCTTCATTGGTAAAAAGTAGGCTTCACTCTGATCGTCTTCCACTTCAAAACCGACTACCTGCTCGCGTTCAAGTTGGAACTTATTTTTCTTTTCTATCACTTTGAAATGGTGGTAGTCGTCGTAATCGATAAGAGATAATCCTAAACCTACTTCACCAGCACGACCACTACGACCGATTCGATGCATATAATCAGCAGGGCTACGCGGAAGATCGAAGTTAATCACCACTGGAAGTTTTTCAATATCAAGGCCGCGTGCTGCGATATCAGTGGCAATAAGAACTTGAATCTCGCCAGACTTAAAACCGTCAAGGACACGAGTACGAGCGCCCTGCCCTTTATCACCATGGAAAACTTCAGCGGTAATACCGCGTTTTGACAACTTTTGAGCTAAATGGTTACAGGCATTCTTAGCGTTCACAAAAATCAAAGTCTGTCGCCACTGATGCTGTTTGATTAAGTGCGCGAGTACCGCCGTCTTCTCACCTTTATTTACACTAAACACGCGCTGCACCAAAGTGCTGGCTTCTGCGCTCTGCAACTGAACTTCAACAGGGTCGCGGAGCAACTGCTGAGCCAGCGTCGTGACTTTATCAGGGAAAGTAGCAGAAAATAACAGCGTCTGTTTCTTCTCTGGTAGTAACGCAAGAATCTTATTCAGTTCTTCGGTAAATCCGAGGCTCAACATTCGGTCGGCTTCGTCAAGGACGAGCGTTTCTACTTGGCTCAACTTAATCGCGTTACTGGATACCAGATCAAGTAATCGACCCGGCGTAGCTACGATAATGTCACAGCCACCGCGAAGCGCTAGCATTTGTGGGTTCACCGATACACCACCAAATACGGCAACCGTTTTGATCTTATCTCTAAGATGGTACGAGTAAGATTTGACGTTGTATGCCACCTGTGATGCCAACTCACGAGTTGGAACTAAAATCAGGTGAGAAACGAAGTTACCACGGCGATTGTTTGATCCGTCTTGCTGAACAATTTTTTGCAGGATTGGCAGCGAAAAAGCAGCGGTTTTACCAGAACCCGTATTGGCACCACCAATAATATCTTTCCCTTCAAGGATATCAGGAATAGCACGGGATTGAATGGGTGTCGGTTGGCTGTATTCTAACGCTTCTAGTCGCTCGACTAAGGTTGGAATCAGGCCAAGATCGGCAAATGTCGCTTGCTGTGTTTTATCTGTCATTACGATGAGTGGCTCAGTGCTAGTAAAGGCCGTGTATCTTATGCTATTTCGCGTCTGGATGTTAGAGATAATGGCCCAAACAGAAGATTGGTGAAAGAAGCACTATAGGGTTCAGGAATTTCCTTTCACTAACATGAGTTAATGGTTTCGGTAACCAATACTCTACGACCAAGATGGTAGCGTTCGCGATAAGCAAAGGGAAAAGGAGCCAGGCATTCTGACTCCTGTAAAACAAAACACATTGTATTTTGGGGAAAGAGATTACAAAGGCAGGCCACATCCGAATCAAAGGCTTAACCACACTATTTAAGCCCTGTGGTTTTGAGAGCTTAATATAGCTTGAGAAAACTCCAGGTCACTAATGTCCATCGTTGTCTATTTAACTAATGTAGTGGACTCGGTTGTATAGATTACTTTCTCCCAATACCACGGTTCTTCTTAGGGCAAATTTGACTGCTATAGCCACAATCGTTACTGATGTCGTATATGGAAATACCTGTTGTCAGAAAGGTAACGCGCCAAGATGAGTAATGTTGCATATCATCCTCGTAAGCCCAATTCCTTCACGAGGTAGTAATGGAAAAAATTAATTTATCCCGATATCTGATATGTAGCTTCGCCTTTGTGTTGCTTTATCCTACGGCAATAGATTTCTACTTGGTTGCTTTACTACAAATCGCCCATGACCTGTCTGCCAGCGAATCACAACTTCATATTGCTTTTTCTATTTACCTCGCTGGTCTAGCATCGACTATGGTTTTTGTTGGGCGAACTGCTGATTGTTTAGGACGCAAACCTGTTGCCATTTGCGGTGCAGTGATTTTTACCCTTGCATCAATGTTCGCGGGCTCTGCTGAGACCAGTAATAGCTTCCTAATAATGCGCTTTTTCCAAGGCGTAGGTGCCGCATGTTGCTATGTAGTGGCCTTTGCCATTTTGCGTGACACTCTAGGGGACCCAGAGCGAGCTAAGGTTCTATCGATGCTTAATGGAATTATCTGCTCTATTCCAGTACTTGCCCCCGTGATCGGCAATCTGATTATGATCAAGTTTCCGTGGCCCGTGTTATTCACTGCCATGGCGATAATGGGTGTTGTGATAGGTTTAATTGCTTGCTTTGTCTTGAAAGAAACCTTGCCTAAAACCAAGCGCACAACTTTAAAGGTGAGTGAAGCTTCGAACGAATCACTATCTAACCGCTTTTTCATATCGCGCGTTATTTATACATCTTTAGGCGTCACAGCTATTCTCTCTTATGTAAATACGTCACCAATGATAATAATGGATTCAATTGGTTTTACTCGAGGCGAATATTCAACAACGATGGCACTACTCGCGATGGTAGGTATGACGACATCGTTTTCAGTTCCATTTGCTCTTTCTTGCTTCAAACAAACCACATTGATGTTCGCTGCACAAATGACCAATTTTCTGTCGGCTATCGTTATTCTCGCGGCTCACTTGAATAGCGATAGTCCGACACTTTATATGGTAGGATTCACTCTGCTCAGCATGAGTTTTCCAATGGGGTTTGGTGTGGCGATGAGCCAAGCGTTAAGCCAGTTCTCACGCAAAGCTGGACTTGCAAGCTCTATGCTTGGCATAGGTCAGGTTTCTTGGTCTGCACTTTACATTTGGTTGATGGCGACGCTAGGTGTGTCGGCCGTGATGATGTTAATGATAGCGTTGGTTGCTAGTGGCGTTATTGGACTCTCCGTAATATTATTATTTCCAAATCATAACGTTAGTGAGCCTCATGAAGAAATCTCTTGCCCGACTTGATCTTAATTTACTGCTCACTCTGCAATTGCTACTGCAAGAGCAGAGTGTTACTAAAACGGCGAAAAAACTTAATGTAACTCCCTCAACCGTGAGTAAGTCTCTAGGCAAACTACGCGCTTGGTTTGATGACCCGCTTTTTGTGAATACGCCGCAAGGCCTAAAACCAACAAATCTCGCGACAAACGTGCAAGTGCTTTTGTCAGACTGGATGCAGATCGGTAACCAGATTGTTTCACTCAGAGGTGATGATGTTCCAAGCGGAGTTAAATTTCATCTTGGAGTAGAGTCGCCATTGTCACTCATCATGGTCGACGAACTGACCAAACGAATCCATGACTTTTACCCAGACTCAACGGTAAAGTACCATAACTGGGATGAGGACTCATTAGATGCCATCACTAGCGGTGAAGTGGATATTGGTTTTACTGGCCGCGAAAGCCATCCTCGCTCCAAAGAGTCGTTAGAACTGCTACCGTATTTCATTAACTTCGAAGTGTTGTTCTCAGATTTACCTATGGTGTATGTCCGCAAAGATCATCCTGCGCTCAAGCAAGAGTGGAATTTGGATACTTTCTTAAGCTATGCCCATATCAATGTAGCATGGGAGAAAAATGACAGTTGGGTGTTAGATGAGATCTTGGCTGAGCAGGGACACACTCGAAACGTTAGCCTAACGATGGCGAGTTTCGAGCAAGCTTTATTTGTTGCAGAAAAGCCCGACCATCAAATGTTAACCACAGCACCAAAATATTGTCAGCGATACTGCGAACAGCTTCACCCCAACTTAATAGCGTTGCCTATCCCCGTTGCTGAAGATTATCAGCACAAGCTACTGATTCCATTTACTATGATTTGGCACAAGCGCAATAACCAGAACCCTAAAATCGTGTGGTTGAGGGAGACGATAAAGAGCCTGTATGGCACAAGTTGAACAGTTAATGTTTAAGTACATTTAAAGTAAAGGAATAGACATTCTCCCCCTTTATGTTGTCAATAAGCGTAGGAGTGTGATCTTGCCTTCTATTAGATTAAATACTTGAAAATCTTGGACTCTATTATCCACTTCGAAATTGATTTCAGCTCATTTGGGGACAAAAAAGAGTCAGCCTAACGGTCTGGCTCTTTTGAATGAAAAAATAGTCTGGTGGGAGAACTTGTAAGGCTGTGGCAGGTTACACTCACTTACTCCTTAGGCAGGTGACCAGTTTCCTTCGCAAGCTTTTGCATCGCCTCGGCAAACGTTGTTGTCCCGCCTTTAGCTTTAAGCTGTATTACCTTATATCCCAACTTTTCCAACGCTTGGCGCTCTGCCAAAACAGCTTTGTCATTGTGTTGGCTACCTTGAGCTGGCTGATGAATGTAGCATCCCTCTAGTTTACCATCTTCGACCAATTGGTGATGTTTCAGTGCATCGATATCAAAATTCATAATAAGTCTTTTCATTAAGAGTGGGAGTTTCTGTGGCTAGTTACATACGCTTCAAAGGCTTCACGACACTATCTAAGCCTTCAATTTTGAGCGCTAAACATAGCTTGAGCAAATCCCCTAGCTCGCCGCTTGGCCAGCCCTTTTTATCAAACCACAGTAAGTATTCTTCAGGCAGGTCGATTAACACTCGCCCTGCATATTTCCCAAATGGCATTTGCATTCTAGCGAGTTTAATGAGGTTTTCTTTTTCTAACATAAGTGACAGAGAGTTAAGGTAACTCGCCCAAGGGTAACACTGGTTCTCCCTCCTCACCAGCAAATCGCAGTCACGTTTATTTTTGGCGGCCTTGACTCGCTTTATGCTAGAGTACGCGGCATAAAAAATGAGAACGAGAAAGCAATGAAGTCACCTTGTCGAGCAGCATGTAAAAATAACGCCGGAATATGCTCTGGTTGTCACCGAACGATGGATGAAATCATCCAATGGAAAGACAAAACCGATCTCCAACGAGATGCGATTATCGAACAAATCGCAGGAGAAGATTCAACACACAGTTGTCCTGAATGCGGGACTCAAGCCCATTGTGATATCGCCGCAGGCAAAGAGACATGCTGGTGCTTTACTATTGAAACCCGTGATTTACCCAAGCCAAGCGCCAACCAGCTGTGTTTGTGCCGAAAATGTCTAGAAAAAAAGCCAGTCGCGTAATACGACTGGCTTACTGATCATCGTTTTCTGACTGGTGTTTATTTAGCGGTTAAAGCGGACGCTTCAAACTTAATGCCTTCCCACCCTGTCACCATAAAATTACGAATATTCTGGTGATCGCTGTTCTCTGGATGCTGCAATACATCTTCACGATAAAAACGGCCAAAGCAGGCTAGCGTCGCTTCTTTGTCTAGGTTGTTTAGCAAACCGAAAGCGAAGATCTTACACGAACCGTTGTTCTCGCCTGCATTGTTTTGTGTCTCACCATTTACAAAAGCGGTTGGCTCAAACGTATAGTTATCTTCGATCACCGCCATCGTTGCTTCAAATTCGACCTGCTCTGGTGACGCTGCCAATAAATCTAAAAACGATTTTAATTCCATTATTCCTCTATCCCTACCTCATCATATTGATGACACATTAGTTTCATAAAAAGCCAATATAAGAGTCATCAATCATACATATATTCAGAGCCTTACCAAATCACACGTCATTCAGCGCTCTATCATTCCAGTTGCGGAAATGGACAGCAGCATAAAACCCATGCTGATTGACAACCTATCGGATTGATAAGGAGATATCATGATCACCCCTTTAAAGGCAATCGGTGTACTCGCATTGTCATCACTTGCCATCGCGTGTTCATCACAACCCGAAGATACCGTGGCTTCATTCGCTACACAATGCAAACCTACCACTGCACCCGTTACTGGGGAAACGTCAATTCAAGGTTTAACGTTTATCGGAACATCCGTTGCTGATGCTCCATTCGACACATCGGCAGCTGAAATCGTGAGTTATGACGCCTGTACAGATAAGCTCTATGTGGTGAATGCTCAAGCAAAACGTATCGATGTAATGTCTATGGATGACAACGGCGTACCAACGCAAAGCGCATTCATTGATCTCAACAGCGCTGGCGAAGCAGCGGGCATTGAAATTGGCGCAGCAAACAGTGTCGCTGTATTCAATGGTTTGGTAGCAGTTGCGATTGAAAACAGTAATAAACAAGCGAATGGTATTGTTGGCTTGTACCGCTCCGGCGATTTGTCATTAGTCACGACTTTCCCAACAGGCGCATTGCCAGACATGGTTGGCTTCTCAAAAGATGGCCGATACATCGCAACCGCTAATGAAGGAGAACCAAACAGCGATTACAGCATTGACCCTGAAGGTAGTATCACTTTGATCGATCTGAGCCTTGGTGTTACTCAAGCAGAAGTGACACAAATTGGCTTTAACGAATTTGATGGTTCACGAAAAGCAGAGCTCCCAATGAATGTGCGTATTTCGGGGCCAAACGCCACCGTCGCACAAGATCTAGAGCCTGAATACCTCACTTTTGCAGATAACGGTAAAATCTATGTCGCGCTACAAGAAAATAACGCCATGGCAATCGTCAATCCAGAGAGCAAATCGGTAGAAAAAATTGTTGGCTTAGGTGAGAAGTCTTGGTCGGGCGCTAAACTCGATGCATCCAACAAAGACAAAATCATTGGGAACTTGAAAAGCTACCCACAACTGGTTGGCTTATTTATGCCTGACACCATCGACAGCTACTCAGTGAATGGGAGTACTTACATCGTATCGGCAAATGAAGGCGACGGGCGTGAGTACGGATTCAAAACCACTCAAGAACTGTGCGACAAAGCTGGCTTTATGTGGGATGAAGACGATTACCTCGGTACAGATGAATATACATCTGAGCAAGGAACCTGTTTAAGCCATATTGATGAAGTGCGCGGTAAGAAGCTGAAAGTGGCAGCAGAACACCCATTGGCAGAGGCACTAAAAGACAACAAACAACTCGCGCGTTTAAAAGTGATTAAGCCGGAACAAACGCTTTCTGCACAAGAGAATGTTCAATCATTTGGCGCGCGTTCATTCTCGATTTGGGATGAAAACGGCAAGTTGGTCTTCGATAGTGGTGACGATTTCGCGACTATCGCGCTGCTGAATGAAGGCAAGAACTTCAACAGCACCAACGATAACAATAGTAGTGGGGATGACCGAAGTGATGATAAAGGTATTGAGCCAGAGGCGATTGAAGTAGCACAAATTAACGGTCGTCATTACACGTTTATCGGCTTGGAGCGTCAAGGCGGTATCATGATTTATGACATCACAGACCCGAAACAAGCGCAGTTTATGCATTACGTAAACCGCCGTGATTACAATCAGCCAGTATGTACAGAAGTCGAAGATGGCGAATGCATGAACGACACATACAATCCAAAAGCAGGCGATTTAGGTCCAGAGTCCATTAATTACTTTACCCGTAACGGTGGTCATTTTATCGTCGTTGGCAATGAGGTATCGGGCACGACATCCGTCTTCCGAATCAATCTATAAAGTAATGTAAAAGTCATTTAGAACCAAAACGCCCGACGTAAGCCGGGCGTTTTTTGTATGAGGTAATGTCCTACTCTGCCGATGCTAGCGCGTCACACTTTGATGCGCAGATAAAATCGTTTTTATGCAGACCTTTGATAGAGTGACTCCACCACGTTACGGTAACCTTACCCCACTCCAACAAAATAGAAGGATGGTGGAACTCATCTTCTGCCAGTTCCGCGATTTTGTTACTGAAAGCCCATGCTTGTTTGAAGTTCTTAAATTTATACACCTTTTCTAGTTGAGGTATGTCTTCTCTTTCAATGATCTGCCAATCAGACAATTGCAGCAGCAGAGATTGTTGTTCTTCTTTGCTTAGTGCAATGGCATCGATACTACAAGCTTCGCATTTTTGTTCATTCAACATGAGCAGGTTCCTTTGGTTCAAAAAGTGGAGGAAGCAGTCCAGCTTCAATCGCTAGATCGGCTTGTTTCAATAAATTTAACTGACTGATTTTAAAGAGCTGAGAAAAGTCATCAATCACGTAATACTTCGGTTGCATGATGTCGATACGATAAGGCGTTCTCAGCACTGTTTGTAATTCAAATGGGTCGCGAATTGCTGCATCACTCTCTAATGCGTAGAGGGTTTCGCCAGGAGATGAGAGAATACCACCACCGTAAATTTTGGTTTTGTCCCCTTCTTTCACCAAGCCAAACTCTACGGTAAACCAGTAGAGGCGAGCGAGATAGGCTCTTTGTTTTGGGGTAGCGGCTTGCCCTAGTTGACCATAATGCTCGGTAAATGCAGCAAAGTCTGGGTTGGTTAACATCGCGCAATGACCAAATATTTCGTGGAAGAAATCTGGCTCCTGTAAGTAATCGAACTCATCTCTTGTACGCAAGAATGTGGCGACTGGAAAGCGCTTATTACCGAGTAGATTAAAAAACCGGTCGAAATCAATAAGCGCGGGAACGGGCTCCACTTGCCAACCTGTTGTCTCCATCAAGACACGATTAATTTCTGGTAACTGAGGAACGCGGTCTTGAGGTAAATCAAGCAGCGTCAAACCGTGTAAATAAGCCTCACAAGCTCTGTTTTGGATCACACCCATTTGTCGTGTTACCAAATCTCGCCAAATGGCGTCTTCTTCACGGCTCCATTCAACCCTGCCTTCCTGGTTTACAGGTTTAGAACGATACTGCGTCATGGCTCATCTCCATTAACAAATCCTTTACATTAAGCCTATCTGTAGTCTTAAGAGCTTCCAATCCCTGTGCGATTTTCTCAGCACCACCCCAATGTAACATATTGTTTACAACACATCGTAACTGCATGATTTTTATGACACGATATAATCTCTGGCTTGTTTGACTTTATCGTGTATTCCTCTCAAACTAAACCCTGTTATCACTTTGTTATAGAGGGACCTATGCGCGAGAGCAGCAAAGTATGGCACCCGAGCGAAAGTCGTATCGAAGAAGCCAACATTACACAGTTTATTGAACACATTAATCGACAAGGAAATACCCTTGAAAGCTTCGCTGATCTGCATCAATGGTCACTCGATCATGTAGAAAAATTTTGGCAGGAAGTTTGGCTATTCTGCGACGTCATTGGCACTCAGGGAGAGACCATAAAAGAGCGAGCAGAAAGTCGCTGGCAGCAACCTGTTGAAAATAGGGATATAAAATGGTTCCCAAACGCGCAAATTAACTACGCCGAAAATTTGCTAACCTACGCGTGTCACCAACCCGATGATCTCGCGATTTGGTTTGAAAATGAACGTGAAGAAAAACAGACCTACACCTGGAAACAATTGTGCGAAGAAGTTTCGAGTGTGCAGCAATGGTTGAAAGAATGTGGAATTAAGCAAGGTGATGTCGTCGCTGGTTATTTACCTCACCTACCTCAAACGGTGATAGCTATGCTAGCAACCACCAGTTTAGGGGCGACCTGGACTTCCACCTCACCTGATTTTGGCATCGAAAGCGTTTTGGAGCGCTTTGGTCAAGTGAAACCCAAAATCCTGTTTACTTGTGATGGCTATACATTCAATGGCAAAACTTTCGATATGTCTGAGAAAAACCAGCATATTGCGGATCATCTTGATGGTCTTAAACAAGTTTGCCAAATTAGCTACCTTAAACCACACATTTTTGAATGCGATGTCTGCACCCAAGATTGGCAAAACGTCCTGAATCAATACACCCCCGAAGCGCTGACTTTTACTCGTGTGAATTTTAACGATCCGCTATTTGTGCTCTATTCTTCAGGCACAACAGGCAAACCGAAATGCATCGTTCATTCCGTCGGCGGAACGGTGCTTAATCACTTGAAAGAGCATCAACTGCATTGCGATATTCAACCGAACGACCGAGTGTTTTACTACACAACCTGCGGCTGGATGATGTGGAACTGGCACGTTTCTTCACTCGCGAGCGGTGCATGTTTGGTGATTTTTGATGGTAGCCCTGTTTACCCCACTCATAATGTGCTCTGGGACCTCGCAGAACAAGCCGAAGTGACGCTATTTGGAACCTCAGCAAAATACCTAGAGGCGCTGGAAAAAGCATCTTTTTCTCCGCAGAAAAGTGATGCATTTCCAAGTCTGAAAACCATTTGCTCAACGGGCTCTGTTCTGTATCCAGAACAGTTTGATTATGTCTATCAGCACATTAAAGAAGATGTACACCTCGCCTCGATTTCTGGCGGAACAGACATTTGTGGCTGCTTTGTATTGGGCAACCCTATTTCTCCCGTTTATCGGGGAGAGTGCCAATCAGCAGGGTTAGGGGTTGATGTCCGAGTCTTTAACCCACAAGGTAATAGCGTAATGGGAGAGCGCGGTGAGTTGGTTTGTGCCAATTCATTACCCAACTTCCCTGCTGGCTTTTGGAATGACACCGGTGAGAGATATCATCGCGCTTATTGGGATAAATTCGACAATATTTGGCACCACGGCGATGATGTTGAACAGACCCGCGTTGGGGGATACGTGTTTTATGGTCGAAGTGATACCACGTTGAATCCTGGTGGCGTAAGAATCGGCACGGCCGAAATCTATCAGCAAGTGAACTGTATAGACGGTATTCTAGATTCGATCGCAGTAGGAAAAGAAGTCGATCGCAACGAACAAATATGGCTGTTTGTCCAATTAGTCAAAGGGGTAGAGCTCAATGACGAGATGATCGCTTCCATCAAAGCACAGCTAAAGTCTGCATGTTCTCCAAGGCATGTACCTAGTGCAATTTACGCAATAAGCGATATACCTAAGACACGCTCAGGAAAGCTGGTCGAGTTAGCCGTTAAGCAAGTCGTTAACAACCGAAGCGTCGAAAATTTAGGCGCAATAGCCAACCCTGAAGTGCTGGAGGAGATACGCAGGATAGTCGTCTCAAAATAACCTCCGAAGACTAAGTTGTTCGAGTATGTCCTTGCCTGCACCACGACGCTTGTTTAGAGCAAGTGAAGTTACATATACCCTCAGCAGATAAGAAAAAAGCGAGCTTGTTAGCTCGCTTTTGTCATTTTTTGTTCTTTATTCAGCGGTATTAGCGACGACCAAGCCCCATTAATACCGACATTGTTTTACCATCAGATGTAATGTCAAAAACGTGTTGCGATTCAACTTCAGTAAAGCCTGCTTCTTTCAGTGCACGCTCAGACTTCGCAAGGGTAAAACCGTCTTGTTCACATTCTGCAATCCAATCAAAATGAACAAAATAGCCGCCGTGGTTAAGTAGAGAATGCGAGATCGTTAATGACGCGTCTAAGTCTTCCACAAACGCTAAAACTGATGATGCAACCACCAAGTCGAACTGTCCACGAAACGCCGGATGCTGAGCGACCAAGCCGCGAGATAATGCATCTACCACAGGTTCTACGTTGACGAGCTCTTTTTTATCGAGTTCCTCAATCATGGCTTCCGATGCGTCTAATGCTACGATGTCTTTAACCATCGGTGACAATCGTTGACTTAACTGCCCTGTTCCGCATCCAAAATCTAGTACTTTAATGCCATCAAGCTGAGTTAGCTGTTGTAACTGCTCAAACACCGACTGCGCAAATTGCTCTGTTGCTGGATTTGATTCCCAGTTTTTTGCTAAGCCGTCCCAATCTTGTGCCATCGTGGCCTCCATGTTCACTTTTTGTAACCCACATAGATTACCGCAAAACCGTTAAAAGACCATAGACTTATCTGGCGGATTCGCGTTTTTTTCGATAATCTTTCATGGCTTTGGGAGCGCATCTGCATAATACCCAAATTATTTGAATTCATTTATTGGTTGTGTCAAATCATGAACTTAACTCAAGTAGAAGCCTTCTGCACCATCGCTGAGTGTGGTTCTGTTTCTGAAGCGGCAAGGCAACTCGACTGCAATCGCACCAAACTCAGTATGTCGATTAAGGCATTAGAGAAAGATCTCGACGTTGAATTGTTTAACCGAACTGGCAACCAGCTCACCCTCTCTGAAGCTGGGAAAGCCATTTACAAAGATTGCGAACACCTACTTATCATCGCACAACGGGTCAGAAAGACCTGCGCTCAAATCTCGGAAGGGTTTAACGCGGAAGTTTGGGTAGCACGTGACGACTCCTTACCTGATGATCTCTGGCAAGAATTATCTCATACATTGAATAACCGCTTTCCTTCAACAACCTTCAACTTAATCTTGGCATCCAGTGGCGACTTAGCCAACTTGGTCAGTACCCACCAAGTAGATTTTGCTTTCGGCGTTGATTATGAGCGAGTAGACGATCCTCGTATCGTATATAACCCGTTAGGCAAGATACGTATGATGTCAGTATGCAGTGTAGAACACCGCCTAAGTAAGATGCGCCGTGTCTCAGACGAAGATCTACGTAGTCAAATGCAAGCACTAATGGTGTACCTAAATGAGAAAGACAACCCTGAACTGCAACCTTTCTCGACTCGATATATTGGTTTTTCGAGTTTTGACTACATGCTGAACACCATCTTAGAAGAAGACGCTTGGGGCGTGCTTCCTGAACCATTAATCCGCCATTACCTTCGTCAGCAGAAGCTCGCCGTTATCAAACACACATACGGCTTGACGCAAGAAGACTACTGTATGTTTTCACCTAACGGCCATACTGAGCATCCAGCAATGACGTGGTTAGCAGATAAATTGAGCGAGTATTTATTTGACTTCTAAACATTTTATCAGTGAGCGTCAATTTTACTGACACCAAAAAATCACAGTAAGTCATTGTTTTATAAGAACATAAATAAAAACGCAATTTTTTAAATTAGTTACTGGTCACTTTGTGGTTGCCTAAATTACCTTATGAGCGAAGAATAGTAAGGTATTAAAATTCAAAGGCATCTTTTATGTGTGACAGGACAAGCAAAAACGAAAACCGTATTCTAACCATTTCAGCCCTTTTGGCATCTGGGTTCGCTGCTGGTGGTATGGTACTTGGCTTGCTTGTAGGCTCAATTGTCATCGTTTTTGACGGTGTTTACTCTTTGGTCAGCTTACTGTTAACTTTATTGTCACTGGCCGCTTCTTACTATATTAACAAGCCTTCAAAATCTGTATTCCCATTTGGAAAAGCGGTCTTAGAACCAATCGTTATTGCGATAAAAGCAGCCGTCATTTTAGTGGTTGTAAGCTTCTCTCTCTACTCTGCGATATCAGCATTGATGTCTGGAGGTCGCGAGGTCGATGCTTCTATTGCGACCTTATTCGGCATCGTGAATGTTATCGGCTGTGGTTACGCTTGGTGGTTTATGGCGAAACGCAGCCGCCGCTTCTCATCAGGCTTGATTGAAGCGGAGAAAAAACAGTGGCAAATGGATACTTTGTTGAGTGTGGCGGTGACCGTAGGATTTATCTCGGCTTGGGCTGTTTCACTAACGCCATTCTCTGAGTATGCGGTATATGCCGACCCCATGATGATGGTTTTAATGGGCTTTTACTTCCTCAAAGTACCGTTCGATATGCTAGTAGGTGCCTTACGTGAACTACTAATGATGGCACCAAGCAAAGAGCTGTGTCAGAGCGTTGGCAAAGATGTTCTTGAGATTGAAAAAGTAACTGAGCATCAATTGAAACTGGCTGGCGTAACGAAGGTGGGCCAAGAGCTACGAGTAAATGTGGACGTACATATTGATGACGACACATTGGAGCTTGATACACTAGAGCACACTCGTAAGCAGCTTATCAAGCGACTGTCGAAGCACAGATTCAAGCTTCAACTACACTTGAACGTCGCTTATTAGAGTGCCACCAAAGAGCCGTTAAAACTCAATAAAAAGCTCCCAATCTCGGGAGCTTTTTTAATTTTTTCGATTTATTTGCTTCGTATTCGAATACAGCTCGCAAGGGAGATCTGTTCGTTGCTCACTTAAATTCTCTGATCTCGTTGGTAACTTACCCAGCCGCTTCGCGCTTCTCTTTGGTGACTAACCAACACATCAGCGAGCCCACCGTTACCATCACAACGCCCTGCCAAAAGCTATGGCTCAGAGTTACGCCAAGAATAATGGAAGAAAATAAAGCGGAAAAAATGGGCGTGAAGTAAGACAAGGTGGCGAGAAAAACCATATTGCCGCCAACGATCGCGATGTTCCATAAACCATAACCACCAGCCATTAAAGCCGCAGAAGCCACTAAGTACCCCATCGCTTCCCAACTGAATGTCATTGTTGGCTCATCCGTAAACGCATATTTGACCCAAAGCGAAACAGCAGTTGCAATGAAAAACAGGGTAATCGCATTATGTTTAGATTGCTGCCTTTGGGTTAAGTTGCAATAAAAAGCCCATATAACCGCGCCAGCGAAAGCCATAAAATACACCAGAGGGTTACTACTGACATTGGACATGATCTGAGTTATGGATAAGCCATTCTCACCGCTCACAGTCCAAGCAACCCCAACAAACGCCAGCGTAACTGCTGGATAAAGCAACCAGTTTGTTTTTTTATTACTGCCAAGGACCGCAAATAAAACCGTCAGTGCAGGCCAAAGGTAGTTGACAATCGACACCTCAATTGCCTGCGCGCGCGAGTTGGAATATCCCAAAGATAGAGCGAGAAATATTTCATAACAAACGAACATCGCACCACCAAGCACAAGATACTTGGGAGAAAAGTAAGACAACTTTGGAATACCGACCACGATAAGAAGGAAAACAGAGCTGAGAGAGTACAACATGGCTGCCCCACCTACAGGACCTAAACTCTCCGTAACCAACCTCGCGATGCCAAGCAGACAACTCCAAGAGAGAATCGCGATACAACCATAAAGTGTGAAACGAAATTGCACTGATTTCATGTGACCTACCACTCACGAATGCCAAAGGAAACGTCAGCTTAACTCAAAAATGATCAGGTTCAACGTACTGTTTTATAAAAATCAGTATAAAAATCATTCTATTAAGCCGTTGGAGTTGATATGAAACATTTTCTGCCCTCTAGTGTTATGCTTACACCCTTTGTTGTGCGCTACTATGATGAAGATGACAACGAGAGTGAAAACGTTAAAACACATTCGGAAACGCATGGTCTAGATAGCGAAGAGCAATCTAAGGAACGTTCAGAGTAAAGGAATCCAAACATGAAAAAAGTCGCAGTCATTTTAAGTGGTTCAGGCGTTTACGACGGTTCTGAGATCCACGAAGCAGTGTTGGCGCTCTACGCCATCGAGAAAGCAGGGGCAACTTGGCACTGCTTTGCACCTAACATTGACCAACTCCATGTCATCAATCACCTAACTGGTGACGAAATGGATGAAACCCGTAACGTCTTGATCGAATCAGCTCGTATCGCACGCGGAAACATTGACGATGTTGCCAAACTTAACGTTGATGAATACGATGCCCTACTGCTTCCAGGTGGATTTGGTGCTGCGAAAAACTTAACCGACTTCGCCGTTTCAGGTGCAGAGTGCTCCATTAACACACACGTAGCTCAAGCTTGTCGCGCGTTTGCTAATGCGAAAAAACCAGCTGGCTATCTGTGTATTTCTCCTGTCATTATTCCGATGATTTATGAGCAAGGCGTGAAAGGAACGGTAGGCAACGATGAGGCAGTCTCAATAGCATTTAATCAAATGGGCGGTGAACACACCACGTGCCCTGTCGAAGACATCGTTTTTGATGAAAAACACCTCGTACTTTCAACCCCTGCTTACATGTTGGCAGAAAATATCTCTCAAGCGGCTTCAGGTATCAAAAAGTTAGTATCAAAGCTGATTAAAATAGCTTAATTATTAGTAGTTAACTTATAAAACACTTCCCTACCCCCATTGATAATTAAGTTATTAATGGGGATTTTTTATACTTTAGTCGAATTTAGAGATATATCCGCGTCAGAAGTCAATTTCTGCCAATCGTTTGCGTCCATAGTTTCATATTTGTTCTACTTTATATCAGTGTTGCACTTATACGCAGTGCAACAAGATCACTGTCACAGTTTTTCTCTTGCAAGTACCTCTAAGTAGGTAAACTTGCTTCAGATCAACTTCAATCTGGAAACGAATGTGCGACAGTAAATGGCAAATTAAGAAAGATTATTAAAAATAACGACGGAGCTATCCAATATGACAAGTGCATTTTTTATCCCTACGGTAAACCTAATGGGCGCTGGTTGTTTGAAAGACGCAGCAGACAGCATCCAATCTCAAGGCTTTAAAAAAGGTTTGATCGTTACGGATAAGATCCTTAACCAAATCGGTGTAGTCAAACAGGTTCAAGACCTTCTCACTGAGCGCGATGTAGCAACCGTTGTGTTTGATGGCACTCAACCAAATCCAACTATCAGCAACGTTAACGACGGCTTAGCACTTCTTACTGATAACGAATGTGACTTCGTTATCTCTCTAGGTGGTGGTTCACCACACGACTGTGCGAAAGGTATCGCGCTTGTTGCTTCTAACGGCGGCAAAATCGCAGATTACGAAGGCGTAGACCAATCTGCAAAACCAATGATGCCACTTATCGCGATCAACACGACGGCAGGTACTGCATCTGAAATGACGCGTTTCTGCATCATCACTGACGAAGAGCGTCACATCAAGATGGCAATCGTTGATAAGCACACAACACCGCTTATCTCGGTAAACGATCCAGAGCTAATGCTCGCTAAACCTGCTTCGCTAACTGCGGCAACAGGTATGGATGCCCTAACTCACGCGATTGAAGCTTACGTATCTATCGCGGCAACACCAATCACTGATGCGGTAGCAATTAAAGCGATTGAGCTTATCCAAGCTTACCTACGCACAGCAGTGAAAAACGGTGAAGATCTAGAAGCTCGTGAACAAATGGCATATGCACAGTTCATGGCGGGTATGGCATTCAACAACGCGTCTCTAGGTTACGTACACGCAATGGCACACCAGCTAGGTGGTTTCTATGACCTTCCACACGGTGTTTGTAACGCGATTCTTCTACCTCACGTACAGCGTTACAACGCGCAAGTATGTCCTGAGCGTCTACGTGACGTAGCAAAAGCAATGGGCGTAAACGTAGAAGGCATGTCTGCTGAAGCAGGTGCAGCGGCAGCAATCGACGCTATCGTTACTCTAGCGAAAGATGTGGGTATCCCAGCAGGTATCAAAGAGCTTGGTGCGAAACTAGAAGACATCCCAACACTAGCAGACAACGCACTGAAAGACGCTTGTGGTTTCACTAACCCTAAACAAGCAACTCACGAAGAAATTTCTAAGATCTTCGAAGAAGCGATGTAATCTCGCTAACTAAACAATTCTCTAGCCTTAATTCAATCCCCGATCTCGTATCGGGGATTTTTTACATTCATATACAAGTGAATCTCTGCCAAACATAGTCTTTTAGTGTTAGCTTTTAAGTATTAACACGATTCATATTGGAAGGAACCATGAGAACGATTGCTGCTGCCCTACTCACTTGTTTATCCTTTTCTGCCAACGCTGCCGAATACCGCGCGAACGAGGTGGCGAATGGATTTCAGATCCCTTGGGGGATCGAGTTTTTAGATAACCAACGCGTTATTGTCAATGAAAAGAACGGTACGGTTTCGTTGCTGGATATCACCACAGGCAAACCTCAAAAGCTGTTTAACGTCCCCAATGTGAACACCAGTGGACAAGCCGGCTTATTGGATGTCGCGCGCGCACCGAATGCCGATACGCAAAACCCGCAACTCTTCTTTACCTACAGCAAGCGCACGAGCAAAGGCAATACGGTGGCGTTAGCGACGGCGCAATTGCAAAACAATCAGCTTGTAGGTTGGAACGATCTCTTTGTTGCTGATGCCATCACCGACACGGGTCGCCACTACGGCAGTCGAATTTCATTTATTGACGACAAAGTTTACTTCTCAATCGGTGACCGTGGCGAACGTGATAATGGCCAAGACACTCAAACCCATGCTGGCAGTATTGTGCGCCTTAACCTTGATGGTTCGGTTCCGCAAGACAACCCATTCAAACCTTCCCAAGCTCGTCCTGAGATATGGAGTTACGGGCACCGCAACCCACAAGGTATGTTTTACGACGAAGCAACAAAACAGCTGTGGTCGATTGAACATGGACCACGCGGTGGCGATGAAATTAATCTAATCAAGAAAGGCGCGAACTACGGCTGGGCAAAAGTCTCTCATGGTAAAGAATATTGGGGACCGTTGGACGTTGGGGAAGCTAAGTCGTTACCGGGAATGGAAGATCCCAAGCTGGTATACGTCCCTTCTATCGCGCCCAGTAATATGATTTTGTACCGTGGTGATAAATACCCAGAATTGGACGGGAAAATCCTCGCAGGCGCATTGAAACTGGCGCACATCAACGTGGTTTCTATTGATAATGGCAACCTTACCGAATCAAAAAGATTAATGGAGAATCTTGGTGAGCGAATAAGAGATATAACCATCAGCCCCGATGGTTATATCTACTTTTCTACCGACAGCGGCAAAATATTTCGTCTTGAGGAAAGGTAATCAAACACTAAAATCGTTAAGACTATTTAATTTGTGACGTACTAGTGATTTATTTTCGTACAATCTAAGCAGAAGAATCTAAACTTAACAATAACCTTTTGTTTTTTAAAACGATAGTTCGGTTAAGTTGTACGAGGTCATTATGATTCCATTCCCTTTACAGCTCGATAAAATTAAAGCCGTGGTGTTTGATTTGGACAACACCTTGGTGAGTTCTGATATGAACTTCGGCGAATTGCGACAACAGCTTGGCTGTCCGCAGAGTGAAGATCTATTGGATTTTGTCGACGCACTTGAGCATCCTCATCATCGAGAGCACGCTCATAACGTGATATTTGATTACGAGATTTCTGATGCTGAGCAGTCTGCTCCAATGATTGGCTGCCATGAATTGCTCGCCCACTTGCATCAAAATGAAATCAAAACCGCTATCGTGACGCGCAACTGCCAAATCGCCACTCAGCGCAAACTAGAGCACAACCAAATCTCAGTAGAACGAGTCATCACTCGTGAATGCTTCCCGCCCAAGCCAGACCCTTTGTCTCTGCAGGTATTGGCGAAAGAGTGGCGTTTGATGCCTGATGAAGTGCTTTATGTCGGCGATTACCTTTACGACTTGCAGGCAGCGTATAACGCGCAGATGCCCTCTTGCCTTGTGCACCATGGGAATCAAGAAACCTTCAATGACTCAGCCTCGTTGGCGCTTAATGAACTCAGCGATTTACTGAGCCATTTCCAATCCTTACCACGCAAATAAAGCGCACACATAAAACACGCACACAAAAAAGGGGCACCAGCGTGCCCCTTATGACTTATTCCCGATTGTTTCATGCGTTCCCAAGGATTGCTTGGGTGATGCGCTGCTTAGCCTTGTAGGTAAGCGTTAAGCATCCACATTAATTTTTCTTGCTCACGGATGTAGTCACCCATCAATGCCGCTGTACCTTCGTCATCTGCTTCACCCGCGTTTTGTAGAATCTCACGCTGTTTTAGAAGTAGAACGCTAAAGCCTTGAACCAGACCTTGTACACACTCCTCACCAGAAGTCGCGTTTTGATGTTCTTTAATTTCACTTGCTTCCAAGTAGTTGCTGAATGCGTGTGCTGGCGTATGACCCAAAGTTAGAATACGCTCTGCAAGCTCATCGATTTTTGTTTGTAGATCAGTGTAGATCTCTTCAAATTTTACGTGCAGTTCGAAGAATTGCGTACCTTTAATGTTCCAGTGGTAACCACGAGAGTTCATGTATAACACTTGGTAATGCGCTAGCAGTTGATTTAACTGTTGAGCTAGTTGTGCTGATTGTTCGCTGTCTAGACCAATTAGGCTTACTTGTTTGTTCATAATCTTGCTCCTAGAAGGATGATACCAATCGTAGTAACGAACGATTCTCTTACCGGGATTGGTATAAAGTTTAAAAATTCTTTTGCAGTATTTGCTGCCGATGGAGTCATATTACGACTCTGGCTCGGTGAAGAAAATTTGGTTTTAACTATGATTTAAATAGCTAAATCCAATGAGCAAGTAGACGAATATCGGCGTATCATCCAACAAAAAGCCCCAACCCTTTTTGTGTAAAAAGAATTGGGGCTTTTTGACTATTTGGTTAATGTTCAAAAGTCGATGAACAGACGTAAACCTTATCTATGCCGTTTTGAAAGTTGCCATCTGTTGATTCAGCTCGGTAACTTGCTCTTTTACTTGCAATGATGTCTCTGATGCACGTTGGCTGTTATTCGACACCTCATCAACTGATTGAGTAATACCGGACATCAATCCAGTGATCGAATTGGTCGCATGAGATTGCTGCTCTGCCGCTGCCGCAAGCTCTGCCATTTGTTCATTCAAGGAACCTATTTGCTCAGTAGTAACAAGCAAACGAGTTACCGCTTTTTCAATGTGCTCAGCGCCCTGCTCCGCAAGTGATTGACTGTGTTCAATCTCCTCAACCACCGAATTGGTCGAGCGTTGAATCGCGTTGATAATGCCGTTGATTTCCGTCGTCGATTGAGTAGTGCGCGTCGCTAACATACGCACTTCGTCCGCCACAACCGCAAAGCCTCGCCCTTGGTCACCTGCGCGCGCTGCTTCTATCGCGGCATTCAATGCCAGTAAGTTAGTTTGCTCTGCCAAACCTTCAATCACTTCCGTCACTCGACCAATGGCTTCGCTCTCTTTGCTTAGCTGTGTGACTTGCGTACTCGCAGTTTCAATGCTGCCGTGCAAACTTTCCATGGTGACTTTGTTTTGCTCTAAAGCATCGCGACCTTGTTCAATCTCGCCTTTTGAATCAGAAAGCTTCTGCACAGATTGATTGGCTTGATCTAGAGTGTTACGCGCTGCTAAAGCGATTTCATCCAATTGGCTTCCCATTTCAACAATGCTGGTCTGTTGCTGTTCAACATTCGATGAAGTGACTTGCGCCGATTCCAATAAAGCCCCCATGCTGGTATCCACTTGGTGCGCTTTCTCACTCACCCCAGCCACGATGCTCGCTAACGATTGGTTCATGCGGTTAATCGAATCGGTAAGGTCTGCCAATTCATCTTTCCCAACAACAGTTAACGGAGGCTGAGAAACGTCCCCTGAAGCGATCGTCTTTGCTCGCTCCGACAAGTTTTTCACTCGGCGACCAATGGTATTGCCCATGTATTTTGAAATCGCTACTGCGGCAAACAAAACTAATGCCGCTGCAATCAACATAGTGGTCAGTACGTTCTTGATCGACTGATTAATACCCTGTCCACTTTGATCAGCACGACTTTGCTGAGCCAATACGATCGTTTCTAAGCTTTGGTCTAGTGCATCCGCTGCTGGCAACAGTTCATTCGCCATTAACAAGTTTGATTCGTTCCACTCTGGTGACTGACGCAATGCAATTACCTGCTCTGCTAAAGGAAAGTACAGTTGCTGCATTTCCTTAAACAGTGACCACAATGATTGGTCGTTATCAGTCAGTCTGTCGAGTTTACTGTCGATTTCCGCCACAGACTGATTGTGGTACTTAATCAAGTCGTGATATTTGTCCAGATGATCTTGCTGCCCGTACAACAGGAAATCTCGCAGAGCAGACAGTGCATTGGCGAGCGAGGTATAACTGTCGGCGTAAACTTTAAACAAACGCTTTCTGTCCCCACCAAATGGGTTGCCTGACTCTTCGTTGATTAAGCTTTGAAGCTGATCAAGTGCCACTTCTGCAATGGGTGCCGCTTCGTTAATAAAGAGGTTATGTGCGGGTAAGTTCTCATCACTGTGACTGAGCTCAATCAACTTGTTTAGAGAGACTTTTACCGCATCCCACTGACTTTGAATCGCTTGAAAATCCTGTTCAGAAATCAAAGCCTGCAACGTTGGAAGCGACTCGTCTGTAGATGCCATGATATTGCGTACGTCCTCACTGAGACGTGCGCTAGCCTCTTCATCGCCACCTAGCAACATGTAGGCTCGAATAGAAGACAGCGACGCTTGAATGGACTGTTGGATACCGCGACTGGTGTCTACGGTCGGTAAATCGGATTTAAGTAACGAAGAGGCGTATTGCTCTACGGTGGTGACGTTGCGATACGTGAATACCGCTGATGCCATAAAAAGTACGGCTAGCAGCACAAAACTGAGCTGCAACTTCCCTGATATCGTAAGGTTCATCCATAAACTCCTGACAACGATGAGCCTTAAATATAACGATGTTTACAAAAATGTTAAATACGGGTATCAAAAGTTACTAAGAAAACCATGTAAACCACTATTTCAAGCCAATAAATGGGACTTATTCGAAGTATGGTATGCGCTCACTACGTAAAATCAGATAATTAACGTAAGTGGTTTCTAAGCAGTCTTGCTCCCACAACGAAAGAATCCGCTTGGTGGCAAAGTAGTAATCTTTATTACGCAGTAGCACGCCCACCGTACGGCTGAGCTGCTCAAAGCGCTGTTGCTCATTAGCGGAGATGTAATTGTCTTCACTCTGAATGATGGGCGCCAATCCATCGGCAAACCAATTGTTCAGAATTTCACGCATCTCAAGTTCCGACTCTGGAACATCGATACTCGACAACTCACGATGCAGTGGCGGCGGTACTATGTACTTTGACGCTTTTGGCGAACTGACATAACGGTACATGTCGCTCCTCCTTGTAAATGACTATTATACCCAAGTGACTTCAAGATGCAGGATTCAGAGCGTTGTCATTGATTCGGGGTCAAGGAAAACAACGCAGCGTAATAGTCAGCTCTTTCCAAGTTGTTTGACACAGAAACCGAGTCAATGACACGCTCCCGAAGGGCGAGCTGTCTTGGTTTGTATACTTTGTTGTCGATTCTTGATTTAGACCCACTAGACCTTTAAATCGCCGCCGCGTCTACAAACCAAGCCATTCTCGCTGAACCTAACATCTCGAGGTTACTTGGGTATAAACTAGCTAAGAATACTTTTTTCAATTTCCAAGTTTTTTTCTACAGCTCATAGAAAGAAGCCCAACAAAAAAGCCATGCAAAGTAGGCTCTGCATGGCTTTGGTTTGGGCAGCAATGACACTGCCCTCGTCTATGACTAGTTACATTGAGCTTTGATCGAAATCGTTGCCTTGGTCAGTACCCGTTTGAGTATCCGAGTCGAAGCTGCCAGAGTCATCCGTGAAGTCAACACCTTGATCTTGACCTCCCGCACTTGTCCAGTCGCTGCCGCCAGATTCCATACCCGCCATGTCTGGTTGCTGATCTTGAGCAGAACCTTGCATGGTGTATTGATCATCGACTTCAACTTCAACTGTGCCACTCGCACCTTCTACCGCGCTGCCCAATTCGTCGTAACCTTGGAATTGGATTTCGCTCGTACCTTCGTAACCTTCTGGTAGGTCAACCGATACTGGTTGGTTCAGGTTGCCACTTAATGTGAAGCTACCATCGCCATTATCCAGCGCGTTGCTTACCGATGCGCCATCAGGTAGACCGGACATTTCTGCATAATCCACCGATTCGTTACCACTGACCTCATCTGGAACCGAGATAGAAATGGTATCGCCTGGTGCTGCAGTCACATCAGCTGTGCTCTCCTCTTCACTGTCTGCACCGTTTGCTGCTTGCTCTTCAGGCTGTTGCGCTTCGCCGACTTGCTGCTCTGATGATGCTTGAGCAGTTTGGATTTGTGGCTCGTCGCTTTGCGCTGAGTCGTCCGCAACTTGGATGCTCAGATTCTGAGTTGATACTTCACCGTTGTCGTTGACCTGAACATCCATAGCCAAATTGCCATCGAAGTCATCGTTCGGCCAGTATGTCCACTCTTCATCACCTGATTTCGCGAAGAAACCAGCATCGTTTGCATCGGCGACATCCAACACTTCTGCTGAAGGGCTAATGCCAAGCTCATCAATCAACTGTGCTTCCGTTAGTGTTAGTGAACCATCATCAGCGAGTGCGTAGCCTTCGCTGGTTGTGGTTTCACCTTCACCTTGGATGTCGACATTAAAGAAGCTCTCAATGCGGTTTTCACCATCAGTTGCAATGAAGCCAACTTGAACATCTCCGGTGTAGCCTTCTGCTGGTGTGAATTGGTAGTTACCTTGGTTATCGGCCTCTATCACACCTTGACCTTCCATTAGGCTCACTGACTCAATGCTCAAGCTATCGCCTTCTGCATCGCTCAAGGTAGATAGCATGTCATCATTGGTGAACGACAAGGTGCCATCCGCAGCCATTTCTGTGGTAGAAATGCTGTCGATTTCTGGAGAAACATTATCTTGTGGTGCGTCTTCTTTCACGACCACACCCGTTTGCTCATCATGAAGCACACCGTCTTTATCAATCACGTAAGCGATATCCGCTTCACCCGTAAAGCCTGGTGCTGGATTGAATGTCCATGTGCCATCACCGTTATCGACAATTTCACCTTGGCTGCGATCAGCTAGGTGAACGAATTTCACTTCATCACCCGCGTCTGCGTCTACGTTTTCTGCCAATCCAATTAGGTCATCAGCGGTTAGGATAACTGGCTCACCCGCTAGGGTTTCGAAGTCACCTGAATCGATGCCATCTTCGAACTCTTCTGGCTCGTCACCGTAATCCACCGTTGTTGCGGTCACGGTTACGAAGAACTCGCCATTAAAGTCAGCCGGAGGCGTCATTTGCAGGTCTGAGATATCCCACTCGTTCAAGTCGATGTATTGACCCGGTTCCGTAATGGTAATGGTGTTCACACCATCCGTAACTTCGAAGCCAACAGGGAAACCAGTCATCACTAGGTTACTTAACGTTTCTGAGTCGTCGATTAGACCGACATTCAAGCCTAGGTGACCCGTTTCGTCCTCACCGAAGACTAACGGACCATCATGGTCGGTTGTGATGACTGCGCCATCCGCAACAGGGCGAACAAACACTGGTACATCAAGTACTGTTTCAAACTCACCGTCACTTACCACAACTTGCAAGTCAGAAACCCCTGCAAAATCGCCAGTCGGTGTGAATGTCCAAGTACCGTCACCGTTGTCTGTTACCTCACCACCATCTTCACCTTCTGCGGTGATAATGCGTGATACGACTAGGTTTTCAGTATCGATATCGCCAAACAAGTTCATCAGGTCGCCAGCGTCGAAGGTGAATGCGCCATCTTCGTCGGTTGCCATAAAGGCATTACCCACATTGAATGGAGCATCGTTGACTGGGATAACATCCACATTCAACGAGCCTTCAACCACTTCTTCACCATCCGTCGCGGTGTAGTCCAGTTCCACCAAACCATTGAAGTCTTGAGTGGTTACCAAGTGGTACATACCATCTGGTTGCTGGGTTAATGTCGCGTTTGCAGGCGCACGAACCGTGATGCTTTCTACGCTGATTTCGTCACCATCAAGATCCGTAACTTGATCAGCGATGTAAGCTGGGTCAATCACCATGACCACATCTTCTTCGCCTTGCATCTGGATGGTTGGCGCTTCTGGTGCATCATTAACCGCTTCGATGTTTAGATTGCCTTCAACCGGCGTCACTAAATCACCATCGCTGACGCCGAACGACATTGGCACATCGCCGTTGAAGTTCTCAGCTGGAGTGAATGACCAAGTGCCATCGCCGTTGTCTAGCAAGTCACCGTATTGCTCATCAATCACTAGGTCGACAGCAGACAGTTCATCGTAGGTGTTGTCGATGTCTGTCGCGTTAGCAAGCAACATGTCCTGCGTAATAAGAATGGTGGTATCTTCGGTGCCAGCAATATTCACTGGCGTTGATTGCGGCGCATCGTTAATTGGGTTCACCGTTAGGTCGACGCCCACTTCCACGCTCGCACCATCGTTATCAATCAAGTCGAAACTTAGGTCGATATCGCCATTGAAGTTCGCATCAGGCGTAATCGTGAAGCTACCATCTTGGTTCTCAACAACGGTTGCATTGGCTACCGCGGTTAAGTTCACTGCTTCTAGATTATCGCTGTCGACGTCACCCGCTTGAGCCAGTAACTGCTCTTGACTCAATGTGATTGAACCGTCTTCATCGACGCTGTAAGCCAAGTCGCCAGATACCGGAGCATCGTTGACTGGCAATACATCAATGTTCGCGTTGGTTGTCGCAGTTGCACCGTCTTCATCAGCCACTACTACGTCTAGACTTACGCCACCGTTGAAGTTTTCATTTGGTGCGAAGCTGTAAGTGCCATCGTCATTCGCCGTTAGAATGCCGTCGCTACCACTGTAAGAGACGCTTTCTAGGCTCACGTCACCTTCAACATCGCTTGACTGCGCTAGCAGTTGCTCTTCCGTGAAGATAATAACTTCGTCTTCATTGACAGAGTAACTTGTCGCACCTGCGATTGGTGGATCGTTCACCTCAAGAACGGTAATACCCGCAGTGGTTGAGTCTGTAGCACCCTCTTCATCGACAACTACAACGTCTAGGCTAACCTCGCCATTGAAGTTCTCGTTTGGAGAGAAGGTGTACGTACCATCGCCATTGTCTTGGAAGACGCCATCGTTGCCACTGTAAGTCACACTACTGATGTCTACGTCGCCTTCAATATCCGACGAATTAGCCAGTAGTTGCTCGTCACTGATGGTGATCGAGTTGTCTTCATGTACGGTGTAAGACGTGCTACCCGCCACAGGTGGATCGTTCTCCGGCGTCACACTCACATCAATGTTGGCAGAGGTTGTATCCGTACCGTCTGATACATCAAACGTGAAGTTCACGTCACCGTTGAAGTTCTCGTTCGGTGCAAAGCTGTAAGTGCCATCACCATTATCGGTTAGGACACCGTCTGCACCTGTGTAGGTCACGCCTTCAACTGTTAGGTTGTCACCTTCTACATCCGTCGCGCCTGTTAACAAGTCTGCATCTGTAAAGGTAAGAAGACCGTCCTCACCCACAGTGAACGCTTGGTCTTGTGGCTCTGGAGCGTCATTGACTGGTGTCACCGTTAGATCGAGACCAGCCGCGACCACTTCTTCGCCATCCGTGACATCGTAACTAAACTCAATGTCACCGTAGAAGTTCTCGCTCGGAGTAATGGTGAAGCTGCCATCCTCGTTCATTTCAACCGTTGCATTTTCATCATTGGTGCTCAGGTTGATTGCGCTTAGGTCGTCACCATCAATATCAACGGCATGCTCAAGTAACTGCTCTTGAGTTAGCGTAATGCTGTTGTCTTCGGCAGTGACTGCGCTGATGTCACCCGTTACTTCTGGTGCATCATTGGTTGGCGAGATATGAATCGTCACATCTTGCGTCGCTGTCGCCGTTGTACCGGTATCTACATCCGTAGAGGTTGCATTCACGGTTAGCGTCACATCGCCGTTGAAGTCCGCAGAAGGGATAAACTCTAGTCCGTCTAGCTCGCCTGGTTGTAGTGACCAAGTACCATCACCATTATCAACACCCGCTGATAGCGAGCTGCCTTCTGGCACATCTTCAATCAAGATAGCGAGGTTTTCTGAACCATCGGTATCGGTCAATGCTGCATCGATATCAAGCGGCACAGGTGTATCTTCGGTACCAATGATTTGGTAATCCGCATCCGCTACCGTGATTTCGATGTTGTCGATGCCGAATGACTCGTCAGGAATACTTTGGTTTAGCGTAGAACCAAAGCCTAACTGAAGCTGACCGTCTTCCACCGGAACGGTTAAGTTCACTTGGTGTGCTTGGTCATTCCAACCACTGAAGCCTTCACGTTGAGAGGCTCCATGAATCACTTCACCCACTTCGTTACCGTCAGAGTCGTATAGCGTTGTCGTACCATCTTGAGTACGGAACGCTGAGTTCTCTAACGTCGTTAGCTGTTCACCGCCCACAAAGATTTGGAACGACTCGCCATCCCATGAATCGATTTCGTAGAAGCTAAACGAGATATTAACTTCGTTGACATCGCTTGGAATATCGTAGGTTTTGCTGACCGCTTCATCACCGCCAGTGCCACCAATACGACCCAGCATGTCGCCCGTTTCGAAGCCTTGTGAACTTTCAGTGCTCACGTTCCAACCGTTCGAGCCAGACTCGAAGTTGTCCGAAGCAATCACCAAGTCCGAAGCAATCGAAAGCTCTGGCATATCAACCACAGATTGAACATCAATGTTCGCTTCTGCTGGCACGGTTGCGGTGCCATCGTTGACATCAAACGTCACGTTCACGTTGCCATCGAAGTTTTCATTCGGCGCAAAGGTGTACGTGCCGTCACCGTTGTCGACTAAAGTACCGCTGTCAGAAGCAACGTTTTCAACCGTTAGGTTATCACCATCGATATCACCTGCATTTTGCAGCAGTTGCTCTTCGGTAAAGGTGAAGCTGGTGTCTTCTTGCGTGACGAACTGTGGCTGACCAACCGTTGGTAGGTCGTTTACTGGATTCACAGTCAGATCGGCAGTGGCTTGAATGGTGGCATCGCCGTCCGTAATGTTGAAGCTCAGATCAATGTCGCCATTGAAGTCTGCATCCGGGGTGATTGTGAAGCTGCCGTCATCGTTCGCAACAACGGTCGCATTGCCATCAACTGTCAGGTTGGATGCGGTTAGGTCATCGCCATCCACGTCGCCGGCTTGAGCAAGAAGTTGCTCTTGGCTGAGAGTGATAGAACCATCTTCATCAACGCTGTATGCCAAATCACCTGATACCGGAGCATCATTGACTGGAAGAACATCGATGTTTGCATTGGTTGCTACCGTCGCACCATCTTCATCGGTCACGACTACATCTAGGCTGACATCACCGTTGAAGTTTTCGTTTGGTGCGAAGCTGAATGTGCCATCGCCGTTATCGGTAAAGATACCGTCGGAGCCACTGTAGCTGACGCTATCAATCGCGACGTCACCTTCAACGTCAGAAGCATTCGCCAACAGCTGCTCAGAGCTAATGGTGATGACTTCGTCTTCGTTGACTGAGTAGCTAGTTGCACCGGCAATTGGCGGATCATTCACCTCAAGAACAGTAATGCCAGCGGTGGTTGAATCCGTCGCACCGTCTTCATCTACCACGACAACATCTAGGCTGACTTCACCATTGAAGTTATCGTTTGGCGAGAAGGTGTAAGTACCATCACCATTGTCTTGGAACACGCCATCTGCGCCACTGTAGCTCACGCTGTCGATTGCTACTTCGCCTTCTACGTCAGATGAGTTAGCCAATAGTTGTTCGTTACTGATGGTGATCGAATTATCTTCATGCACCGTGTAAGACGTGCTGCCTGCCACTGGTGGATCGTTCTCTGGCGTCACACTTACGTCGATATTTGCGGTCACGGTATCCGTGCCGTCAGAAACATCGAAGGTAAAGTTCACGTCGCCATTGAAGTTTTCGTTTGGCGCGAAGCTGTAAGTACCGTCACCGTTGTCGGTTAGGACACCATCTGCACCAGTGTAGCTCACACCTTCTACCGAAAGACTATCGCCATCGATATCCGTTGCACCATCAAGCAGATCTTCATCAGTGAACAACAAGACGCCATCTTCACCAATGGTGAACGCTTGATCTTCTGGCTGTGGTAGGTCGTTAACTGGATTAACCGTCAGGTCAGCTGTTGCAACAATAGTGTCGCTGCCGTCGTTGATGTCGAACGTGATATCAATGTCACCATTGAAGTTCGCATCTGGCGTAATGGTAAAGCTACCATCATCGTTTGCCGTAACCGTTGCATCACCGTCAACAACTAGGTTAGATGCGGTTAGCGCGTCGCCTTCTACATCCGATGCTTGGGCAAGAAGCTGCTCTTGGCTTAGCGTAATTGAATTGTCTTCATCGACACTGTAAGCCAAGTTGCCCGATACTGGCGCATCGTTGATTGGCAAGACATCGATGTTTGCGTTAGTTGCCGCAGTTGCACCGTCTTCATCAACAACCACAACATCTAGGCTCACATCGCCATCGAAGTTGGCGTTTGGTGCGAAGCTGAATGTACCGTCACCGTTATCGGTAAAGATACCGTCGGAGCCGCTGTAGCTCACGCTATCAATCGCAACTTCACCTTCAACGTCAGAAGCGTTCGCCAACAGCTGTTCAGAGCTAATGGTGATGACTTCGTCTTCGTTCACTGAGTAGCTGGTCGCGCCTGCGATTGGTGGATCGTTCACCTCAAGTACTGTAATACCCGCGGTAGTTGAATCCGTCGCACCGTCTTCATCGACCACGACAACGTCTAGGCTCACTTCGCCATTGAAGTTCTCGTTTGGCGAGAAGGTGTACGTACCGTCACCATTGTCTTGGAACACACCATCTGTGCCGCTGTAGCTAACGCTATCAACTGCGACATCTCCTTCGACGTCTGATGAATTAGCCAGTAACTGCTCGTCACTAATGGTGATCGAGTTGTCTTCATGCACTGTGTAAGACGTGCTGCCTGCCACCGGTGGATCGTTCTCTGGCGTGACTGTCACATCGATATTCGCGGTCACGGTGTCCGTGCCATCGGAAACATCGAAGGTGAAGTTCACGTCGCCATTGAAGTTTTCGTTTGGAGCGAAGCTGTATGTGCCGTCACCGTTGTCGGTTAGGACACCATCTGCGCCAGTGTAGCTCACACCTTCTACCGATAGGTCATCGCCATCGATGTCCGTTGCACCATCAAGCAGATCTTGGTCAGTGAAGGTCAACACACCATCTTCACCAATGGTGAACGCTTGATCTTCTGGCTGCGGCAAGTCATTAACTGGGTTAACCGTTAGGTCCGCCGTTGCAACAATAGTATCGCTGCCGTCGTTGATATCGAACGTGATATCAATGTCGCCATTAAAGTTCGCATCTGGCGTGATAGTGAAGCTACCATCGTCGTTTACCGTAACCGTTGCATCGCCATCAACCACTAGGTTAGACGCAGTCAGCGCATCACCTTCTACATCCGATGCTTGAGCAAGAAGCTGCTCTTGGCTCAGTGTGATTGAGTTGTCTTCGTCAACGCTGTACGCCAAGTTACCCGATACTGGTGCATCATTGATTGGTAAGACATCGACTGTGATGTAAGTATCGACCTCTGCACCATCTTCATCGCGAATGGTCACATCCAACTGTACTTGGCCATTGAAGTTTTCATTCGGTGCAAAGCTACAAGTACCATCACCGTTTACTGAGAAGATGCCATCTGGACCGTCGTAGCTGATGCCTACTAGCTCGACATCCCCTTCAACATCCGAAGCATTCAGTAGCACTTGCGATTCACTGAAGGTTAGAACTTGGTCTTCATCGATAGTGTATGCGGTAGGACCTGCGATTGGTGGGTCATTTACCTCAATCACAGTAATGCCTGCAGTGGTCGAGTCCGTTGCACCATCTTCATCGACAACGACAACATCTAGGCTCACCTCGCCGCTGAAATTTTCGTTTGGTGAGAAGGTGTACGTACCATCACCGTTGATTTCCAGCACGCCATCGTTACCGCTGTAGCTCACGCTATCAATCGCCACTTCGCCTTCTATATCAGACGAGTTAGCCAACAGCTGTTCGTTACTAATGGTAATCGAATTGTCTTCATGAACGGTGTAAGCCGTGCTGCCTGCCACTGGTGGATCGTTCTCCGGCGTCACGCTTACGTCGATATTCGCCGTCACGGTATCCGTGCCATCGGAAACATCGAAAGTGAAGTTCACGTCGCCATTAAAGTTCTCGTTTGGTGCGAAGCTATATGTGCCATCACCATTGTCAGTAAGAACACCGTCCGCGCCTGTGTAAGTGACGCCCTCAACAGATAAGTCATCCCCTTCAATATCGGTAGCGCCTGTTAGGAGATCCGCATCAGTAAAGGTCAGCACACCATCTTCACCAATGGTGAACGCTTGATCTTGTGGTTCAGGCGCATCGTTAACTGGTGACACCAATAACTCAAGGTTGGTTGAGACAACATCATCGCCATCAGACACATCGAACGTAAAGGTGATGTCACCATTAAAGTCCGCATCTGGCGTTAAGGTGTAAGTACCGTCACCATTGTCTGTGATGGTGATGTTTTCATCATCCGTTGCCAAGTTCAGTGCTGTCAGTTGGTCTCCATCCAAGTCACGCGCATTAGCGAGCAAATCTTCTTGCGTGATTAGGATTGAACCATCTTCTTCAACCACAGCAGAAACAGGCAATGCTTCAGGCGTATGTTCAATGTGAGCACCCGTCGCATTGACGTAGATGGTTTGAGAAACGGTTTCAGAATCATTATTTGATAGCTCTGTCGCCGTTGCCGTTACATTGATTTCTAGCTGTTGGTTAAAGTCTTCAGGCAATTGAATCTGTAGCTCTTGTTCAATTGCTGTGGTTGGAAGCGTTACAGAACCATCTGGACCGACTGTTACTTCACCGCTGTAGATCTGGCTGTTCACTTCACCTACATCAATGGTGAAGTTGAAGTCACTATAATCGGCATCGCCGCCACCGTAGAGATCTTCAAAGCCGTAAACCAGTTCACCGTCTTCGTTCACAGTAGTTCGAGTATGTTCAATGCCATCTTGGTTGAGCTCTGAGCTTGTGCCGCCATGGAAGACTGCATCACCAAATTGGCTTTGAATCACGGTTTCAGAACCATCAGCACCCACAAACACGAGTTGTGGGTCGACCGTATCCATGTTCGCAGGAGAGCCATCTGCCGCACGGAACTCATACTGACCATCTTGCATGGACGCAAAGTCATTGAAGTTATGACCGTTAGGAATCAAGAATAGGTTGAAGCTTTCCCCTTCCGAGATTTGGAAGCTGAACTGATCTTGTCCCGGAATGAGGTCACCGCCTCCGCCAACTTGAGAGGCGTTTTCGTACACCACTTCAACGCCCGTGATATTGCCGTCTTCATCAACTTTGTAATAGCCAGCTGCGTTTTGGTAACCCGCGGTTTCACCTTCAAAGGTAACCGTGATTTCAGTATCGTTAAAACTGGTGATACCGTTGTCTTGATCGTTAAGTACCCCTTCGTTGTCGTAGCTGATCACCGAACCTTCTGGAACGCCATCAACGGTCACAGTCAGCGTTTCTGACAAGTCTTGGTCAACCAATGCTGCGGCGATGTTCACTTCAACAATACCGCCTGGCTCAACCAAGATCGCTTGGTCATCCACGTTTCGACCGTCGCCATCAGTGATGACTAGGTCTGGCGCATCTGCCACGGCTTCGATATGGACATTAATGTCTTGCTCAACTTCATCAGTACCGTCAGAAACCGTAAAGCTGAACTGTAAGTCACCACTGAAGTGCTCTTCTGGTACGAAGCTAAATGTACCGTCACCGTTGTCCGTTACAGTACCTTCATCACCCGAGTAGTTAATGCTGGTAACGGTGAGGTCATCACCATCAATATCAATCGCGCCACTTAGCAGATCTTCTTGCGTGAACAGGATGCTGCCATTCTCTTCAATTTGGTACATGCCAGGCGCAACAATTGGAATGTCATTGACTGGATTCACCGTCAATGTCATTTCATTAGCAACACTTAGTTCACCGTCACTCACTTCATAAGTGAATGCAATGTCACCATTGAAGTTTTCCGACGGTGTCACCGTGAAGGTGCCGTCGCCGTTATCCACGATAGAGGCATTCGGATCATTGGTTTCTAGTGCCGTTGCGTATAGGTCATCACCATCTTGATCGCTGGCATTTTCAAGCAGCATTTCTTGTGTCACGAGGATAGAGCCATCCTCGTCCACGTCTGCCACGATTGGCGCTGCTTCTGGTGCGTCGTTGACGAACTCAACTTTCAAGTCGATGTTTGCCGCCACCACATCGGTGCCATCACTCACATCAAACGTGAGGTCAACATTACCAAAGAAGCCCTGCTCTGGCGTTAACGTGTAGGTGCCATCGCCATTGTCTGTCACTTGAACCGTATCGCTTGAGCTCGTCACGTTCACAACAGATAAGTCATCGCCTTCGATGTCCGTCGCTTGAGCCAGCAGCTCTGCTTCAGTAATCGTGATGGCTTCACCGTCTTCTGTGGTGAAGGACAAATCAGGTACATCTGGCAGGTCGTTCACTGGGTTAACAGTGAGGTTTAGATCCGCGGCGACGGTTTCGATCGCGTCAGTTACGTCATAAGTAAATTCGATTTCACCAAAGAAGTTTTCGCTCGGTGTAATCGTAAAGCTACCATCAGCGTTCTCAACGATGGTTGCATTAGGATCGTTGGTCGACAGGTTCACCGCTTCAAGGTTGTCACCATCCACGTCCGTCGCGTTCGCTAATAAGTCTTCTTGAGTGATGGTAATTGAGCCATCTTCATCGACGACCGCATCAACTGGACCGCTGACCTCTGGACCTTCGTTGACGATCTCAACATCGATCTTCGCAGTGCTTGGTGCGCTTGCTTGACCATCGCTGATGTCGAAGGTCAGGTTCACTTCACCGTAGAAGTTCGAAGTTGGCTCGAAGGTAAAGGTGTTGTCGCCGTTGTCTGTCAACGTACCTTGTGACTGGTCAACAAGCAGCAGATTCTCGATATGCAGAATGTCGCCATCCACATCAGTCGCACCTGATAACAGGTCTTTTGCTTCGATGATGATGGTGCCGTTTTCTAGCATTTGAGTATGCAGCGGTGCACCAGGGACTGGCACATCGTTGACCGGAATAACGGTCAGATCTAAGTGGGTATCGACTTCATCGGTGCCATCGAAGACTTTGTAATCGATGTCGACTTCACCATTGAAGTTTTCATTCGGCATAAAGGTGTAAGTGCCGTCGCCATTGTCGACAAGCTCACCGTTATCACCGCTGTAAGAAATATCAGAGATAGACAGCACATCGCCTTCCACATCACTTGCATTGGCAAGCAGATCGTCCGCGCTAAACGTAATGCCCACATCCTCATCAGTCGACAACACAATCGGACCAGAAACGATTGGCGCATCGTTTACTGCTTCGAAGTTGATGTTGATGATGTTGTCGTCAGTGAGTTCACCATCCGTAACTTGGTAACCCAGCTCAATCTCACCGTAAAAGTTCTCATCTGGTGTGACTGTCCATGTACCATCGCCGTTGTCGGTTAACGTAGCGTGCTCCGCGTTATCCCCCACCAGCTCTAGGTTTTGAATATCAAGGACATCACTATCGATATCACTCGCTTGTGCTAAAAGCTGCTCTTCTGTGATAACCACAGAGGCAAACTGCGTAGAACCTTCGGTATCGATGGTCACATTTGGCAAGTCAGCGGTCAGTTCGATTTCACTGTCACCTTCTCGGATATTCAGTTCTACCGTCTCCGTGATTTCCGTACCGTCCACGCCAATAGATGTGAACACCGCTTCATCATGACAAGTTTGCGAAACCGTCATGTTTTGAACCACGTAAGTACCGTTACCTTGAATCGTACCTAGTTCGAAGTAAGATACAGGCTCGTTCACCGTTAGGGTGTAATCCGTCTCATAGCTACCACGATCTTCTTTGTGATAAGTCATCGAGTCGATCAAGTCACCATCAGAGTTGAATGCGCGAATTTCGACTTCCGTAAAGTGGCGAGACTCTTCCATAAACCAGCCGCCTAGGCCATCTAGGTGGAAACTGATTTCGTTGATGTCTTGACCTTCAACAGTCACAGTCAGTTTTTCATCACCGCTCAAGCCTTGGCGGTCAGTATCGCCAATACCGTGACCGATGTGTGTTTTACCATTCCACGCACCGAGTGGGTCATCATTACTTTGAACAGTAACTTTCAAATCGCCATCAACAAACTCACGTGTGTAAGGGTCAACAGCAGTACCCCAATCATCGAGGCTAGCGTTGTCGTCAAAGGTACCAATTTGACTCGTATGCGTACCGTTTGCCAATGCATCATCATTTGGAATGAAGCGCACTTCCGTGTCTGCAGGAACCTCCTGCCCGACTTCTAGCTGTACCCATTCGTCATTTAGATTTGCTTCAATGATGCCGTTTTCAGGGGCTTGGTCGAGACGTAACGCAGGCTCTTCACGCAGAGAAACACCCACTGTTTGGTCTTCTTCTGCTTGAATAAAGATCTCGTCGCCCGCTTCTGGCGCATCGTTGACAGGATTAACGGTCAGATCCAACGTGGTCAGAACATCATTTTCGCCATCGCTGATGTTGTAAGTGAAGTCCAACTCACCATTGAAGTTTTCCGTATGCGTAATCGTGAATGAACCATCATCGTTGGCTACGATCGTCGCATCTGGGTCATTGGTTTGTAGATTGCTGGCAACAAGGTCATCACCTTCAATGTCTGTCGCATTCGCAAGCAATTGTTCTTGCGTGATGGTGATGGCGTTATCTTCATCCACTTCAGCTTGAATGCCTGACGTTTCTGGTGCGTCGTTCACCGCGATAACATCGATGCCTGCGGTTGTCGTATCCGTTGCACCATCTTGGTCGATAACCGTAACATCGAGCGAAATGTTACCGTCAAAGTTCTCATTTGGCGTAAAGGTATATGTGCCGTCGCCATTGTCCACGAAGCTACCGTCGTTACCAGAGTAGCTAACATTCGCCAAGGCTACGTCACCTTCCACATCAGAAGAGTTGGCTAACAACTGCTCGTCACTAATGGTGATTTGACCGTCTTCTTGAACCGTGTACGACGTTGAACCTGCAACCGGTGGATCGTTCACTGGTGTCACGCTGACATCAATGAATGCTGGTGTTGAACCTGTGCCGTCAGACACATCGAATGTGAACTGAACATCACCGTTGAAGTTTTCATTCGGCGCGAAGCTGTAAGTGCCATCGCCATTGTCGGTAAGCACACCATCCGCACCTGTGTAGAGTACGTTTTCGATAGACAGATCATCGCCATCAATATCCGATGCGCCTTCCAATAGGTCTGCATCCGTGAACAGCAAGGTGCCATCTTCTTCTACCGTGAACTGTTGATCTTGCGCTTGTGGCAAGTCATTCACAGGATTAACTGTAATATTCAGACCAACTTGTACCGAGCCACCATCGTTATCAATGAGATCGAAGGTCAGATCTAGGTCGCCGTTGTAGTTTTCATCCGGTGTGATGGTGTAACTGCCATCATCGTTGTATTGAATCGTCGCGTTGTCATCTGTCGATAGATTGATGGCTTCAAGGTTCTCGCTATCAATATCGCCCGCTTTGGCAAGCAGTTGCTCTTGGCTTAGCGTAATTGAGCTGTCTTCGTTGATGGTGTAAGCCAAATCACCCGATACTGGTGGATCGTTGATTGGTAAGACATCGACATTGATGTGCGTATCAACGGTTGCCCCATTCTCATCTTGAATGGTCACATCCAACTGAACTTGACCATTGAAGTTCTCGTTTGGCGCAAAGCTACAAGTACCATCGCCATTGACGGTAAAGATACCATCCGAGCCTTCATAGCTGATACCAACAAGCTCTACATCGCCCTCGATATCAGATGCGTTGGCAAGAATTTGTGACTCACTGAATGTCAGTACTGAATCTTCATCAATCGAGTAAGACGTTGGACCGGCAACTGGAGGGTCATTCACTTCAATGACCGTAATGCCTGCGGTCGTTTCGTCAATCGCACCTTGCTCATCCGCCACAATCACATCAAGGCTGATATCACCGCTGAAGTTCTCATTCGGCATGAAGGTGTAAGTGCCGTCACCGTTGTCTTGGAATACGCCATCGGTGCCTGAATAGGTCACGCTATCGATGGACACTGCGCCTTCCACATCCGAAGAGTTAGCCAGAAGCTGCTCGTCAGAAATGGTAATCGCGTTGTCTTCATCAACCATGTAAGACGTTGCACCCGCAACCGGAGGATCATTGACTGGAGTGACGCTCACGTCCACATTTGCTGGTACGGTCTCAGTGCCGTCAGAAACACCAAAGCTAAAGCTGACATCACCGTTGAAGTTTTCGTTTGGTGCAAAGGTGTAAGTACCATCACCGTGGTCAGTCAGCACACCATCGCTGCCTGTGTAGCTAATGCCATCAACCGTTAAGTTATCGCCATCGATGTCTGTCGCGCCAGCAAGCAAGTCTGCGTCAGTAAACTGAAGCGTGCCGTCTTCTTCAACACTAAACTGCTGGTCTTGAGGAACAGGAAGATCGTTAACCGGATTAACCGTTAGATCCGCCGTTGCTTGGATAGTGTCTGTGCCGTCCGTAATGTTGAATTGGATATCAATGTCACCATTAAAGTCCGCATCTGGCGTAATCGTGAAGCTGCCATCATCGTTCGCTGTAACGGTTGCGTTTCCATCGACAGTCAAATCGCTAGCAGTCAGGTCATCGCCCTCAATATCAGACGCTTGAGAAAGAAGCTGCTCTTGGCTGAGTGTAATCGCACCGTCTTCATCAACGCTGTAAGCCAAATCACCCGATACTGGCGCATCATTGATTGGCAATACATTCACATTGATGACGGTATCAACTTCTGCCCCATCCTCATCTCGAATGGTCACATCAAGTTGAACTTGTCCGTTAAAGTTCTCGTTTGGCGCGAAGCTGCACGTACCATCATCGTTAACGGTGAAAATGCCATCCGGACCATCGTATCTAATACCAACAAGCTCTACGTCGCCTTCCACATCAGAGGCATTCAGCAGCACTTGCGACTCACTAAAGGTCAGAACAGAATCTTCATCAATGGTGTAAGAAGTTGGTCCTGCGACTGGTGGATCATTCACTTCCAGCACCGTAATGCCAGCAGTGGTGACATCCGTTGAGCCTTCTTCATCAGCGACGACAACATCAAGCGTCACTTCACCATTAAAGTTTTCATTTGGAGAGAAGGTGTACGTACCGTCTCCATTGATTTGCAACACACCATCGCTGCCAGAGTAGCTCACGCTATCAATCGAGACATCCCCTTCTAAATCCGAAGAGTTTGCCAACAGTTGCGCGTCAGAAATGGTAATAGAGTTATCTTCGTGAACCGTGTAAGACGTTGAACTAGCCACCGGAGGATCATTCACCGGCGTAACGCTCACATCTACATTCGCTGAAACTGTATCTGTGCCATCAGACACGTCGAAGCTGAAGTTTAAATCACCGTTGAAGTTCTCATTTGGCGCAAAGCTATACGTGCCATCGCCATTGTCAGTTAGAACGCCGTCGGTGCCTTCATAGCTGATTCCCGTTACAGAAAGGTCATCGCCTTCAATGTCGGTAGCACCTGCAAGCAGATCCGCATCAGTAAATTGCAGTGTGCCGTCCTCTTCCACACTGAATTGTTGATCTTGAGGAACAGGCAGATCGTTGATTGGATTAACGGTTAGGTCAGCGGTTGCTTGAACGGTATTCGTGCCATCTGAGATATCAAAGCTAATGTCGATATCACCGTTGAAATCTGCGTCCGGCGTGATGGTGAAGCTACCATCGTCATTTTGAGTCACCGTCGCGTTGCCATTTACCGAAAGGTTAGAAGCCGTCAGTGCATCGCCTTCCACATCGGAAGCTTGCGACAACAACTGCTCTTGGCTCAAACGAATCGAGCCATCTTCGTCCACCGAGTAAGCAAGATTGCCAGACACTGGCGCATCATCGACTGGTGTGACGCTTACATCAATGTTGGCAGAAACCGTATCTGTGCCATCAGATACATCAAAGCTGAAGTTCACATCACCATTGAAATTTTCATTTGGCGCAAAAGTGTAAGTCCCATTGCCGTTGTCGGTCAGGATGCCATCGCTACCGTCGTAGCTCACACCTTCAACTGTTAGGTTATCGCCTTCAATATCCGTTGCGCCAGTAAGCAGGTCTGCGTCCGTAAAGATCAGCGTGCCATCTTCTTCCACGCTGAACTGCTGGTCTTGAGGAACCGGCAAATCGTTTATTGGGTTAACGGTTAGATCAGCGGTTGCTTGAACGGTGTTCGTGCCATCGGAAATATCGAAGCTGATGTCGATATCACCGTTGAAATCTGCGTCCGGCGTGATGGTGAAGCTACCATCGTCATTTTGAGTCACCGTCGCATTGCCATCTACCGAAAGGTTAGACGCCGTCAGTGCATCGCCTTCCACATCGGAAGCTTGCGACAACAACTGCTCTTGGCTCAAACGAATCGAGCCATCTTCATCCACCGAGTAAGCAAGATTGCCAGATACTGGTGCGTCATCGACTGGTGTGACGCTTACATCAATGTTGGCAGAAACCGTATCTGTACCGTCGGACACATCAAAGCTGAAGTTCACATCGCCATTGAAGTTTTCATTTGGCGCGAAAGTGTAAGTCCCATTACCGTTATCGGTCAGGATGCCGTCGCCACCATCGTAACTTACACCTTCAACTGTGAGGTTATCGCCTTCAATATCCGTTGCGCCAGCAAGCAGGTCAGCATCGGTGAAGATCAGAGTGCCATCCTCTTCAATCTCAAAGGTTTTATCTTCAGGCACTGGTGCGTCATTGATTGGACGAACAGTTAAATCAATCGAACTAGAAATGGTTTCTTGACCATCACTGATATCAAACGTTAAGTCGAGTTCACCATTAAAATCAGCTTCAGGTGTGACGGTATAAGTGCCATCACCATTATCCACAACGGATGCATTAGCACCCACTTGCACGTTAAATGCGGCAAGATCATCGCCATCAACATCACTCGCGTACCCGAGAAGTTGTTCTTGAGTGAAGGTAATAGTGCCATCTTCATCCATGATGTATGCCAGATCTTGCCCTACTTCTGGCGCGTCATTTTCACCTTCGACTTTAATTTGGAACGTCTCGCTCGTAGTTTCGGAGTCGAAATCGTCTTCTACTTGCGTCGTGGTTTCTTCGCTGGTGTCTTGTACATCCACCGCGAAGCTCTCTTCAGTGGTTTCTGAATCTAGCTCGTCACCACCTTGAGAACCTTCAGAGTCTGAAGAAGCACTTGGCGCAGATGAAGTTTGTACCGCTTGTCCTTGCGCTTCATTGCCTTCTGCGTCCGAACCACCTTCAGAGCCAGAGGCATCACCACCACCGACCGCTTGGGCACCCGCCCCAGAATCCGAACCACCGCTGCCCAGAGCCTGGTCACCTGATTCTCCGCTAGAAGCTACACTATCAACAACATTGGATTGTGTAGCGTCAGAGTCGCTGCTACTTTCAGTATCCTCTTCTTGAACTGCGCCACCCGAGCTCACTGCTTCTTCTTCCGTACCCGCGCCACTAGGATTTTCTTCCATCGCACGATTGGCTTCATCAACAGCATCTGCACTTTCAGCACCGGTCGCTACAGTCGAAGAGACGGTCGACTGCTGTTTTTCTTCTTTTGTCCCCGTATCCTTCGTTTCTGTTTGCTCTACCGCATCGTTAAGCTTTTCATTGTCTTTTTCTTGATTAGTGTCGCCTGCCATTACAGCCTCCGTTGCTTTTAGCTAACTGATCGTATTTAGAGGCAGTAAAGGACACCATTTTTAGAAACCAACTTTTTTATACAACTTTTTTCATACCTTTCGAGTTCCATAAAAACAAAAAAATTTGAAAACCCAGTATAAAGATCCTTACTTGTTGTCATTAAAGCAATTAGTGCGGTGGGATAATGATAAATATGACAAATCTGTTGCGCTCAGTCGACAACAGCCATAAAGGGCTGCAATTGCTATTAGGCGATTTTTACCAAGATTTCAGTGACGCAGGGATTGATATTGAGATGCTGCATAAACAAAACCGTTTTGAAGCACTCAGATGTTATTCAAAAAGACTAAAGACCATTCTCGTCTTGTTATGTGATGACGACTTACCACCAAAATTGGCAAAGATTGAACACTTAAACAAACACCATTTCCCTGCTCCTAATGAATTGATCGAGGACGTTAAAACCGAGCTTAACAACGTAAACAAACAAATTAGCCAGCTGTTAAAAATCGAAAATTCAATCGATAGCCGCACAGGTAGTGAATCGTAGGGGTGGCTCATGAGTAATAAGCAAATAGAACATCACCTCAAAAAGGCGCTCGTTTCGAACAACGAAGCTTCGAAGGTAACAACAGACGATACAATCGTGCTAGCCAGTGCAATGACCAGCGTACACAAAACCTTGCTGGTTATCTTTTTGCTTTCCATGGTGGCTATCGCCGTGGCATCTCAGGCTCGTATCGACATTGTGGTGTCGGTGCGCGGTGAGCTATTGCTCGAATCTGACATCGAAAAAGTGCAACACCTTGAAGGCGGTATTCTAGAAGAAATGCTAGTGCGCAAAGGCGAAGTAGTTTACGAAGGTCAGCCTATTGCACGCCTTCGCTCTCTGGATAGAAACACTCAACTCGATACGGTAAACACAGAGATCATTCAGCTAGAGCTAGACAAGATTCGTTACGAAAGCCTGCGCGATATGGTGGAACCCAATTTTTCTGCCTACATCGAAAACTACCCAGAATTAGTGCAAGTCAACATGAATACCTGGCAGCAAGAATTTTCTAAAAACCGTTCCAATGAAGAGTTGATCACTCACGATATCCAACATAAGAATTCGCTTATTGATTCAATGCTCAAGCGCCGTAAAAGCTCCGAGAACCAGCTCTCCTTGATACGCAAGCAGCTCAATATTAAGAACACCTTGTACAAAGAGGAAATGGCGTCTTACGTCGATGTTCTGAATATGCAGGTTCAAGAGTCAAACATGGTGCGTGAGATAGAAAACCTTGATGAGTCGGTCATGAATGAGCGCTTCCAACTCGACAAACTAGAGAAGCAGTACCGAGACTTGGTGGAAAATCGTAATGCCGAGTATCAAGCACAAATCATTCAAGCAAACAAGGACTTAAAGTTGAAACGTATATTACGTCCTCAACACTCAGATAAAGTGGATCGCCTCGTGGTTTACGCCCCTATTGACGGTGTAGTAGATAAAGTGCACTTCAACTTCCGCTCCGCTGTGATACCGCCAGGTGAAAGCATCGCGGACATTGCACCGATCAATAACGCCCTTCATGGAGAGGCGAAGATCCCGCGTAAAGACATGGGTTTTGTAGAAATCGGACAAGCGGTCAAAGTGAAGATGGATACCTACAACTTTGCCAAATACGGATTTTTGGAAGGTCGAATTGCATCGATCAGCCGTTCTTCTTATGAAGAAGAAGACGCTGAATTCTACCTCGCGGAAATCCAAATCAGTCAAAACTATCTAGAGCGCGGAGGTACACAATACAAGCTGTCCCCTTATATGGAGTTTACCGCAGACGTGAAAACAGGTTCACGCCGGGTTATCGAATACGCAGCGAAGCCGGTTATGTCGGCTATCGAAGACGCATTCGATGAGAGGTGATGGATGAGTAGCAAGCCTTCTTACAATATTTCCGTTCCTGTTATGCGCCTAAGCATTGCTTTCAGCTTGATGCTGGCTGCCCTCGCCTTTTATTTGTATATCTCTTGGGACAAAGTGGATTCAGTCGAGAAAGTGCAAAACGCGCCTCTTTTGGTTCAAGCTCAACTACTCAACCAAACTATCGAGTTTGATATTCAAACGCTTCAACGCTGTTTAAGCGCACGTTATTGCAGTACAACAGAGCTTGATTTTGAGGTTCTGAAAGACGAAATTGACCAATTTAAGTCGCTCGCGTCACTCAACAAAACCGAGTTTAGCTTGGTGGGCGCGACCGAATACACGCAGCTTGAACTGGCAATCAATCGCTTCTCAGACAGCCAAAAAACACGCGACGATGTGTTGGCACTGTATCTCTCGCTCACCAATAACTACCTACAAATGGACGACAACTACCGGACCATATTTAACAACCATGCGAGCGACCTAATGATGGAGAAAAACGAGTTCTTCATTTGGTTGTTTGTGGTCGTTGTCGTACTGGTTGGTATCGCAGTGCTATCGAACTTGGTGGCAATCCTTAAGCTGAAAAAATCTAGCTCGAATGAGCGTGACATTGACCAAGAATTCGATGAGCTTTATCAAGAGCTCAAACAACTGGATTTACAAAGGTTGGAAGAGTTGCTGAATGAAGTGAGCATCAATCCGAAGCAGCGTCAGATCTACTCTCACCTAAAACTGATTTTCAGCAAACTCGAAGAACAAAAACGCAATAACGATCTCTACAAGCAGCTCTATGCTCTGATTGGTTACGAGATTCGTGGCATCACCAACACCATTAACGGCGGCGTGCAATATCTCGTTCAAGAGACCGATGAGAGCGGCGTGTTGATGGCGCAAGATATAACCTCGGCTGCCAATACCCTGTCTGAATTGGCAGAGAACTACAACCGACTCATTTCACAAGGGACCGAGAGCAAATCGAAAGAGTTTTCACTGCTGAATGTACTGTCTGAATTGATGATTCACATCAGTTCCAAAGTGCAGCGAAATGAAGGTGAGCTAGACTGCTTTATCTCAGATAACTTACCAAACCGTGTTGAAGGACAATCCACCAGCTTATTCTGGGTGTTGTTCCTTCAGCTATCAAATGCCATCCAACTCAAAGCCGACAAGAAACTGTTTGTCACCATTGAATCAGGTGCGGCGTCAGACATTGAAAATACCCGCCTGACCATCAATCTAAACTTCTTAACCACGCTGGATGTGCCGCTTGCCAAGCTCAATACCCTACACTGGAGCGACCATAAACAGCACACTGCAACCAAAGACGATTTGGCGAAAAGCGTGTTGAAAGATTATGGCTATTACGAGAGCCATTGGTATCAATCGGGCAATCAGGAACGTTTTCAAATTCAGCTCGATTTGAAAGCCAAAAGCTTCCACACCGAGAAAACTCGCTTCGACAATAAGCGCCTATTACTGTGTGCCAACTCTCAGCTGCGCATTGATGTGATGAGCAAAATGTTAGTCAACTTGGGCTTAGAGATTACGCCAATTCGAACGCCGAACGAACTCTTCTCTGCGGCAAAAACCTTTGGCGAATACGATGCCATCATGCTGACCGACACGTTCGAGCCAAACAAGCTGCCCTCACTGAGCAAAACGGTGAAATCGCAACTGCGCAATCACCCGAACACCAAGTTGCTGCTCTCGGTCACTAGCACTCAGCAAGCGCAAGAGAGCCATACCTTTGTCGACAAGATTCTGAACTCCCCTGCGATTCCGTATGAGTTTATCCCCAATCTTTTAGCAATCATGGAAGCGGAAGCCTCAGAAGATCAGATGGAGAACAGCTCATTCCTGATTGTGGAAGATGACCGTGTTCAACAGATTCTACTCAAACGTATTTTGAGCAAGCAAGAATACGAAGCCGACACCGTTGACGATGGCGCAGACGCTGTTCAGCACTTCATGAATCAGCGCTCGGACATCATTTTTATGGACTGCATCATGCCTGGCATGGGCGGTATTGAAGCAACCAAACGCATTCGACAATACGAACAAGAGAGCGGACAAAACCCTTGCACCATCATAGGCGCGACAGCATTGACCAGCAGTAATGAACACCAAGCTTGTATCGAAGCTGGAATGGATTACGTGATCAGCAAACCTTATAAAAACGACGAAATCATCAAGGTGATCAACAAGTATGTGGCGGTACAGAAACTTAACTAGCTGCGTATTGGCAGCGCTTACATTGAGCAATGCTCCTTCGGCAATGGCGACCACCTTGCTTGAGGCGGTCAAACTCGGCTTGGAAAACAATTTATCTCTGCGCGCTAGTGACAAAGGCGTGGAAGAAAACGAATACAACATCGACATTAGCCGTTCTAAGTTCCTGCCTTCTTTAAACGGTGCCGCTGATACAACATGGAATGAAAACGAGACCATATTAACGGGAACACCGGATACGCGTTCTAGCTACAACTCAAACAGCTACAGCGTGTCTTTATCTCAATCGGTGTTTAACCTTGGCGACATCTTCAAATACGGCACCGCGAAGCTTGATTTCAACATTGAAGAAATCAAACACGAGAACAAAATCCAGAGCACTATTTCTGAAATCGCGACGCAATATTTCGAGTACCTGAAAAACAACGCGCAAATCAAAGCCACCAAAGTTGAGCTTAAATCGTCTGAAACACGTGAGCGCCAAATGCGTCGCAACGTGGAACTTGGCAACACTGCGGCGAGCGAGTTGTATGAGGTGATTGCTCAGAAAGAAGGCATTGCCAATCGCTTAAGAACCCTAGAGAAAGACCGACGTGTGATTTTGAACGGTTTAGAGATTCAAGTTCAATACCCAGTCACCCCATCGCAGGACATCTACGAAAGCGTGCCCTTGGCGGAAATCAGCGAATCCGAACAACGCGCGATTCTTGAGCAAGCTTTGAAGCTAAATAACGACTTATTGGTTGCGAAGAAGACGGTAGAGCGCAGCCGAAGAGGCTTGAAAGAAAGCGGTTCAAACTTTGTGCCGACCGTATCGCTCTCTGCCAGTTACCGTTACGACGATGCGAACAACTATGACCGAACCGACCCAACCGCAACAGGGGACAGTAATTCCACCAGCGTCGGTTTGAACTTGAATGTGCCGATTTTCTCCGGTGGTTCGGATTACTACGGTTATCAAAAATCGTCGACTGCTATCGAGCGAACGGAACTACTGTACCAAGATTCGTTGTTCACGACGCGCAATAGCGTTAACACCTCGGTACTCAACATTAATGACTTCTCCCGCGCAATTAGCAGTTACGAGAACATCATCCGAGCCAACTACGCTTCCTACAAAGGCATTCAACGCGCTTACCAGCTTGGTACGCGAACCATTACCGACTTACTGGCAGCGGAAAGTAAACTGTTTAGCGCGCTACGTGATTACGAGAGCGCGCGTTATGACTACATCATTGAATCGATCAATCTTGAGCAAATCAAAGGCATGCTGTCGGTGCAATCCATCGAAAGCATCATGCAGTTGATGAGCGATATCGAAGGCAGAAGCAGTCAAGACTTAGTTCCAAAACACCTTCTCTCCAAACCATCGATTAAGAAAGGAGGTCGCAATGCAAACTGAGCATTTTTCCCAAAAGATTAACTTTGCTGACAAGTGTTACCTGACTTTCTCCACGGTCATCTCGACGCTGTTTGGTTTAGTACTGCCCTTTTCGATTCTGATTATCTTTGACCGAGTTTTACCTAACCAAGCCAAAGACACGCTGTTTCTTCTGTTTGCCATTATCTTGATCACCATCTTCCTCGACTATCACTTAAAGAATCAGGAAGAGAAGATTTCGTCGGTGATCATGAAGCAATTCGAAACCAACTTAACCAACAAGGTGTTTCAATCCATCTGTTTGGCTGAGATATCGAAGTTTCGTCGCCTAGAACCCGGTGAATACTTAGAGCGTATTGCCACCATTCCCGAGATTAAATCCTTCTTTGGCGGAGAATCTGTACGGGCATTGATCAACCTTGCCGTCAGCATACTGACCATTCTGATTATCGGTGTGATCAACATTTGGGCGGGAGTGACCATCTTGCTCGCCTCCATCATTTTGGCGGTGTTCGCACTGAGCCTATCTAAGCAGAAAATCAACAGCTTAGAAAACAAATCCGACATCGAAGGCTTAACTACTTCTAAAATCATCGAGATCATCTCTAGCCCACTCGATATCAAAGCGCGCAATATGGAATATCGCGTTGAGAGCCTCATGACACAAATGGTGGAAGAACGTGAAGTCGAGAACATCAAATATGAGCAAATCGAATCGAACTTCAGCCTTATCTTGTCGCTCATACAACAGCTCTCCATAGCTTGTGTGGTGGTGGTTTTGGCAACGGCAGTTATCAACATGCAATCTAGCCAAGGCATCATGGCTGCTATCATCATGCTTACCAACCGCTACTTCGCGCCATACCAGCAAATAATGCGCACGGTGAGCCGCTGGGAGTTGAACAAGCTTCATATTCAACGTATCGCCGAGCTGCTTGAACTTGCTGCATCTGTAGAACAACAAAATGACACGACAGAAGTCGAGCGCATCTCGGTGAAGTATTCGGAAAAACAACGCATTGAGTTTGAATGCGGTCAGGCTTACTTGCTGACGGGGAAAAGCGGCGCAGGTAAAACCCACCTCGCCAATTGCATTACGCGGCAAAACACCGACAGCAAGCTCGATATCCAAATCAACGAGACACCGCTCGATGACGTCAACTACAACGTCTGGCGTAATAGCGTGCTCATGGTCGACAAAACCAGTTCGTTCGTCGAAGGCACCATCATCGACAACTTGACTTGTTTCCGCCCGAGCTTAAATAACACGGCATTTGCGCTTTGCGAAACCATGAACATCAAGGCACAAATCGATGCCCTTCCCGCTGGTTTTTACACCGAGCTTAAAGGACATTTACGCAACCCATTCTCGCGCCAAGTCACTTATGCCTTGTTGTTAGTGCGTGCCTTACTCGCGAACAAACGTGTGTTGATCTTCGACGACATCGACTGTGTTTATGATGACGACTTTGCTCGATTGGTTTTGACCAGCACCGCCTATCGCGCCAACGACAAAATCCTCATCATCGTCAGCAACAAGATGGACAAACTCAATCATCGCCTCAAACGCGTCAAACTTACCGGAGGTGACCAATGAGTATTTTGGTTGATTTTAATAATGTCCCTCAACGCTTGTTGGACTTTGAGGCTCGCAGTTATGATGAGCGATACAATCAGTCACCTTTGATTCGTGGTTTAGCTTACACCCTCATTGCGCTTGAATGGGAAGGCACGCCTTCTATCCTCAGTGACGCTTTTATCCCTAAACCAAAAGACAGCGACAGTTTTATAGCCACCATTGAACGCCTTGGTTACCGTTGTGACGTCACCAAATTAAAAACGTTGGAGCACATCGAGGGGCACCCTCATCCTTGTTTTATCGAGATAGAAAACCTCACTGCGATTTTCTTGGGCACCAAAGACGGCAAGCTGATCCTGTTTGATTACACCAATAACAACACCATTGAATACCCGCTCTGCAAAAAGCCATGCTTGTTGGTCTCGATCAGCGAATACTCGCGCTTGTTCCGAGAGCCGCCACCTGAATCTCAAGACCGCAGTAACTGGATTAAATACGCGTTTTATCGCTACAACAATGAACTCAAGAGCCTGATTATCCTCAGCTTCGTGGTCAGTATTCTCGGCGCACTCCAGCCCTTTTTTATTATGAGTGTGTACAACTTCGCCTTAACCTCTAGCTCGCAAGCCACGCTTTATTGGCTCACGTTATTTGCTGTGATTGTTGGGTTCTCGGAATACTTTTTCAAGAAAATGCGGGTCAACATCATCGCCACATCAGGGAAGGATTTGGCGGTGCATATTTCTCAAAACGTAATATCCAAACTGTTGTGGCTTCCTTATTCGATGACATCTACCGCTGGTGTCTCTTCTCAGTTAGCGCGTTTGAAAGACATCGACACTTTCCGCCGTTTGGTAACCGCAGAGTCAACATTAAGCTACTTCGACATGCCGTTTGTTATCGTATTCATTATTGCCATTGCTCTTATGTCTGGTACCGCAGCGCTAGTCGTTATGGCGGGGTTGATTCTAATGTTGGTGTTCTGTGTTTATTCTCGTTACATCTACTCGCAAGCCACGTCCAAGAGCTCTCGCGCCAACGCCATGGTTTCTTACCAATGGAATGAGATTCTTCGTGGTATAAAAACCATCCAAGGCTTGCCATTGTTGCGTGTTATCCAGTCCCGCTTTAGCGCATCGCATTTACAAAGCACCAACGATGCAGAACATGTTTCAGTGACTAATAGCAGGGTTCAGGCAGCAGGCGGAAGTTTGATTCAGGTTATTGGTACCGCAAGTATCGTCGCGGCCGTTATCAGCGTGATGGACGGCACCTCCGATGCAGGTGCAATGCTCGCTACCGTAATTTTAGTCTGGAAGGCGTTGGGGCCTATTATGGGCATCTACAACTCTATTTCTAAGTTCCAATCCATTAAGGCGTCTTCTGCGCAAATCAACAACCTTATGGCGATGAATGACGATAAGCTAACGTTAGAGAAAAGCCCCCCTATTCGCCTATTTCAAGGTAGTATCGTCGGCTCTGGTGTGAGCCATCGTTATAGTGGTGCGGCAACAGGTTTAACTAATCTTGGTTTTAAAATTCCACCGGGCGCAAAAGTTGTGATTTGTGGACCAACAGGTTGCGGTAAAACGACGCTCATTTCTATTATCGCTGGGCTAGAGGAACGCTATCAAGGCTCAGTTTCGGTGGACGGTTATAACATCAAACAATTCAACAGTTACCGCTATCGAACCTCGATTAACTACATCCCGTTTAACCTGCATATTTTTGAAGGCTCCTTGGAGACTAACTTCATCTTGCATAATGGGTTAATCCCAACAGAAAAAATGCGTGAAATGGTGAGTTTCTTTGAGCTCGATACATGGTTGCCACAAGGCCTGGACACTCAATTGAGCGTTGATATCTGCAAAAGTTTACCAAATGGTATTCAACAAAGGCTGCGGCTCGCATTAGGACTAGGCAACTGCGAACAATCTTTGATTATCATTGACGAGCCATTTAATGGTGCAGAGCAAGAAAACTCGCACTACTTCAAGCGGTTATTCAGCGACAAACTACTCAATAAGACCGTTATTTTCTCAACGAATGATCCGGGCATGATCTCTACTTCCAATATGAGCTTAGTCTTGGAGCCAGATGGCAACTTGAAGTATTTCGGGTTAACCGATAAGTACTTAAAAAGTCTAAGTTAAGTTCGGAATGTGGTGTGGTTCATCATTCATAATTGAGCACGGTCATTGACAAAAATGTAAACGATGAGACTATTTACTCTGTAAGCGCGTACACTAAGGAATCCGATGTATACATTTGTTGCAGACAAATTGGATGTGGTTTATTTATCAACGATACCAGAAAACTACCAGTTACAAGACTTCGACGTGCCTGAAGAAGAACTCGAAATTCGTGAAATTGTAGAGGTATGGTATGAGTGTGCGTTTCTTCCTGACTTTAACCTTCAACACATCGACATCGAAAACAAAACCGCATTAGTCGAGACACAAGCGCAAGTCGTAAACAACTACACAAGTACGCTCGCTTTTTTACTCAAAAGTCGTACTTATCGCGCAGCACTTAACCGATTATTGAGTGTATGGAGATTGGAGGCAGCAGCTAAAGCACAGCTTGAGCTGCTGTTACTTACGGAAGAACAGAGTAGCAAGCCAGTAAATTAATCGGCTAGGATAAGGGGCTAAAAATCTTAAACCCAACCATCGAATCGGAGACGTTTCTGCACGCGTTCAACCGCCTCTATCTGCATCTGACGAACACGCTCGTTAGACACGTTTAACAACAAGCCTATTTCCGACAAGGTTTTCACTCTCTGGTCAAATAATCCGAATCGATGGATTAAGACTTTCTGCAACTTAGTTGGCAAAGTTTTAATAATATTTTCAATGGCTTGAGTAAAGCACTGGTTTTCACAGTCTTGTTGTGGATCTGGCGTGTACTCACTTTCACACAGTTCAAGAACAAATGGAACACGATGTAGGTCCGCAGTGGTCGATACATCAATAAAACCACTTAGAGCAACAAGTTCATCTATACGTTCTGCTGTCACCCCTGAGCAGCGTGAGAGTTCAGAAATAGACAACTCCTTGCTCTCACTTTTTGACGCATCTAGCTTTTTTAAAGCCAGGCTATTTATCTCTTTGCACACATGAGCAGGTAAACGTACCGTGCGGCCATTGTTCATTAATGCCGCTTCTATATTCTCGCGAATCCACCATACCGCATAAGTAGAAAAACGGTAGCCTGGCTCAGGATCGAATTTATCGACCGCTTTTATCAAACCAATGTTACCTTCTTCTATTAAATCGAGCAGAGTAAAGTTATTGCCTGGCCGTTTGAGGTAGCCTTTTGCGATTTTCACAACAAGTCGAAGATTAGACTCAATCAACATTTCGCGCGCTTCTTCATCACCAGCTCGATTAAGTTTGGCGTAATGCAACTCCTCTTCACGAGACAACAAATCAATGCCCACAATATCTTTGAGATAGTGAGCATAAGGGTCTTTCCCAACTGACAACGATTCTTTCATTGACAGTTCATCCGTGACAGCTCGGAACCTAGCAAAGCATTCGTTGTTCATTCCCCGTCCTTCTCAAGCCAACTTATTTCTTATCTTCTTTAATTGTTTTTGTACAACACTGTATGCATCATACTTTATATGCATTACTTTACACTGAGTGTAGACAGGGGTTCTGATCTTTACCAAGAAATCGCTTATCACTTTAAAACAATTACTGCTTCTATGATAAAAACGTGAGCAGGTGGGGGGTTATATATATGAAAGTGCAAGTATTTGTACGCAAATTGGCCTCAAAGAAAACAACGCAACGTGATCGTTAACGCTTACCACGTTACTCTGACTAAAACTTTGAGGCTTGAGGACGGTTTGAAGTATAGTTGAATTAACGAGATCTAATTCACTTGACGAAGCGCAGGTTGAAGCTGACAGTCTGTTATAACTTGGAAAACTGCACGATTCTTTCCTTCAGACTTACCTTGATACATCAACTCGTCAGCATCTTGCAAGCTCACGATGTGGGTAAACTCAGGATAGTAAGCACAGCCCAAACTGATACTCAAATGAATTGCTTGTCCGCCCAGTATAACAGGCTGATCGTAAACGGCTTTACAAAGCATATTGGCAAAATTGAGTGCTTCTCGCTCTGACAGAGACGACGTAACGAGTGCGAACTCTTCTCCTCCAATTCTCGCCAATGTCATTCGGTCATCAGTCATCGACTTAGCGGCTTCTGCGATGGCAACTATTGCTCGGTCTCCAGCAAGGTGGCCATATCGATCATTGATTGATTTAAAATCATCAATATCAAACACCATCACCGTTAAGTTTCGCTTCAAATGATTCAGTAGCGCCAATTGCTCAATCAGGTGTCTACGGTTGTATAGCTTTGTGAGAGAATCCGTCAACGTCATCTCCAGCAATTGCTGATTGGCAATCGTTAATTGCCTTGTCCGAAGAGCAACCATACGTTTGAGGGCAAAAATATGATAAAGCGTTGCAATCGCCATAATGAAAATAGCAATAGGGAAAAGATAAAGTGGATAAACCGTTTTCACCACACTCCAACGGGTGAGGATCCGCTCACGATCCGTATCGATGACTTTTTCAAACGCTCTTGATACCTCTAAAATGGAAGTTGCACTGTGCATTCCTGCTGCAATCCGAAGATCTTTACTATATAAGCTAATTGTCGGGACAAACATACCCGCTCCCGGCGTGGTTGCCATATAAAAGTTAGCAACTTGCAGGTCTGCAACAAAGTACAGCACCTTTTTATCGACGGCGGCTTGTATCATCGAATCATTGTTAATGTATTCTGCGATAGGTGCATTCGGATAATTCGTCTGAACAAACTCAGACTCGTAACTTCCTTTAACAACGCCAATTGGCAGCGTCATTTCGCCAGTTAAAACACTCCTGATATCAACCGAAAGTACATCTTTATTTACGTACAATTTGGTTTGGATAGGCATTATGACGGCGCCAAAGTCCATATACTTCGCTCTTTCGGGCGAGTAGACAAGTCCTCCGTGAAAGTCAGCCTTACCCTCTTTTACGGCTTGCAAAGAAGCATCCCAATCCAAAAGGAGAAACTGAACGTCAATTTGGTTGTTCGCCGCGTACTCTTTCCAAAAGTCGATTAAAATACCTTTAGGTTCACCATCTGGGCTAAGGTAAGAGAACGGCTTCCACGCTTTGGAGTTAGCAACAATTAAAGAATGAGACTCTGATTTGTGCGCATGCGCCATCGGACAAATGGACAGCCACAGTAGTAATAAAGAAGCACACGCTTTTTTACATTTGCAACCATAAGTACCATAACTCGTCGATGACATACCTACTTCTCACCAGTCTTTTTAAACCATAATCTCGGCTGTTTGATTAGACTAAAGATATAGTAGAGTTGCATAAGACAGGAAGTGACGCTTATTGATATGAATCTAACTTAGTAAGTTTTAGTACTTAATTGGTACTTTCAACGCCTGGTTCGCTGAAGCAGTTGAAGCAGTTGAAGCAGTACATGATAAATTAGGAATAACTTATCTGGTACTAAAAAATTGAATATCATCAGTTTTGCAAACACCTAGTACCAATAAAAAAGCCCTATTCAAAATCCACCTTGGGGAGAACTTTGAATAGGGCTCTTTGCCTCTATGCTTCATTTTACGGCTGAAGCTACCTTTACCTTTTTTCGCTTTAACGACTCGTGTTTGGAACAGCTGACTGGTAACAACCGCTTTTAACGCGTTATCTTTGATTTCACCTCTGCCGAAGTCGGTCTCATGTTGTGAGCCACTCGGTTGAGGACTGATTTTACGCTTTGCCATAAATCCTCCTTAATGGTCGAACCAGATTGGACAATAATTATATAAATAAGTCAAATTTATAGATTTAGTTGAATTTTATGCTAAAAAACTTCACATCACCGTCATTTATTTGAAATTTAATCAAAAACATGCTGGTTAAATAGTGACTAAATACAAATATTTGTCCATAAAGCACTAATATATGTTGACTCTTCGTGGAATTAACCTAGACTCAAACACGGCTAGAAAGAAAGTTCTTTGTTTTCACATTTCGTTGGATTACTTGTAACCCGTCGTCCTGTGGTACGCAATAGCAATTTATTTTTCCACGCTATAAGCGCCGTTGAGGCGAAAGATTACATTATTTAGATATTTAGGAAATAGACATGTCTAACACAGCTACTGGCACAGTTAAGTGGTTCAACGAAACTAAAGGCTTCGGTTTCATTCAACAAGAAAACGGTCCTGACGTATTTGCTCACTTCTCTGCAATCACTGGTGACGGCTTCCGTACTCTAGTTGAAGGCCAGAAAGTAGAATTTGTTATCTCTCAAGGCCAAAAAGGCCCTCAAGCAGAGCAAATCAAAGTACTTTAATTCTTAAAGAATTTGATACGATAGCCAGCTTTTAAAGCTGGCTATTTTTTTGCCTAAAACTTATTTTGCCAACAAAACGATATAAATCTATGGCTCTTAAACCAACCATTTACAAATTTCGTATCGCCATTTCCGATATGAATAATGACTATTACGATTCTAAAAATCTAACTATCGCCCTTCACCCTTCTGAAAAGCCGCAACGAATGTTGGCTCGCATTCTAGCTTACTGTTTAAATGCTCAAAGCAATCTAGAGTTTACAAAAGGACTCTCTACGATTGAAGAGCCTGATTTATGGCATGTTGGCGATGATCAAAGCATTACTCACTGGATTGAAATTGGCGAACCAGAACCAGACAGAATTAAGAAAGCTTCTCGCCTCGCAAAGCATGTAAAAGTTTACACTTATAACACCAAAGCGGCTGTCTGGTGGGACAAAATGTCAGGAAAGTTCTCAATGCTTCCCGTCAACGTAGAGAGCTTTGACTATGACGCTATCGACTTGATTTGTCAGCATCTTGACCGAGGTACTAGCCTTTCTGTTATGATTACTGGCAGCTCAATTTTTGTTGATATCAATGATCAACATATCGAAGTAACGGTGAAGGAACTAAAAAACCATGACGTCTCTTAGTGAACTGAGTCAAGAGATGGGATTTGAAGAAATCCCCTTTGTTAAAGAACATAAAGCAGCAAAGCGACGTTGGTTAAAAGAACAGTCACAACTATTTACAAAAGTTTGTGAGAACAAACCCACAACAGCACCTACTCTTCACCTGCTTGGCCTTTTGACCAAATCACATATTGAAGCAAGTGCTAACTACGAGCAACATGCTCACTCTACCCAGCGTATGCAGCAAGTTCTGACTGACTCCTTGGGTAATGAGCACGCGGATAAGTTTACTAACCAATCTGCTGAAGACCTAATCTTAGTCACCCACCTTTGGTTATACACGCAAGGCTATTTAAATATGGATTTCAGCTTGGCGCACGATCATGCCGAGCAGACTCAAAATACATTGCAGCACGAACTTGTCATGAAACGCATGGACGTTGATGCATTCAGAACCGAACTCATGCAAAGTTTTTATCAAGGTAAAGAAGCCCGTCCGGCTTCAGCAAGTGGCTTTTGGGGTTGGTTTAAACGTCTATTTTCCGCATAAAATACATGGTTTTATCCATTTCAAACAACTGATAGACTTCACGCTCAGTGCAACAAGCATCATGATTGCATTCTTAAAGGACAATTACCCAATGAACATCAAGGGATCATTATGAAGTTTATCCGTTGGATTTTAGGCAAGGTTATCTTATTGCTGAACGCGGTGTTCTCACCTCGTGGTATTAAGCGCACCGCAGAAGAACAGCAACGTATTGATGAAAAAGCGAAACAATACGCACTTTACCAATTTGAAGCCTGCCCTTTTTGCGTAAAGGTCCGCCGTGCAATGAAGCGTCAATCGGTGAACATTGAGCTACGTGATGCAAAAAATAACCCGACTCATCGAGCTGAACTAGAGCAAGGTGGTGGGCGAGTTAAAGTCCCTTGCCTTCGTATCGAAAAAGATGGCGAAACACAGTGGTTATACGAGTCATCTGACATCGTCGCTTACGTTGAAAAAGAATTTGCCTAAGTTCCCCCTATGAACATTGGCGGATGTAAAAGAGGCACCTAACGGTGCCTCTTTTCTATTTTTTCTAGCTAAATGTTGCCGTGCGAGCTTTCCTTATTCAGTCTTCTTGCTCAACTCCGAACTTAAACTCCACTAAGCAAATAACGGGTATGTGAGAACAACACAACGAAGATTACCGCCTAACGTCTGCGTTATTCATCCACGATCAATGTTAGCTCTACGCGCCGATTGCAAGCTTTACCACTCGCTGTCGCATTGCTGCACTTCGGTACATACTCTCCGAAGCCTCTAGAAAACACTCGTTGACGTGGAATACTCGTCGCCAATAGTTGTTTTTCTACTTCACGAGCTCGCTTTTCAGATAGCGTGTCATTGAAGCTTTCAGCTCCCGTGCTATCCGCATGACCATCAATCACGACATCAACATCAGTTCTTCCAGCCAGATAGTGACCAATGTTTCGAATCCAGTCTTGAGATTGAGCAGATAACCGTGCAGAACCCGTTTGAAAATGCACTTGCTCTTTCAAACGTATCATCAGGTGACCACCACTGAGCGTCTCGTGAGGAATGTTATGCCTGCTCAGGAACATTTCCAGAGAGGTCACGTTTTGCGACTTTTTTACTGACGCCCTCGCCGTTTGATATGAACGAGGGGAAGAAGCCACATTGGATGCGCTCGGGTATCCCCATTCTGGGTGTCTCAGCTCAGTGTTTGATTTAGGAGCTGTATCTAAAATGTTCCCAACTGGGACCATATCTTGATCGAGGCTACTGCACCCGGCCAGAATGCCACAAACAATTAAAAACCAATGCTTCATACCATTACCAACGTAGAAAAACTCTTGTTCATTGTGTCGACAAAACACGCCGAATCTTTAGCGCTTTTGTCCACCGATTGGTTTGTCTATGCAGCGTTCATGCCACTGGAGTCAATGCAAAATCATCTCTCAAATAAAAAGCAACACTAAAATACCCTACCCTTGCAGCCCATACGTCAGGCAAAGTCTGTTACCAATGGTCTCACTTTATTGTTATTTAATGGTTTTAGTCACTATCGTTAACCGATAAACTAACGCAAATTTCTCATTTAGAGCACTACTATGTTAAAAACCATATCGAAAGGCTTTGCTGTTGTTGTTGCCGTAATGGCTTTGTCGGCATGCGATAGCGGCAAGAGTCAGCCTCAGCAAGGCAAACAATACGAAGTTTTGCCAGTATCCCTTGAAGAATATGATTTAGCTCCCCTGACTGAAGCATTCTCTTTAACTTGTGGCCACTGCCGCTCAATGGAAGAGTTTGTCCCTCAAATTGAATCATTGACCGATCAAAGCGTTGAAAAAATGCATGTAACGTTCAATGAAAGTGCACAAGTGAGCGCCATCATCTTCTATACTGCCGTAATGCAGCTTGAATCAACACCAGATAAAGCGTTTATGGCGGATCTTTTTACTGCTGTGCAAATGGGTGCCGATGCAACGGCTGAGGAACGCCAAATCGCTGTTGAGAAAGCCTTTGAGTCTCGCAACCTTATCAGCCCTTACCATTTAGATGAAGCACAGCAAAAAACGCTGTTTGAGTACATCACTAAGGCAGAAGCGATCACGACTCGCGGCCAAATTAACTCCGTTCCAGCCTTTATCGTAAACGGAAAATATCAAGTGATTACTGGTGGTCATGACAGCGTTGAAGCCATGGCAGAAACCATCAACTTTTTGCTAAAACAACCTAAATAGACAAGGAGATCACGTGTCTAAATTTTTGTTTCCTCTTATTATTTTTATTTTGGCGGGCTTTTTCATTTACCGTACTTGGACAAACCATAAAGTAGCAGATGAAAACTTTGCCAAAGGCCAAGCATTCTTACTAGAAAATGCGAAAAAAGAAGGCGTTATCACAACAGAAAGTGGCCTTCAATACATGGTTCTTGAAAAAGGCGAAGGTGAGGTTCACCCAACTGCAACAAGTAAAGTAAAAGTACACTACCACGGCACCCTGATTGATGGCACGGTATTCGATAGCTCTGTTAATCGTGGTGAGCCGATTTCATTTGGTCTTAACCAAGTCATTAAAGGCTGGCAAGAAGGTCTACAATACATGGTAGAAGGTGAGAAAATCCGCCTTTTCGTACCAAGCACGCTTGGCTATGGTAAGAGTGGCTCTGGCCCAATTCCACCAGCAAGTGTTTTGATCTTTGATGTTGAGCTGCTAGAAATTCAATAAATCTAGAAAGCTTTGTCTTAAAGCCAAAGTATCAAAACCAAAAACGCCGCGAACCACGCGGCGTTTTCTGCTTTAAGAGAGGTTAAAAACCAATATAGTGATCCGAAAGCAATGCAATGAACAACGCCAAAAGATGATAGATAGAGAATTTAAACGTCTCCATCGCGGTATTTGGCTCTGGTGCATATTTTAGCTTCCATGCTTGGTACATAAAGCCAACATTGAGTAGTAGCGAGGCAAAAAGATACACCACGCCGACCATGCCAACCAAAACCGGTAGAACACAAACCAAAGTCAATAGCACCGTATACAACAGAATAGAAGTTTTGGTGTACTCAATGCCGTGTGTCACTGGCAGCATGGGAATATCTACCTTGCGGTAATCCTCGACACGATGAATAGCGAGAGCCCAAAAATGTGGTGGCGTCCAGATAAAAATGATCATCACGAGCAGCCAAGCATTCGCATGTAATTGCCCTGTTACAGCAGTCCAACCGAGAAGAGGCGGCATCGCACCGGCAATCCCTGCAATGACGATATTTTGGGGCGTAGCACGTTTGAGGTACATTGTGTATACCATCGCATAGCCGAGCAAACTCATCAAAGTCAACCATGCCGTCAGCGGGTTGACCATCGCATATAGAAGTACAAACCCTAAGACACCTAAAACTGTAGCGAAGGCTATCACCGATGATGGCTTAGTCTCACCCGATGGCAATGGTCGTTTGTGTGTGCGTGCCATTTTCGCATCAATTCGGCGGTCAATTAGATGATTAAACGCTGCCGCAGACCCGGCCATCAGACCAATCCCCGTTAGGCCAACTACCGCCTGAAACCAGGGGAAATCATCAACTGGGGCTAAGCTCATCCCTACTACTGCCGTCACCAACATTAACGCCACCACTTTAGGTTTCGTTAACTTCAAATAAACGGAACTTAGTCGCTTTCGCCCATTTAACGACAGCGCGATTTCTTTACTCATAGCGAACTCCTTTCGCGGTGTAATTCCAAGCCGTTTTACCCTGCCACAAGTAAAACTGGCTAACACAAACGAGACTCAACATAACAGCGGCACCAAGGTTGTGCGCCACCGCGACATAAATAGGAAGTTGAAATACTACGTTGCTTACACCCAGCATAATTTGGCACACCAGCGTGAATAACAACCACCCTCCGATTCTCTGTGAATGATGAGAATCTTGCCTCATAAGCCCAATACTATAAGCCAATACCACGGTGGCGGTAACAATAGCGCCTATACGATGAGTGACGTGTATAGTCATTCTTGCCGGATACTCCAAAACACCAAATTCATAATTCTCGAATCCAGTTTGCCAGAAAGAAAACGCTTCTTTCCATGAGAGATGGCTCATCCAGTCTCCCTCACAAATCGGCAGTGTGGTACACATCAGCGCAGCATAATTTGACGAAGTCCATCCTCCAAGGAGCACTTGCACCAAAACAACCAGAAAAACCAACAATGAAAAGCCTCTCAGAGAGCTAGAAGATGGAGAGAAATAGAGATTGTTTTGCGCTTTTAATTGGCAGTAAAAAATCGCCTGTAACGCCAATAAAACAAAACCACCGAGCAAGTGAAGCATCACGATGACGGGCATTAATTTAAGAGTAACTGTCCACATTCCCAAAAGTGCCTGCCCAATCACCAATACGCTTAGCAACATCGGAATGGTTGAATTTACACGCTCAGACCTTACTGATATTGCAGCGATCGCAAAAATGACTAAACCTAACGTTCCTGCAAAATAGCGATGAATCATCTCAAGCCATGCTTTCTCATGCTCTACTGCCCGCTCGGGGAAGTTCAGGTTAGCACGTATGACGTCTTCTTCTTGATGCGGCACAGAAAAGTGCCCATAACAACCAGGCCAGTCCGGGCAACCTAACCCTGCATCTGAAAGGCGAGTATATGCCCCTAACATGATCACCACGAGAGTTAGCAGCAAACTGAATCTAACCAACTGAATTAATTTCATATGCACTTCCTCTAACCGACTCGTGACAGTTTTAAGAGCTTGCGTAAGTCCGCCAACATACCTTTATTCAATAGGACTAAGTCCTCATTTGGTTTCGGCGAGTAAGACATCACCAGCTGCCCAAGAGGATCAACGATCAACATTTGCCCAGGTTTCACTTTTGCGGTAACCAATTCATTCATTTGCATCGCTAACATCGATACTTCCATGGGATCTGAATGCTCAGTCTGCCAAACGACTGGCACTACTCGCTCTTGATACTTACCTAAAGCAACATGGCTTTGCTGAAGCAGGTAAAGCTGCTGTTTACACTGCTCAGTGCATTCGTTAGGCAATACATAAGCGAGTTGCCAACCATGGTCTTTGAGAGGTGACTCTTGACCAAGCTGCTCTAACGTCGTGTATGGTTCGACTAACTCGCCTCTATTGGTCACTCCGCTTTGATACCACCCTTGTGTAAGAATGACTTTTGCAATGACAGCGGGAAGCGCGAACGTACAAACCAGCGCAATCAACATTAGTCGTCCTTTGGTTACTTTAGATGTCATGCTTCACCTCCATGTGACGCAACTTTTTTTGCCAACGAACAAAAACAATTACAGTCAGTAATAAGAAAACACCTGCCATCGAAAACCATTGAATCGAATAGCCAAAATGTTTGGCACTATTGAGTGGCAATGGATTCCAAGGAAAGTCATAGGGCCAACGAGTTAAATTGTCTGGCTGCAAGACTGCGGGCATAAGTTCAATATTCAGTAGCTGATTCAATTGCGCGATGTTTAGGTTTTGCACGCGAATAACATCGCCAACTTCCGGCATTAACTCTGAACTCAGTGGATTAGTAGATTTTCGGTACAGGCGTCCTGTGATGAAAGTCGAATTATCGAGTTTGGTGACCGTTGGTAACACTGAGCGTTCTGCTCTTCCCTCGACAAAACCAAGCTCCAATAACGCATAGGTACTAGGCTCATCGCTCGTCAATACAATCTGAAATGCTAAATATCCCACACTGCCTTGATGCGTTTGGTTGTCTAACAAAATTACGGGAAACGCCTGAGGAACAACATTAACTTCCACTTTTTTCCCGAGGATACTTTCCTCTCGCCAGTCGTTGTCTTCAAGAACGACGCTTAGTGCTTGGTACGCACTATCCGCACGCGCGAGAATGGCTTGTTCCAATGCTTGTTTTTCCTGCCCTCTCTCAAACTGCCAAAAACCCAGTTTGACCAAAAGAGAAAACACAACCACAGTTAAACCAACTGCAACCCAAAACCGTTTCGATAGCCATAATTGTCTTGATAACAACAATGATGAAACCGGAGGTGCCATGTCCACCGTATTTCTATTCAAACTGACGCTTGTCCTTTTGCTGCTTTTCATTATCTTCAACCTCGCAAAAGCGCTTATCGAAATGGTTCGTGAAGACCCAGATAATCCTGAAAAAAGAGACAAACCCATGAGTCATTACTTAGGCCGTCGAGTCATGTTCTCCGCTTTGGTGGTCGTCCTTTTGCTTATTGCGCTCAGCTCGGGTTGGCTAGCACCAAACCCTCGCCCTTATTAGTCGAACCAAGAGTTCACACTGCGCCTAAAGTACGTAAACAAACACAAACAGACATAACCAAACCACATCCACGAAATGCCAATACCAGCTGCCCGCTTGAAAGGCAAAATGGTTCTTTGGCGAAAAGTGATCTTTAGCGATTCTGAACAGCAGCACGATCAAAAAGATAGTCCCAAGACAAACGTGTAAACCGTGGAACCCCGTCAACATGAAGAACGTGTTACCGTAAATACCGGACTGCAACGTGAGCCCTATGTCTTGATAAGCATGAACATACTCAACCGCTTGGTAATATAGGAAAAAGCCAGCAAGTACGATGGTTATCTCTAACCAAACAATCAGTGCCGTTCTTTTGTCTTGTTCAAGGCTTATATGCGCCATATGTAGTGTAATAGACGACAATAGCAGCAAGATAGTATTGGTAAGGGGTATGCCCTGCCACGGCATAGCTTGTGTTGTTTCTCCTCCCGGCGTCAGTGTGAGTGGCCACATCGCTTCGAAGGTTGGCCACAGGACTTCGTTGGTCATGAAGTTATTATCTGCCCCACCTAACCAAGGCACAGAAATCATTCTGGCGTAGAACAAGGCACCAAAAAAGGCACCAAAAAACATCACTTCAGAAAAGATAAACCAGCTCATTCCTTGGCGAAAAGAACGAGTAATTTGCGAGCTGTATTTTCCACTCAGTGATTCAGTAATCACATTACTAAACCAACCAGCCAACATGTAAAGCAAGAACAAGAAGCCCACCGCTAGCACAATGCCACCAATGGTTCCCACTGCACCGTCACTTTGTGTCCCCTGGACGGTCATGCCTGCGCCAACAGCAACCAAAAACAGAGCAAATGCACCGATGATCGGCCAGCTACTTTGAGCGGGAACATAATATGTTCCTGGCTTGTTACTCATAATTTCTCTCCTTACTGACCAACCTTGGTCTGTATCTCTCTCCCTGAGTGGCTAGGAGCCTGTAGGAGGGGGTAGTTTATAGAGTGTGTAAGACAGCGTTAACGTGTGTATAGACTCCGGCAAGTCCGGTTCGATGTAAAAAATCAACGGCATTTGAGCTTGCTGTTTACCATCCAGAGGCTGCTGGTTAAAGCAAAAACACTCAATCTTATTGAAGTAAGCAGCTCCAGTCCCGGGAGAAACAGAAGGAACGGCTTGCCCCACCAACTTCTGCCCGCTTTCATTAAATGCAAGGTATTCGGTTTGTACGACTTCACCTGGGTGAACATCCATCGAAATCACTTTGGGTCTAAACTCCCAAGGCATATCTGGGCTGACATGCGCCATAAACTCCACGCGAACAGTTCTGCTCATGTCCGGTTGCATACCTGTCGGTTGAATGGCGGCTACTTCACTTGTCTTTCCATTGATTCCCAGTGCGTCGCACATCACGTCATAAAGTGGGACCAGTGCATAGCCGAAGCCAAACATTAACAGGGTCGCCAAAAGCAACTTCACTGTGAGCTTCTTGTTTGATGGATTCGGTTTCATGTCACTCACCCCACTCTTTGCTAGTCAATCTTAGGCGGTGTAGTAAACGTATGATGCGGCGCAGGGCTTGGCACTGTCCACTCTAAGCCTTCCGCACGTTCCCACGGTTTTGCAGAAGCCTTCTCCCCGCCACGAATACACTTGATCACCAACCATAAGAAGATCAGTTGTGACAACCCAAATGCAAACCCACCAATTGATACTATTTGATTAACATCAGCAAACTGAATGGCGTAATCCGGTATGCGCCTTGGCATGCCTGCTAAGCCTAGGAAGTGCATTGGGAAAAACAGGACATTGACGGAAATAATTGAGCACCAGAAATGCCATAAACTCAGCTTGTGGTCGTACATATTGCCCGTCCACTTAGGTAGCCAGTAGTATGCTGCTGCCATGATCGAGAATACCGCACCAGATACCAACACATAATGGAAATGGGCAACCACGAAGTAAGTGTCATGATATTGGAAATCCGCCGGCACAATCGCCAACATCAGTCCCGAGAAGCCGCCAATAGTAAAAAGCACAATAAAGGCAATGGCAAACAACATTGGCGTTTCAAATGTCAGAGCTCCACGCCACATGGTGGCAACCCAGTTAAAGACTTTAACCCCCGTTGGTACCGCAATCAGCATAGTGCAATACATAAAGAAGAGCTCAGCAAAAACTGGCATCCCCGTGGTAAACATGTGGTGCGCCCACACAAGGAAAGATAACAATGCAATGCTGCACGTCGCGTAAACCATCGAATGATAACCAAACAGCTTCTTACCACTGAAAGCAGGCAGAATAGCGGAGATGATTCCAAACGACGGTAAAATCATGATGTACACTTCTGGGTGACCAAAGAACCAAAAGATGTGTTGGAACATTACCGGGTCACCACCACCAGCTGCGTCAAAGAAGCTAGTCCCGAAATATTTGTCAGTAAGAACCATGGTCACCGCACCCGCTAGTACCGGCATAACCGCGATCAACAAGAAAGCGGTGATTAGCCAAGTCCAAACAAACATTGGTAACTTGAACCAAGTCATTCCCGGAGCTCGCATATTTACGATCGTCACGATAACGTTGATCGCGCCCATAATGGAGCTGATACCCATGATATGAACAGAGAATACAAACAGCGCAGTGCTATCCGGGCCATAAGTCGTGGACAGCGGAGCATAAAACGTCCAACCAAAATCAGGACCGCCGCCAGGTAAAAACAACGAGCTCAACAAAATAAGAAATGCAAAAGGTAAGATCCAAAAGCTCAAGTTGTTCATGCGCGGCAGCGCCATATCTGGAGCGCCGATCATCATCGGAATCATCCAGTTAGCAAGACCAGTAAATGCTGGCATCACCGCACCAAATACCATCACTAAACCGTGTACCGTGGTCATTTGATTAAAAAACTGCGGATCGACTAGCTGTAGCCCTGGCTGGAACAGTTCGGCACGAATGATCATAGCCATCGCACCTCCTGTTAGAAACATTGCAAAACTAAGCCAAAGGTAGAGGGTGCCTATGTCTTTATGGCTTGTGGAATACAACCAACGAGTGATGCCCTGAGGTGCATGATGCTCGTGACCATCATCAATCGCAATGGTACTGTTCGCACTGGCTTCTGCTGGCGCAGACTTCACTGCCTTATCTATTGGCTTACTCATATTTCCTCCTTAGCACTGTCTTGTGCCTTAAAGGCATTCACATCGGATGCTTGCACTGTATCGCCAGTATCGTTGCCCCATGCATTTCGTTGATATGTGATAACCGCGCCAATTTCTTTGTCACTTAACTGATTAGAAAAAGCCTGCATTGCGGTGCCCGGGCGACCGTTGACAATAATATCTATGTGCTCTGTAACGTCTCCGGTTGCAATAGGACTGCCTTTAATCGCGGGAAATGCACCCGGAATCCCCTCACCATTTGCCTGATGACACACAGCGCAACGCGCCGTGTATATCGATTCGCCTTGCGACATCAATTCGTCCATAGATAGGTCTTGAGAGAGCGCTTCTTGTGCCGCCGCTTTTTGAAGTGCGAGTTCTTCCTTCTTACTCGCTAGCCATTCATCGAACTTTTCTTCTTCCATCGCATGCACCACCACTGGCATAAATCCGTGTGCACGACCACATAGCTCCGCACATTGGCCGCGATATACGCCTGGCTCATCAATTCTTGTCCATGCTTCATTAATAAAACCTGGAATGGTGTCTTTCTTGACGGCAAAGTCCGGTACCCACCAAGAGTGAATGACATCATCAGAAGTCATCAAAAAACGCACTTTGCGATTCACAGGCAACACCAAAGGGTTGTCTACTTCCAGTAAGTAATATGCGCCTTTAGCTTCGATTCCATCAATTTGTTTTTGGCTGGTGGCAAGCAAACTAAAAAACTCAACATCTTCGCCAAAATAGCTGTAATGCCATTTCCATTGCGAGCCTGTGATCTTGACCGTGATATCCGATTGGCTTGTGTCTTCCATTGCGACTAAAGTTTTCGTTGCGGGAATCGCCATAGCGACAAGAATGATGATGGGTATGACCGTCCAAATAATTTCCACTTTTGTACTTTCATGGAAATGTGCGGCAACTGCTCCTTTTGACTTGCGATGACGGAAGATGGAATAGAACATCACACCAAAAACAATCAAAGCAATTACACAGCAGATATAGAAAATCAGCATATGTAATTCATACACTTGCCCACTTATCTCTGTGACCCCTTTTGTCATGTTGTAGTCATTTTCCTTTGACCAACCAAAAGAGGAAAATGTGATTAAAATCACATTCAGTGATAAGGCTAGAGTAGTCGTTAATCTTTTCAAAAGATCTCTCCTCTGCTCAGCCGCTACGCCTACGCGAGCTTCCTTGCGTCCCGATGCAAATATCGAACAACTTTACGAAAAATCACAAAAACTACGATTTCGACACGGTTTGTTATATTTATGTTAAAAGGCTAGTTATAGTTCCAAGGTTCTTCAAGAAATTAAATATGATTAAATTTTGTTCGGATAAGAAAAATTAATTCGGTTTATCGATTGCCCTCTTTGAAATGTAATTGAGAACCATTTACATTGATTTAAAAGAAAACATTGAGATACTTACCAAACGAAGTGTCCAAGAAAGTAGGCTCCCCCTACTAAGGAATGACTGATATGACAGCACTAATTACGCAATGGCTAGAACGAGACCCTGACCCTAAGACTCGTGAAGAGCTACAACACCTCGTCGATACGAACAATGAACAAGAACTTACTGATCGCTTTGGCTCACGCCTTGCCTTTGGTACTGCAGGCTTACGTGGCAAAGTGGGCGCAGGTCCAAACCGAATGAACCGCTTGGTGATTCAAGAGACCGCCACTGGTTTAGGGAACTATTTGCTTGAGCAAGTCAAAGATGCCGCGAGTCGTGGTGTCGTTATTGGCTACGACGGTCGTCCCGATTCAAAGCAATTCGCGCATGATACCGCATCCGTACTGACGGCCCTTGGTATCAAGGTTTACCTAACGTATGACGTTGCAGCAACCCCAATTGTCGCGTTTGGTGTCCGTACATTGAATGCGGCGGCCGCTGTTGTTGTTACTGCCAGTCACAATCCACCAGAATACAATGGCTTTAAAGTATATTGGGAGAATGGCGCACAGATTATTCCTCCGCACGACTCTGGAATCGCAGCGAAAATTGATGACGCAACAACGAAGCCATTACCTTTAATGTCTCTCGATGATGCAAAACAGCACGGTTTGTTAGTTTGGTTGGAAGACGACTACTACCAAACTTACCGTAAGACAATGAACGAAAACGCGCTGCTTACTCCTGACAACAATACCGATATATCTATTGCTTACACAGCAATGCATGGCGTTGGCGCGAATATGGCGGAAACGCTACTTGCCGACGCAGGCTTCCAAAAAGTGGCAAGTGTTAAGGAACAGCGCGAACCTGATGGAAGCTTCCCAACCGTCAACTTCCCAAACCCTGAAGAAGCCGGTGCAATGGATATGGTGATGGCATTAGGTAAGTCCGTAGATGCCGATATCGCTTGCGCGAACGATCCAGATGCAGACCGTTTTGCCGTGGCAGTTAAACGCCCAGATGGCGAGTATCAAATGCTAACAGGTGATCAGGTGGGCTCACTGTTTGGCGATTACTTGCTGGAACAGCAACCTAACGCTTTGGTTGGCAACACCATCGTATCCTCAAGAATGCTGAGCAGCATCGCTAAGGCGCATGGCGCACAATACTATCAAACATTAACTGGCTTTAAATGGCTTACTAACGTTGCCATGGAACAAGAGACTGAAACCAACCCATTCTTGTTTGCTTATGAGGAAGCGCTCGGTTATACCGTGGGTAACAAGGTGTGGGATAAAGATGGTTTATCTGCAATCGTCGCGTTTTCACAGCTAACAGGCAAGCTTAAAGCGCAAGGCAAAACACTGTGGGATAAACTGGAAGAGCTGTACCGCGAGCACGGTTTCTACTTCAACGCACAACGCAGCATCGCTCTCGACCCGAACTCTCCACCAATCGGCGACAAACTCCGAGCAAATCCACCAACAGAGATTGCTGGTAAAAAAGTTGCAGTAACCGAAGATCTTAAAACATCGGTTCGCATGTTTGACGACGGCTCTGAAGAATCCATTGACTTACCAGCAAGTGACGTATTGATTTATCACCTAGAAGATCAATCTCGCGTGATTGTTCGTCCTTCTGGTACTGAGCCAAAACTAAAATGTTACTACGAAGTCATCAACCTCTTCCCTGCGGATATGAGCTATGAACAAGCACAGCAAGCAGCAGAAGCGAAGATGAACGAACTTATCGACGCGCACCAGCAAAGTTTGTAAGTCAAAGAGAAACATAGATATTTGATACAACAAGAGGCGCAAATTCGCGCCTCATTTTTTGATTTTAACGAGAACAAGTCAAGCTAACCCGTGCTTTCCCTAGCCTACAATTTCCTTTTGTAGAAAGTACTTGTGGATGCCCTCTGCAGGATAGCCTGAGTACTGCCCCACTTTCTCAAAACCCAATTTGAGATAGAACTCAAGAGCTTGAAAGCTGTAGGTATCCAAATAAACATGGGTAACCCCATGAGGCTTTACTTTTTGTTCTAGCATCGACATTAATTGGCTACCGAGACCAGAGGTTCGACTTTCAGCGTCTACCCACAAAAACTCAACAAATACCGTATTTTTAAACATTTCGCCAGTCAAGCCACCCATGATCTTGCCATTCTCATCTTTTGCGAAACAGCCTACAGCATGCACTTCCCCTCCAGGTAAATGCAGTCGGTTATAAGATCGAATACCTTCACGAACAAAATCAAGGTCTGTTTGATCTGGATTTAAACAAAATTCAAGCTTCATATATCCTCTCCTTAGGAAACACCAATATCCTAAAACAAAAAGCCAGCAATTGCTGGCTTTCTGATGGAATATGATAACTTTACAAGGCGAAACTACTCAGCATCCACAACGCCAGAATAACAAACACTAACCCCATTAGTTTATGTTGATACGTGCGGAATTTTTCGTTCTCGAGCAGCCCTTTGCCCAATGTGCCTGCTAACCCAACAAGTAATAAATTGAATGACAAGCCAAGAACGTTCAACAATAACCCTAGCGCTAGCATCTGCTCACCAGAAGATGCCGTGATATTGCTTGAGACAAACTGCGGCAAAAACATCACAAAAAAGACCAAGGCTTTAGGGTTGAGCAAATTACTCATCAAAGCACGTTGATAATAAGTTGATGCCATTTTGTTTTGACCATCAAGCTCTGGAGCCGAAGATGCCTCAGCTCGTAAGCAGTCCCAACCCATTTTTAACAAGTAAGCGCCACCTAGTAGATGAAGGACTTTAAGGGCTATTGGGCTCATGGCAATCAGGGTAGATACACCCATTGCTGCAAGCAAAGTAAGAATAACACCAGACGTCGCATTGCCTAAGCTAGCAAACAGACCGACCTTCTTACCGTAACTCATACTAGAGCTCGCTATCAGCAACATATCGGGCCCTGGTAACAGCAACAAAGCCACTACTGCGGTGAGATAAACAGGAAGTACAGATAAATCAATCATGATGGAACCGCTTTTCTACAACAAGGCGGCGAATGTTATACCAACAAAATGACATCATCCAGCCCAAAATAGCCAAGATAATTCAAAAAATAAAAATCATAGTTTGCCCATATGAAAAATAGCAATCAATTCGCCTATTTATCAAAATCGAATAGCAATTTTGTACAAAAATAAGCACGATGGATCCGTTACACTTCTAAAATGATTTTCTTGAGCAGACCGGATAAAGATGAAAGAAAAGAATAAGGAAATCGCTACCTTCAAGATAGCTCAAGAGCTCGGAGGTTTAGAGCTTCTCGATGCAAAGTATGAGAAGCAGAATTTTTCACGCCATAGCCACGAAGGTTACACTATTGGTGTCATCGAAAAAGGGGCACAACAATTTTTTAGGACGGGCGGGAATCATATCGCGCCACAGGACAGCATCATCCTTGTTAATGCAGATGAAGTACACAACGGGCATTCAGCCTCGGAAGGCGGCTGGGAATACAAAGCAATGTACCCCGTACCTCAGCAGTTTCAAACTTTAGGACAAGAGCTTGGCTCACCAAATGTAGCTCTGCCCTATTTCCCTCAACCTGTGGTTTACGATCCTGAACTGGCTAGTCAGTTACGATTGGTATTTGAAACACTAGAAAAATCAGACAACCGTTTATTGAGAGAAACTTTGGTTTACGGCACGTTGATCAAGCTAGCCAGTAAACACAGCACTCATCGGGCACCACTGAAAGAGTCAACCAGAGCTCAGCGACAAGTGCAGCTCGTCAGAGAATTTTTGGAAGACTTTCCACAAACGGACGTCTCACTAGAAGAACTCGCGAAACTGTCTGGATTAAGCCCTTTTCATCTGCTGAGAGAGTTTCAAAAGCAATTTGGCTTTCCGCCTCATGCCTATCAAATTCAGCAACGTTTACGTATGGCGAAGAAGCTACTAAAAATGGGACAAAAAATTTCAGACGTGGCACAAGAATGCGGCTTCCATGATCAAAGCCATCTGCATCGACACTTTAAAAAAGCCATGGGCGTCACTCCAGGCCAATACGTCCGTCATAGCTAAAGCAGCAATATTGTACAAGGCGTTATGCGACTACCGAGCTATCTTGGTAATCTGATTTAGGAATAAATAAGAAGAAACTATGGACCACACTTTGCCGTTACAAAAAGAATCAAAAGCCACGCTATTTTGGCAAGGTACACTTGCGATGATGCCTCTGAGTATCGCAGTGCTCCCTTGGGGCTTACTCGCAGGCTCATTCGCAATTGATACTGGGCTTCACCCTTTGGAAGGGCAAGCACTATCCGCCATTTTGTTCGCAGGTTCTGCACAGCTCGTCGCGATGGGAATGATTAAAACGGGAGCAGGTCTAGTGACCATGTTACTGACAACGCTTTTTATCACCTCTCGACACTTCCTCTACAGTGTATCGATGCGCAGTAAAATTGCACCGCTCCCTCTAAAATGGCGATTATCACTCGGCTTCTTACTTACTGACGAGCTGTTTGCGATTGTAGGCCACCATTCCGATAAACAGTTTAATCGCTGGTATGCACTTGGGGCTGGTCTGAGTTTTTACCTGTTTTGGAATGTCGCGACATTGACGGGCATTATTGCGGGAAGTCTAATCCCTGAACTGAACGAAATGGGTTTGGAATTTGCTGTAGCCGCAACTTTTATCGCGATAGTAGTACCCACCATTAAAAATGCAGCAGTGCTCGCGAGTGTTATTGTGGCTTTGGTGAGCTCAGTTGCCCTAACCTATTATCAAATTGAGGGAAGTTTGATGATTTCAAGCATTTTAGCCATGCTTACTGGTTACTTTGTGGAACAAGTAAAGGAGAAACGCTAATGATCATGTTGGCTATTTTGCTGATGACGGTACTTGTTTTCACCAGCCGCTACTTGTTTTTAGAACCCAAGCTACCATTGCGATTAGGGACGCGCACTCAAAAAGTACTCAATTACGCTAGCCCCGCAGTACTGACTGCGATCTGGGCACCTATCGTTTTCATTCCCGATGGGGAGCTCAGCGTCAATGTGCAAAACCCATTTTTACTGGCTGCCGTACTGGCTGCTTTAATCGCGTATTTTACTAAAAATGTTCTTTTAACGACGGTTATCAGTATGGTGGTATTTCTCGTTCTACGAATTTGGCTTTAATCCGCCAACCACTCAATCTCCAACAAGGTGACATCGCCACACTTTAATCGACCAAGGAAGATGTCACCTTCATGTACCTCACCAACGCCCTTTGGTGTACCAGTCATCACTACATCGCCATCTTGAAGTGTTGTGTAACTGGTTAATTCATCCAGGATAGTTAGCGGCGGGTAGAGCATTTGGTTAACGTGACCTTTTTGTACACGAATACAGTTAATTAAGAGCTCAAGGTTAAGATCGTTGATATCAATGTTATCCAAAGAGACAAACCGACTAAACACAGCAGAGCCATCAAATGCCTTAGCACGCTCCCACGGCAACCCCTGATTTTTAAGCGAGGATTGCAAACCACGCTTGGTCAGATCCAATCCCAAACCAACCGCTGAATAACGTCCATCCTTGATCAAAAAGCAGATTTCAGCCTCATAATGAAGGGGCTCTTGATGGAATGAACGCAGAGTTGTTGATACGGAAGTTGCGGGTTTATTAAATACCACCATTTGCTCAGGCATTGCATTATTAAGCTCATGAATATGTTCAACGTAATTTCGTCCAACACAAAGCACTTTACCCACTTCTACTTTCTTTTCTTCAACTTGAATAACACTCATCATTCTTCCCTGCAAAACAAAAATCCCATCATAATCTAACCTATTGACTTAACGACACTAAATAGCAACCTCTAGTGTAAAAAATAAGACATTCACCCCGTTTTGAGTTTTGTATCATCTAATTGAAACAGCAAAGTATTTGTAAAACAAATAGACAAAAAAGCCAGCACGAGGCTGGCTTTAGATCAATGAGCTGAATAATAGTTCTCGCTAAATCCTATTATAGGTAGTAACGAGCACCTAACGCCCATTTGTCATCAGTTTCACGACCATTGTCGTCATTTAGGTCAAACTGGTAACCCGCGTAACCAACAAATTTAGGCGTGAAGTTGTATTCTGCTTGTAGTGCCATTTCTTCACGAGCAGTTTCTGTTTTAGAGCTCTTAAACTCTTTACCTTCCACCATCTCATAGTTAACACTCAAGTTTAGGCTGTTTGCTAGAGCGTATGCGATGATCGCTTCGTACGCATCACTTTCTTCTAAACGGTCGCCTTTTGCACTGAAGTTCATGTTTTCGTTTGAACCATAAACCGCAGCAAGGAATAGGCCTTGGCCGTACGCACCGTAAGATGCTGATACAACGTGTGATTCCGCCGTGTGCTTACCTGCATATGCAGGGTGCTGGAAATCGCCGCCATTGTAAGAGTAACCGATTTTAGCGCCCATGATTGAGTAAGAAAGCGCAGCTTGCACACGGTCATCGTATTTAGCACCGCCAGTTATAACTCCAGCATCGTTGCGCGTGTAATCATCGTTTGCACCCTGCCAACCAAGACCAAAGTTGATCACACCAGCTTCACCCAGCTCGATGGCATTACGGTAAGAAAGCATTTTATCCGCACGGCCAGTACCAAGGCTTCCATGATCGTCATAGATGAAGTCGTTGGCAAACGCGATTGGCATATCTGCAATACCTGCGACATCGTAGTAAGGTGACCATTGCGTACCACCTACTGCACGACCATAAACCTCATGCGTTATACCTAAGTAACCTAGACGAGTTTTAAACGACTCTTCACCACCGTCTAAGTAGTTTAGCGCCCATTCACCACGTGCGTCTGCGGTGAAGCCATTACCCAAATCCTGTGTCGCAGAGATATTGATACGAGGAGAGTTAGTACCCACATCCGTGTCACCTTGCTCTGATCCATTTAAATTAACAGAAACGTGGCCGCCCATCGAAAATGTTGTGCCATCGTTATTATATAGTTCCACTGCAACTGCTTGAGTACCGAAAGTTGCTGCCGCGATTGCCGCTGCTAATAATTTTTTATTCATTTCTAAATCCATTACTTATTAGTTGGTTAGTCAGTTTTAGACCCGGCTTTGGTTCACTTTCGTAAAAACGAAATGATGAACAAAGAGAGGAATACAAAGGCTATCCGAGGCATCGTTTCCACCAGATTAGTTTTACCTTTGTGTAACAACTGCCAACACTTTATTTGATTAGTTCCTGACAACCGAGTGAAAAGATCTCAGACAAAACCTAAAAAGCAATCGTTTACTTAGCCTTCAAGAAATCGAGAAATAAAAACCTTACAATAAGAAATGCTTTAGAGAGAGTTAGCTCACAAATAGCTGATGATTCGCTATTTTTAGGCCAAACTTCCCTGCCAAATTGAAATGTTTACTTACATTTAGGGTCAAGAAACAATTCAGGAACTTTTTGAAAAAAACACAGTCTTCAACGGAGAGGAAAAAACCTCAAAAAAGATAAACCTTTCTTTTTATAAGTGGTATGAGAAGGGGCACTTATTCTCGCCAGCAATAAAAGTGCAATCAAATCATAACTTAACAGAAATCTATCTTTCATTTTCAGCCTTTACCTTAGCGTCATCAACACATCGGGCAAGAAAGCCCATCGATTACAACTAGGGTAATAAGAAAATGAAAAAGGCAGCACTAACTACTGCAATTCTTACAGCATTGGTATCAGCACCATCATTCGCAGCAACTGTATACAAAAACGACGGTACTGAATTAAAAGTTGGCGGCCGCGTTGAGTTTCGTGGTGACTTCATCGGTTCAGACGGTGCTGAAGTTGAAGGTTCTATGGAAGATAAAAGCCGTGCTCGTCTTAACCTAAAAGGTAAAACAGACATCGGCAACGGCCTTTCTGCTTTCGGTGTTTACGAAGCCGAACAAAAAACGGGCAAGAGTGAATTCAAAAACCGCTACATGTATGCAGGCGTCGACTCTGATATCGGTGCTTTCTCTGTAGGTCGTCAAGACATGGCTGCAGTCATCATCTCTGACATGACGGATATCACTGAATTCTCTGGTGTTCAGCAAGTTATTGATTCGTCGTCTGATAAGCAAGACAGCGTTTTCGCATACCGTGGTGCGTTTGATGCACTACAACTTCAAGCAACCTACCAAGCAAACTCTAGCGATAACGAAGATAAATACGGCATCTCTGGAATGTACTCACTACCAATGGGCCTCGACTTTGGTCTTGCATACTCTGGTGGCGATGTAGATAAAGATAACTCTGAAGATCAAATTCTAGGTGGTATCGCTTACTCGATGGACAACCTTTACCTAGCAGGTACTTATTCTCAAGGTTCCCTGACTGACTCTGAAGACTTTACGGCTTACGAGCTAGTCGCAAGCTACAAAGTAGCAAGCAAAGTGACACTTGCAGCTCTATACACAGCTCAAGAGAATGATCCAGACAACGGTTCAAAGTACGACACCGTTGAAGGTATCGAGCTTGTTGGTTACTACAAACTAAACAGCAACTTCCGTACTTACCTGTCTTACTACATCAACCAACTTGATGAAGCAAAAGATGCAACAACAGGTCTAGTAACAGAAGGCGAAGATACACTGCGCCTAGGCGTACGTTACGATTTCTAATTCACTCTTGTCCTAAGAGCGAGTCCACTTGGCCAGCACCTTTGCTGGCCATTTTTTATTTAACCCAACACAACTCGATAAGTTTTCACACTATCCAAGCATCGCTCAGCAATGAAAGACGAGCGTAACGACGCCTACTTCTGCCCTCTTTTAATGCGATTGATCACTAAGTTAGTGCATTTCATCTAATCGACAACATAGAAAAACCAAAAAACCATTTAAAATCAAATATATAAAAGTTGGCACGTGTTCTGCAATATTATTTATGCAAATGCATGGCAGCGTTTGTGCTTCTCGTTCTTTGTACCTGTTATAACAGGCACGTCCTTTGAATTGGTAATGTCGCCTCCCTCTGGGAGGCATTTTTTTATTGGCGCGAAAAACAATAGGACGTATGATCCCGCCACCTCTATCAAACTGGAATTTTTCAATTGAATCATCATCCTGTTCAAGGTGCGTCCTGGATGCTAACAGCTGGCTTGGCATTCGCCATAGTGAACAGCTTCGCCCAAATTGCTAGCATCAACTTTGGTGTCTCCTCCACCACATTTGCGTTATTCCAATATGCAATCGCCTTATTTGTTATTCTGCCCTACCTACGTACACTTGGGATTAGACGTTCTTTAAGAACCCAACACTTTGGCTGGCATGCATTCCGCATTTTTCTCTCTGTTATCGGGATTCAACTTTGGTTATGGGCTCTCGCTTACCCAGTTCCAATTTGGCAAGGCATTGCACTTCTCATGACCTCTCCGTTATTTGCCACAGTTGGTTCTGGCTTGTTACTCAAAGAGAAAGTAGGTACTGCACGCTGGCTCGCTACATTGACGGGGTTTGTTGGTGCCATGATCATTCTTGAGCCTTGGGCAGACTCATTTACATGGGCGACCCTGCTCCCTGTTGGCGCCGCATTTTTCTGGGCAGCGTATTCATTAATGGTTAAAAAAATGTCGGTAAACGATCCGCCTTCAACCATGGTCGTCTATTTATTACTGCTGATAACGCCATTTAATATCTTGTTAGCGATACCGACGTTTACTATGCCAGATACGTGGACGATATGGGGTGTGCTTTTAGCCGCAGGTGCACTTACAGCACTCGCTCAATGGGCTATCGTTAAAGCATATGCAGTAGCAGACGCCTCATTTGTGCAACCATTTGATCACGCCAAACTGCCTTTGAATGTTGTTGCTGGTTGGTTGGTGTTTGGTTGGGTGCCACCTGGTCGTTTATGGTTAGGTGCTGCGATTATTATTGCATCTATTGCGTTTATTACGCATTGGGAAGCGAAAAAGACAAAGTTAGTTGAAAGAAAAATCTAATTTAAAAGTTCTATATTTTCAGGAAAGGAAATGAGGAACCCATATGAGTCAACCAATCAAAATTACACTGTATCGCTGGGCTGGTAGTTGGGGCCCATTCAAAGTCAATATTCCTTGTGGTGAATGTACATTAACCAAAGATATTTTAAAGGATACTTTTGAAAACGAACTAGCCGATGTGCCCGTTGAACTTGAAGTAAAAGATTGGTTATCGCACTGGTGGGAACCATTAAAAGCTGGTGCTTGGCATGCACCCATTCTTCTTGTCGAAGGGAAAGTTATCAGCCAAGGAGAAGCATTGAATCGGGGTGTGCTTGTACAGTCTGTTATTGCTGAGTGGGTAAAACGCGATGAGCTAAAAGGCAACATTGTTTATGGTAAAGCAACTTGCCCTTACTGTGTCAAAACCAAACAATTACTTGACGAGGCTGGCGTTCAGTATGAGTACCATGATGTAGTTAAAGACAGCGCCGCCTTATACCGCATGATTCCTGAAGTAAAAGCCATCATTGGCGAAAAAACACCGGTAACAGTGCCGCAAATCTGGTTAGATGGAAAATATATTGGAGGCGCTGACGATTTAGAAAAGTGGTTATCAGCAAAGGGGCTAGATAAAGTGCCTAACAATGTTGTGGAGATACCAAGCCAATCCGCGTAATTCTAGATTTAAATGTCATCAGTCTTTGAGTAGCGTTTTGCCAATGTTGTGCAATATGTTGGCTACTTACTAACAACAAAACAGAGAAAAGCAAAAAGCCCTGATTTTTCAATCAGGGCTTTTTAAATTATTTCGCCAGTTTTTTAATAACACGAGCAAAAACAGAAGCTTTTTTCTTCTTCGCTTTACCGTAAAGCGCTTTGTGCATCGCGTCTTTTGCAATCATCTGGCCAATATAAGCACCACCAAGTTCGTTACCCATGACCTTCTCCTGAATGTATTGACTTAACTATGTTGTAATTTTACACCACAATTAGATAAAAACAAGACTCCAGTCACATTTATTTTGTAATTAACTTTCAGTTTGATTTTCGTGGATTTCTTGAAATGAGCGTCTATCGCTTAGGTTGTTGGTATGTTTTACCCGCTGCGACGTACGTATCTTTCTGTTTGATTTCAAAGAATGTTTCAAAGAACCACGCAGCAAACTTGATCAAGTGATCGCCTTCATTCATGACGTGCTCTACGTATTCTTGCTCTTCTCCGGACTCATCTTCTTGAGTGGTAATATGGTAAATACGTTTCTCACCATCAACTTCTGCAAGGCCAAACTGACCCGTTAGGGATTGCGCCGCTTGTGCAACTTCTTCTTCCTCACACGCCTTCAAGATTTCAAGTGCCTTTGGCATGCTTTCTTGCTGAGTAATTTCTTTTACCAGTGTTTCAAATTCGTTTTGTTGCATTCTTTCACCTAACGATTAGAGATCGGATAGCCATTGGGCAGAAATGTATTCCAAGCTTGAGAGAAGTATCAAGGTTCGCCCTCTTCCTTTCAAACCAAGTCATTCAGTATACACAACAGGCCAGACTTAATTTAGCTGCGCATTTTAGAAAGCCGACCTTTTGGTTGCAAGTATATTCAGATGGAAGTTTCTGCTTGAACCGTCCCTTCTGGCACTTTACGAAATTGGCTTAGTACAAGAACAAAGCAAGAAAGTAACGCAATAAACAAATAAAACACCCCAAGCTGCTGCTGATTCGTAACCCATGAGTCTACTAAGTACCCACCAAACAAACCTGCTAAACACATTTGAATAGAACCAGATAGCGCAGAAACCGCGCCTGCCTGTTGCTTATGTGGTGAAAGTAGCAAACTGATCGATACCGGGAATGACATTCCTTGAGCAAAACTTAAACACGTGAATGCCGTCAGCAATGAAAATACACTGAAGGGGGTAACCAACAACATGAAGCCTGCAACAGCAACAATCGCGAAACTCATCAGCAAGATTTGCTGAGCTTTGTAACGAGCATTGATCAAGTTCAGCACTAAGCTACCCGTCAGCAAACCAACTGATGGTATGATCATCAAAGAGCCGTAATCTGCCGCCGTTAATCCTAACTCTTGTTGCATTAAAAATGGATACAAGGAGAGAGTAACCAGAGCCGATAAATAACTAAGCCAGTTGTAGCTCGCACTACCAATCACTTGTGTATTCGTTAACAGACGCAAATAGTTCGCGCTTACTTCGCCTACTTTAAATTTTCTCTTCGGATAAGGCAGCGTTTCTGGCAGCACCAATAAACCAAGTGTAAAAATTGCCATTAAGTAAATCAGTACAAACACGAAGACAGCATGCCAACTCAGGTGAAAAGCAATCCAGCCACCAAACAGCGGAGCAATAATTGGCATCACTGAAGCAGTGACTGAAATATAAGATAGCGCTTTGGTTAATTGCATACCGTCATAACTATCACGCAGTACTGACCGACCAAGTACCGAAGCGCTGCCCGCTCCTAGGCCTTGCAGTAACCGTCCCGCTTCAAGGGCAACAATGTTGTCCGAAAACGCGATGCAAATAACCGTACCAACTAGATATACACTTTGCCCCAGAATAAACACCGGCCGACGACCAATCGCATCAGACAATGGGCCGTAAAAAAGCTGAGAGATACCGAAGCCAACGAGAAATAGCGTGACGAGATTCTGAATCGAATGTTGCGGCAAATTCAAGTCATGACCAATCAACGGCAAAGAAGGAAGATAAATACTAACGCCAACTTGGCCTGTGGCAATGATCATCATCGCTAATAACAATGGTGTTTTACGCAAACGTTCCTCCTACTTTGTGACAGATTGATGGCAAACAGTGTATATTTGATACTCAAAGATGATAATCAGCTAAGTTGGAAAGGAATTAATTCCCAAGGAGATACAATGGACTGGATTCAAAGCGTGAAGAGTTATATTCGTGTGGTCGAAGAAGGTAGCTTTAATGCAGCAGCGCGGAAACTCAATACCACCAGCTCAGCTATCAGTAAGCGAGTTCAATGGCTAGAAGATAAAATTGGCGTTCAACTACTCAAACGTACGACCCGCTCAATTAGCCAAACTGAAGCTGGTGCGCTGTTTTATCAACGAGCAAAAAGTCAGCTTGATTCATGGCAATCGGTATTAGATGAAACTCGCTCAGTCAACCAATCACCAGCGGGGCTATTAAAAATTGGGGCAACGCTGGCCGTTGGTTCTAAATTTCTAGTTCATTATCTTGATGATTTTCTTGATAAATATCCAGACATCACACTTCAATTAACAACAACGCTACCAGGCCAATTGCCAGAGCTAAGCTTAGACCTGTTTATTAGCCGGGAATTAGAGCAACTGAACTCTCTAAGTTTCAAAGCTACTGCACTTTTCGAACATAAAGCCCAGTTTTACGCCGCGCCTAGTTACCTAAAGAAATATGGCACACCACAATGCGTTGAGGATCTGACAGAGCATAATGTCCTGATTTGGGGAGAAAAACCCTCACGAGAAATCAAAACAAATCGAGGCAAACGTATCAGCTTGTCCGGTAACTTTGCCACGACCAACCCAGAAGCGCTGTTTCATGGTGCCAAAAGAGGCATGGGTATTTTGATGACGAACAACGTCATGATCAAAGATGATCTCAAATCCGGCGCGTTAGTCCCTATCCTGCCCGATATCACAGCGGATAAAGCCACTGTATATGCCTACTATCCAAAGCTGGATTATCAGCATACCCGAACTAAGCTATTCCTCGATTATCTCAAATCACGATTGGAAGAGGAGAAGCGCGCCTAGCTTAGCGTTTTTATCGTTATAGCTTTAAAAGGTTCAAGCATAAAAACATGAAAATAATGATTTGTTCGTTCACAAAATTTGAAAAATCTGCCTTAGTAACCGATAGTTTATTTGATGCATATCAAATAATAATTCGTCGTGTCTTACACGATATGTTAATAACAACGCTAGGTGAAATGCTCAATGGGTCAGGTACAAATCAGTTTCCACAAAATTGATGAGATATTGAAGCTAAACGGCACGGCTCAGCTAAACCGAGTCACGCTAGATATTCATCAACACTTGCAGAGCCATTGCACTTGCGTTGTAGAAGTTGCGCATCTTCAGCATTCGGCTCATACCATCTCCTTCGCCAGCAATGGAAAAATTACAGACAACCTAAGCTACCACCTTTCAGGCACCCCCTGTGAAAAAGTGGCGAAAGACATTGGCGAACATATTTTCTATCAAGACCAGGTATACAAGCGTTTTCCTGAAGATCAGATGTTTCAAGAAGATGGCATTCAAGCTTACATTGGCCTGCCATTGAAGACACAAAATGGCGAAGTTCTGGGAATTTTACTGTCTACCTTTACCCGAAGCATCCACGCGAAAGAAGCGCAAGATATCCTCGACTTCCACCGATTTTATGCCAATGTCATTATTCATAGCTTACGTGAAAAGTGGGTCAGTGAACGTTCAGATAAGCTTCTTAATCAGCTTAGCTATGAGGTATCGCATGATAACCTAACTGGACTGCTCAACCGTAGCTGTTTAGCTGATACCTTGGAGACATTAACGCAGCAGGCGACTCGCCCATTCAGTTTGGCGTATCTTGATATCGATAATTTCAAATCGATCAATGATATCAACGGAAACTATATCGGCGACCAAATCATTAAGTTCACAGCTAACGCCATTCAACAGAGCTTGTCGTCGCCAAACAATGCGTTCCGTGTTGCAGGAGATGAATTCGCCTTCATCACGTACGACGAAGATCCTGTCGCCGTGTGTCAGGAAGTACTCGACAAAATTGAAAGCGGCTACAGCGACAAATCTAACCGGATTTCTTTCACCGTTAGTATTGGTATTGCACGTGCCCCAGTACATATGTTGAACAGCGATGAGCTGATTTTGAATGCCAGTCTCGCTCTCAAAGATTGTAAAAAACACCGCGATACACGGATTCAGCATTACGACACACACCTTAGTGCGTTATACCACCGTAGGACGCAGCTTATTGAGGCAATGCGAATCCAGCTAAGTACTGATATACAAGACAGCGATGAGTTATATGTAGTGGTTCAACCGATCGTCGATATCACGAGCGACCGCTGGAATTACTTTGAAATTTTGACTCGTTGGAATAGCAATATCTATGGAAATATCTCTCCAGCGGAGTTCATTGAAGCTGCCGAGCAATCAGGCCTGATTATCGAGTTAGGTGAACGGATTATTGAACTCGCGTGTATCGCAAAGCAAGAACTCGAAGCGAACCTAGGCTATAAAGTCAAACTCTCCATCAATTGCTCAGCGTATGAGCTGGTTGATTCCAACCGTTATATTAATCACTTAACCAACATGGTTGAAAAGTATCAGCACGAAGCAAAAGACTTTGTTATAGAGCTCACCGAGACCGTCTTACTCTCACAAAGTGGCCGTGAACAGATGGTACTTAACTCGTTGCGATACTTGGGTTTTAAAGTCGCACTGGATGATTTTGGTACGGGATACTCAAGCTTGAACTATATACACAATTATCCGATTGATAGCATCAAAATCGATGCTACCTTTGTGCAGAACATGCTCTCAAATACAACCTCTGAACAAGTAGTGTTTTTGATAGCGCAATTGGCAGAGCTGCTTGATGTGGATTTGATTGCCGAAGGCGTAGAAGACGATAGAGCACTACAAAAGTTAATTGAAATGGGCTGCCACTACATCCAAGGTTATTTTTACTCTCGTCCACACAGTGTTGAAGAAATCGTACACCTGATAAATGAACGTGAAGTGCGGAGTGCCTAACGTACTGAACAGACTGCTGTCATAGAATTCAAATCTAGTTAATGCACAAAGTAAAAGAGACCAAGCTATGCTTAGTCTCTTTTTGTTTTTTGAGCGAAGTACTTTATTACAGCACTGCTTTCTCTTTATCGCGTAATAGTCTATCCATTTCATCTCTGTTCGCGACAAAAGTAGCCATCTCTTTCTTAGGAACAGAACTCGCCATTGGGATATTTGCTCGCATAGCGTTAACTGGACGGCCGTATTCAATCAACTCATAGTGAAGGTGTGGCCCAGTCACTCGACCTGTTTTACCAGAAAGACCGATACGCTGGCCTCGAGAAACCTTTTGCCCTTTCTTCACCAAAATCTTACTTAGGTGTAAGTAACGGGTTTTGTATTTGCTGCCGTGCTCAACAACCACGTAGTTACCCGCATAAGGGTGTTTACGAGTCATGATCACTGTACCATCACCAGTAGAAACGACTGGTGTACCGGTTGGTACAGCAAAGTCAGTGCCGTTGTGCGGCGCAACACGCCCCGTTACTGGATGTAAACGATTAGGATTAAAGCCAGAACTGATACGCCAACGGCTACTTACAGGGTAACGCTGGAATGCGCGCTGTAAGCTTTCACCTTTGGCATTGTAGAATTGACCATCAGTATGAAGGTAAGCGGTGATCTCGCGGCCGCGATTATAAATCTTAATCGCCTCAATTTCGTTCTTACCTGTTGGTACACCATTGATGCTTTGTGAGCGACGAACAACTTCAAATCGATCACCTGCACGAAGATCACGTCCAAAGTTAAGTTGTTCTTTGAGTAAGCTTACGACTTGACTCACTTCCGCCGACGTTAAACCTAAACGACTGGCAGAAGAAGAAAAACTGCCTTGAATAACGCCAACTAAAGGTTCTTGGCTCCACACGCCAGGAATGGAAATATCAGTAAAGTCATAGCTACCATCACTATTCAGCTTGTAGACCACTTTATCTGCAATAGAAAATTGCAGTTCCATTTTCGCTAACTCGCCTGTTGCATCATCACGCCAGAAACGGAGCGTATTGCCCGGCTTAAGTGTATCAAGTGCCAAGTAGTTCAAATCCGTTTCCATTACTTTCATTAACGAGCTGTAACCGAAACCGAGCTGACTAAAAATAGTGCTTAGGTTGTCACCTGTTTGGATTTGATATTCGAAGTTCGGGGGAGTGACAACTTCGGCAGTTGTCGCATCAAGAATTTTTTCAACGACCTGAGATTCAGGTAGGTTCAATGCGATGGTTTTGGTTAAAGATGACTCTTTGAGAGAGTGAGAAACACCAATCGCAACTAAAACTGGCAAGGAGTATAACAGCAGCGCTCTACGACTTGTCAGATTCGGCAACCGTCTTGTAATTTCATTTGTAGACACGGGAATTACTATCTCCTTTCAAACAAGGCTCATAGCTTATGCATTCCCGAATAAGAAATCACTAGGAAATTTCGAGATCTAGCGCAGAAAATACTGAATTTTTACAGAACTCAAAAAAAATTCATCACTGTTGCATATGTAAGTTATTCCCTACACGCTGTAATGTGGATGAATTGAATCGATTTGGCGTGTCTGCCATTGCTTGATCGTCACCGTGCGCTAAATATGAAAGCGTGATAGTTGTATCACTTTTCCATTCGAGCTGAGTAAATTTCACGCGGTCACCAACAAAAATACTGTCTAAAAGGACAACTCGGCTCGGCAAGGGGTCAAACTTGAACAAGCCAACATAGTTAAACGAACCGCTACCTTGTGTCGTTACAATCATCGGTGCAACAACCCATGAAACACCTTCAATCTCACGCTGACTAATCGACGCAGTTGGAACAAGTACCTGACCTTTCGTCACACCTGCATCATAGTCACCTATCAAATAGTCGTTTTCTTTATCCCACTCATCAAGAAAAGTGACCGCACCCTGCTCGGGGACTTGGATCGTCCAAGGATTACGTGCAGTGATACCAAGCGTCTCTTGCACAATAACGTTCGTTTCTACTTTTGTTTGAGGAAACTTAGCCATGATCTCGTCATCAGACAAACTAAAACGATAAACACCTGCGATCACAACCACAACTAATAAAACGATTGGAATAAGTAGAATAAGTGGTATCGGCAGGATTTTTTTGTGAGTCATGAAGACTTCCTTGTTTCAAGGTATAAACGAAAAGCGAGTATACCATTGTATACCCAAATGATTTCACCTCTTCAAGTGTTTCAAGATTAAACTAAACTGATTGTATCCAAATAGTTTCAAGTCCAGAGCTCATAACGAGCTAGTGACACAAGCTCTGTGCTCTAGGTCTATTGGTGTATTGGGACAAATAGGTAATCACGATGACAAAAACCATTCATACATGCGAGTGCGCCTGCGGTTTAGTTGAGATCCGTTGTAAGGGAGAGCCCACCCACACGTCTGTCTGCCATTGCTTCGAATGCCAAAAACGAACTGGCAGTGTTTTTGGGGTACAAGCTCGCTTTGAAAAAGAACACGTCACTTTAAACGGTGAAGTCACTAGCTATACCCGAATTGGCGATGATGGCAGTGAGGTTCAGTATGACTTTTGTCCATCCTGCGGCACGACAATGAGGTTGTTCGTTGCTGCATACCCAGAAATCATGATCATTCCCGTCGGTCTATTTACCGATAAAGAGTTCCACCAACCTACCGTTTCAGTCTATGAACAAATGAAACACGGGTGGGTGAGTTTCGAATGCACAACGGAACACATCTGCTAGCGAGCAATCCTCGTTCACGTATTTACTTTGGCTCGGACAAACGCCCTATAAGTGAGATTTTTTTGAGAATGATCAATCGAGTTTTACTGTAAAGGGTTTCGTAACTCGGTGTGAGCGTTATAATCGGCTCCTAATATTTGGTGGGGGTTTATTGTGATTTCCAGACTTCCTCGTTGGGTGGAATATGGCGCGTTTCTACTAGCTCTTCTCGCGGGCTGCGTCAACGCCGTTGGTCTTCTCGGCTTTCAACACCAAGCGATAACTCATCTTTCGGGAACCGTAACTCAGCTAGGGAACAGCTTGCTAACAGGTGTGGAGAGCTCCATTCACCTGCTCTTCATCGTATTTAGCTTTTTGATTGGCGCTGCCTTTAGCGGCTTTTTTATTGAAAGCAGTGCGTTAAAACTAGGGCGAAGATATGGTGTTGCACTGTGCATAGAAGGGAGCTTGCTCTTACTCAGCTTGGGCTTTTTGGTGCAAGGGGATTTGTACGGTCAATATCTAGCATCAGCAGCATGTGGATTACAAAACGCAATGATCACCACGTTTAGCGGCGCAGTAGTCAGAACCACACATATGACCGGAATCATCACCGATCTAGGGATTATGATTGGAGAAAGCTTGAGAGGTCGTCAATTTGACCGACGTAAAGCAAAATTATTCCTATTCATTTTCTTTGGCTTTTTGTTTGGCGGCGTCGCGGGAGCGGCTCTATTTACGGTATATGGTTTATATACGCTGGTTTTCCCAGCAATATTGGCTTTTTCTACGGCTCTGATTTACTGGAGTTACCTATACATACTTAGCCGTCAACAAAAAGCATAAAATTTCGATCCGATTGAAGCGACATGCTTCAATCGGATTTGGCTCAATAGGTTCACACTGCAACGGTACAAGAAACGCTGAACGGTATTTTGACACCACTAAAAACCTTAGAATAGATAAGGCTAACTGAATTTCTGGCAAAGAAGTTAGTTAGATCAAAATCACATTTGTTTACCATTTTATTATTCCAGTCACAATGCGCCCCATAATTCACTGCGCAATTCGCCCCTCGTGCTACAATTTTCTAACACAAGCAACATATTCGCATACACTTAGACGTTATTTGACCAATTACCCGACAAATCGGCTGAATAACTAGATGTATTTAATGAATAGTATTGCAATGGATGCAGTTTGCGGGTACCCTCCGCAAAACTGTGATTAAATACGGATGTTTAGTGAATATTTATGTCATGGAAATGGCAAGTATTGACTAGTAGTAACACGAGACAACTATGCATAACACCACTAATGCTACTGAAGCTCCTAAGGGCAACTTTTGGATGTTTTTCATCCCTTCCCTAATTGGTCTTCTACTCTTTATGGCTCCGATCTCTTACGATGGTGGCCTAACCATTCCCGTTGCCGTGATGGCAAAAGTCATCCCAGCGGTGTTAGGCGATACCTTGATTGCTATCGTCACCAGTATCATCGCTTTCATGGCCGTTGCTTCTGTTCTTTGCAAAATTTTTAAGCCAGCTGCAATTTTACGTAATGGTTTTTTAAACGGTCTCTTCAACCCATCTCCACTTTGGCTCGTTGTTCGTTTAATCGGCGGCGCTGCCGTGTTAATGACGTTTTTCCAAGTGGGTCCAAAAGCAATTTGGGAAGAAAACACTGGCGGGCTTGTTCTTACTGGTCTCCTACCTACTCTGTTTGCCGTTTTCATTTTCGCGGGTTTACTGCTTCCGCTTCTTTTGAACTTCGGTCTTCTGGAGCTATTTGGTGCGTTACTCAGTAAAATAATGCGTCCGGTATTCAACCTACCTGGCCGCAGTGCAATTGACTGTATGGCATCTTGGTTAGGCGACGGAAGTGTTGGTATCTTGCTAACCAGCAAGCAATACGAAAATAAGTTCTATACTCAGCGTGAAGCGGCTGTTGTCGGGACCACTTTCTCAGCAGTATCGATCACGTTTAGCCTAGTTGTTATCGCTCAGGTAAAACTAGAGCACTTATTTTTGCCTTTCTACGGCGCTATCTGTCTAGCTGGTATCGTAGCTGCGATTATCATTCCTCGCCTGCCTCCGCTTAGTCTGAAGAAAGATCGCTACATTGACGGCAGCAACCCAGATAAAGACGCAGATGCAGTGCCAGAAGGCCACACCACATTCTCTTGGGGTATGGATCTAGCTCTTAAGCGTGCTGGTCAAGTCACATCGGTTCAGTCTGTATTTAAAGAAGGCGTACACAACGCAGTCGACATGGTATTTGGCGTATTACCTGTAGTGATGGGTCTTGGTACCGTTGCATTGGTGATTGCAGAATACACGCCTGTATTTGCAATTCTGGGTCAACCGTTTATCCCATACCTAGAGCTACTGCAAGTCCCTGAAGCTGTTGCAGCATCACAGACAATCGTTGTTGGCTTTGCGGATATGTTTATTCCAGCAATTTTAGCGGCCTCAATCGATAACGAAATGACACGTTTTGTTATTGCGGCAATGTCAGTAACTCAGCTTATCTACATGTCGGAAGTAGGTGCCCTACTGTTAGGCAGCAAAATTCCAGTAAACATTGTAGAGCTCTTCGTAATCTTCATTTTACGTACGTTAATCACATTACCTGTGATTGCTGGCGTTGCTCATCTTATTTTCTAAAATCGAGACGTCAATAAACAAAGGCTCCGCATCGTCGGGGCCTTTTTTATACCTAAAACTCCGTCCACATTAGACTTTTAGTAAAAAGCTCATAATTTACAAAGACAAAACTTCAACAAAACACCTGTCAGCACCAACAAAATTTTCATCACCTCACCTGTAAAGCCAGTTGATGCCACTGTTTGTTAAGCAATTCTTTTCATTATGACGATTTCATTAATTGAGCTCGCAAACATGATCACACTCACAAGTTTTAACGTAAATTGTCGGTTTGTTTAAATTTGGTTAAAAAAGACGACAAATGAGTTCATGTTTTTGACAAAGATGTCGATAAAAATATAACCAAACACAATAGGTTTCTCTTTATGCCCAATTCGCTCGGTTTAAAAGAGGCGAAAGCAAAGTGGAACCAACCGGGAGAATCAGAGGAAAGCTCATGAAATTCAGACATAAGGTTGTCACAGCCTCTTCATTTTTGCTGCTAATTACCGTGTCGTTATTGTCGACACAACAAGTTATGACCATCCGCTCCCAAACTCAGGAGCAAATCGACTCAAGTGTCAACGAGATATTGACCAGTGTTGGTAACACTGTGCAATCAGAAATGGATGCAAAGAAGGATCTCGCTCGCTCCATTACTGAAGTGATTGAGCTTGATCCCAGTTCACATAGCTATGTTCAAAACATACTTGAAAGACCGACGCCAAAAAGCAGCTTCCTTGCCATCGGTTTTGGTTATGAAAGTAATGGCTTTGTGATTGAAAATGACGACGGCTGGGATGCGGGTCCAGACTACGACCCACGTCAGCGTCCTTGGTTTATTGCAGCTAAGAGCAAAGGCGATTTGGTCGTAACCGATCCGTACGTCGATGCGTCTTCGAAAAACGTTATCATCTCTGTTGGTACACCAGTAAAAGAAAATGGCCAGTTTTTAGCCGGTATGTTTTATGACCTCGAATTAACTACCCTTTCAGATCTGGTCAACCAAGTGAATCTGTTTGATGCTGGTTACTTATTTCTGGTCACAGCTGATGGCACAACCATTGCTCACCCTCAAAGTAAATACAACGGTGAGAAAGTCGGTAGCTACCTCCCGCAAATCGAACTTACGCAATCAGCACAACATGTTGAGATTGATGGCAACCGCTACATGGTTAACCTGACTCACATTCCTGGCGAGAACTGGTACGTAGGTTCGGTGATCGATGAAGCTGTTGCCTATTCTGCCGTAGGAGAGCTTCGTAACAACGCTATTATTTATTCAATCATTGCCGTGATTGCATCTATTATCGCCCTAACTCTGTTGATTCGCACTCTCATGCGTCCTTTGGACACGCTAAACAATGCGATTAAAGATGTAGCATCAGGGAAAGGCGACCTTACACAACGCCTCGAAACAGATACTGACCAAGAGTTTTCTGAGCTTGCCACAAACTTCAATACGTTCATGGAGAACTTACAACAGCAAATCATTGAGTCGAAACGTATTTCTGATCAAATTTTAAACGGAACTCAAATCACCGCTGAGGGCGCAAAAGACTCGGCAGGCGCAATTCACACTCAGCTGCAAGAGCTAGAACAACTTGCTACCGCGATGCATGAGATGTCTGTCACCGCGACAGAGGTTGCTAATAATGCGCAAGGTGCGGCAAGTGCAGCTAAAGAAGCCGACCAAGCAACGGTTGAGGGGTCTTCTATCGTTGGTGAATCGACACAAACGATAAACATGCTTTCCGATAGCATTGACCTTGCAGTCGAAGAAGTACAAGTGTTGGAATCTGCTACCGCCAATATCGAAACGATTCTAAAAGTCATCAACGATATTGCGGACCAAACAAACTTACTCGCGTTGAATGCCGCAATCGAGGCTGCACGTGCGGGAGAATCTGGCCGAGGCTTCGCCGTTGTTGCAGATGAAGTACGTACACTGGCACAACGTACTCAAGAGTCGACAACAGAGATTCGTACTATGATTGAGCAACTACAATCTGGCGCTTCATCTGTGGCAAATGCCATGCATCAAAGCAAAGGTAGTGCTATAGAGGCCGTTGAAAAAGCGGGTTTGGCAAATAGTGCGTTACAACGCATTCGTGATGCGATTCAGCGTATTTCCGATATGAACTTGCAAATTGCCTCAGCGGCGGAAGAGCAAAGTCTTGTCGCTGAAGAGATCAACAACAATACGGTGAATATTAAAGACCTATCGACTCAAGTCGCCGAATCGGCAAATCGAACCAACGACGCGATGCAGGCGCAACAAGAAGATGTACATAAACAAGATCAAATCTTAAATAGATTTACTGTCTAACACTCATCTAAGCAAAAACAGCGAGCACCGGCTCGCTGTTTTTGTTTTTAACCCTCTACCCTAGTATTGGTCGATGTTACATGTGCCATGTTGTTGCTATTAAGCTCAACATTACAAGAACGCCGACTATGTACCCTTTCAAGTTTAATTGAACTCGACATGGATATAGCGATCATTAGAACGACGATAATAACGGTCGTCCACTTTTAGATAAGTGAAATCTCCAATCTTTATGTAGGTACTATTCCGAGGAATTCGGTCATGGTAATAGTAACTGCGCCTTGGTCGTCGGGTCTCCACATAAATAACGTCACGATGTTTGTGTTTATGCTTGCGCTTGTGTTTATGATGGTGGTGATGCGCATGATGGTGATCGTACCGATGTCCATGCTTATGCTTCGGGTCAGCCACCGCTTCTGTACTCAACACACCTAAAGACAACATAACGCCAACCATGGCAAAAGATAATTGCTTTGACACAACAGAGCCTCTTATTCATATCAACATCGATATAATAGAAGGGTGAATCACTGTACATGTCAGCCTTTCGCTAAGGAGTTTTACTAAAAAGTCAGCGCTAACCGTGATTATCAGAGAAACGTCAAACACCACAAATGCTGATGACTTCGAGTGGCCTGGGTTCGGCTATGAATACAAAAAAGCCGCCCGTTTGACTACGAGCGGCTCAGTTTTTAAATAAGCTAGCGTGATTTTATACTGCTTGGGCAAACAGCAAGAAACAGCCGAATAGGAAGATCATGCTCATTCCCATTGCGCCGCCACCAGCTTCATAAATATTGTCATCTTCTACCGGCACTCGGCGCACTTTCATGGTCATTGATAATGGAACAAAGACCGCGAGAAACACAAGAATAATCCCCGCGTAGCTAAGAATAGCTAGGAAGTGTTCTGGCGCAAATACAGCACCTAATAGTGGTAGCACAAAAGTAGTAACAAAAATCACTGGCCTACTTGCTTTCAGTAGGTCTGCATTTTGATCGTATAGCGCCATTGCAACACCTAAGAACGACGTTAGTAGTGCCAAACCAGTAAACATGGATAGGATGAACTCTAAGCCCTCGTATTGCTGACCTAGTACCGATATCAACTCTGTTACGTTGGAGTATTGAACAAGCTCATGAGGTGGTAGGTTGCCGACAACCGCTAACAACCATAATAGGTAACAAACAAGCGGAATAGTTGAGCCCACGATAATCATATTACGCAGCTGTATTTTACTCGCTTCTTTGTTGTAAGTTACAAGCGATGGGATCACGACCATAAAACCGAAACTGGTGAAAAGCACCGAACTGGTTTTGATAAGTGCCATTTTATCGTCGCTCACAACCTCATCAAGTCCTTCAAACGAGACGCTTGGTGCAAGCGCAAAAAGTGTCAGGATCAGCGCTACGATCATGCCTAGGAACAAACCGCGATTCAGCTTATCTACTACCCCTGTACCTGCCGAAACAATGATACCAACTAAAAGAGTAAAACCGACTTGGCTTGAGATCGTAGATGTTGGAAGCCCAATTGAGGCTGTTACTTTTTGTACGAGATCACCCGCACCAATGATGTAAGCCATTAATAGACAAACTAACAGGGCGTAAAGCAAGCTGTTGGTTACCAACTGGCCTCCTTTACCAAGCGTTTCGCGAGCAATTGCATTCATGCTCACACCACCACCTACTTTGCAACTGGCTTCAAGAAGGAGCAGCGCAGCATAAGTCGTTCCAGCCCAGATGAACAACATAAGAAGAGTGCCCCAAAGGAGGCCAAATTGAGCAAGCACCATTGGTATAGCAAGCATACCAGCGCCAAGAGCAGTACCTGCAACGATCAGGGAGCTGCCGACAAGTTTTAGGTTCACGGTTAATACCTCTAAATTCAATCCGTTAATTTCTCGCCAGTTGTGCTTTATCTAAAGCACACAGCAAAACGCTCCGACTTAGTCAAAATTTGGTTACAAGAGCACTATGTTACAAGAGCCCTGTATGGCTAAGAAAACATGCAACAAAAGGTGGTTAATCATTTGCACATGAACACTTGAGAGTCATTTTTGGCGATGTCATCGTTGATGAAATGTGCGCAACTTTGGGTTCGAAGCAAAATTGTTCATCTTAATTCATCAACCCCATTCGTTATGAATGGATTTGGTTCGAAAAGATTGTAAGGCATAAGCAGGACGATTGAAAAGCAAAAGGTCAATCTTATAGCGATATATTTTAACAACTCTTATCTTTTACCTAAGATGTGTTGTTTTTTTCGTCACTAATTAGTCTTTTATCGCTTAAAGAGAAGGAAGAACGTGCTCAATGGCTCAATTTGGCTGGGTGTACAGATTAATTTACAGTTTAAGTGAAGGTGTTAGATTCCAAGGACGTAGCCTAGATCGGACAATATCGCTATTATTCGCTGCGTACCGACACTGTTCGGTTCACATACCTCTAAACACTGATTTACGGTTCGAAAATATAGGTAAATGAGTGTCCGAATGCTGGGTGTGGTTCCCCAGCATTTGCATCCTTTCTTTTAGATGTCATCAATTGATCGAAATTGCGTAAATCTTGTATCGCCCGACTTTACGACTGTGTTAATACGCTTTATCTAGCGCGCCAATGATATAAGTTAACACTGGAATACCCATATCGGCGACCTGCTTCTCAGTCTCACTCATATTTTCATGCGCCATCCGCAGCTCTACTTCACTTATCGATTCTTTGTGAAGGTAAAGCTCTTTGTAGTTCATCAATCGCTGTTGTGACTGTTGAATCAGTGTCACAACATTCTCTTTAGTCTCACGATGTTGCTGATCAATTTCACTAAATAAATGATCTAAAATGCGTTGCATTTTGCGAATAGAAGCTTTCGTTTCTATTGATTTGTATGATTGATACTTTTCCATTGAGTTAATAACTGACTAAAATATTTACGTTTTTATAAGACAGTTATTTTTATACTGATTGCAAAGCAGGTAAATATGTGGTGGTTAAACTGGTCCACTTCTTGCTCCGTTTAGGTCAAAACTGTCCTTTCAGGAGAGCACATGCAGGTAGACCCTATAATTCAAGCACTGATCGCAAGACGAAAATCGAATGGCCTCTCCCGTGAGCAAATGGCAAACATCGCTGGAATGAGCGTAAAAACATATCAAAGGATCGAGCGCGGAGAGTCCGATCTTAAACTCTCACAATATCGTGCCATATTGCGTTCGCTTCATTTGACTGACCTAGATATTGCCTTAGATGTACGTGATGTTCAGCATGTCACAGCAAATGACTTAACAGCCGTGGCGCGATTGCTCTCACCGGAAGCTCAGTCCCTGCTCGTTCGCCTGTTATCGTTAACCCTCGAACAAAAGAACAAGAAAGGTGATTAACCACATTACTCATACTCAAACGATGAATGCCCTGTTGAGCGTTGAAACATGAACCGTTTAGACAAAAAAAACTCGTCAAATGACGAGTTTTATTCTTTATATCAGTCCGTTACTCTAGGCTTTTCAATTCCGATGTATCAACGCCTTTTATTGCATCTTTCGCCACTTTATCAGGATCAAAGACATCACGTTCTTCATACGAATTATCAATCATGCCTTGTCCTATCGCGGTCGCCTGCTTTTGTAACTTGTTACCCTCTACCTCACCAGCATCCCAGCCTTGTCGATAATCTGAGTCGGTTTGATACCTTGTTTCGTCCTTAATATAGTGTTCAAAATCATTCCCTGCCTCTTGCATACCACTATGCCGACCGTCATGAAAGCCTTGGATATAAGCTTCATCATAACCGCTCTCTTTTAACGCGCTGTCACTCGTACCACAGCCTGAGAGGAGAACAAAAAATAGCGAAACGAATACCTTATGAAACATATTTAGGCCTCAAAGCTTTCAAATAAATTAATCATAGTTCGCGATTTCAACTTCTGCTTACTTCAGGCTATTAGATAGCATTGTGACTCGACGAAGCCTGTGAACTTGAGTCCCTACAGTGAGTACAAAGCTGGACAAAGCATCACACCTACTGATAAACATTATACTCAACGCGCGTTTAATACTTCCATCGCAAGTGCTTCATCATCTTGCTCAGCCAAACCGCTAATGCCAATTGCACCGACGATTTTCCCCTCTTGTTCTATAGGCACACCACCCATAAAGCCTGTGATCTTCGGGTCAGTCCAATAACTCAACTGCTTACCCGTCTCACGAGCCCAAGCGCCCAGATTGCCACTAGGCTGACGGTCTCTAGCCGAGGTGTAAGCTTTGTTCTGTGCCAACAAACCTGCTTGCACACTCACATCATCCATTCGGGCAAAACCGAGCAATTCTCCATGTGTATCAACCACGGCAACCGCAATGTTTTGCTTGCGAGCAGTCGCAATTTCCAATGCCGTTTGAATCAGAGTTTGAACTTGTACGTATTTCATTTTTCTCTCCTACGGGATCTCATGACCAAGGGTTTTCTCGAACAAGCCATACCAATGGCTACGTGATAGCGTGACGTTCTCTACTTGAGCACAAGCGCGAATACGCTGTGGGTTTGCAGTACCAATAACAGGCTGAATTTGGTTTGGATGACGCGTTAGGAAGGCTAAAACAATCGCCTCAGACGACACACCATATTCAGCTGCTAGCGCCATTACCATCTCCGCCGCCTGTCTGGTGTTGTGATCATCAGAATGTAAACCACGCTCTGAGAATCTTCCCTGCGCCATACTGCCCCACGCTTGCAGTTGGATATTGTGCTTACGGGCATGTTCCAGTATTCCTGCAACGTAGTCAGATGCAGACGAAGGAAGCCCCATGCCTTGCTTGATGAAGTCAGACTTAGCCAGACTCATTTCCAACTGGTTCGCCACAACAATTTCGCCCGTTGCTTGTTGAAGAAGATCAATTTGAGCACTGTTCATGTTAGAAACACCGAAGTGGTTAACTTTGCCAGCTTGTTTCAGTGCTTGGAGCGCTGTGCCCAGTTCTTCAAATTCAACCAGAGGATCAGGACGATGCAGCATCAAAACATCAAGGTTTTCCACGCCAAGGCGCTCAAGAATGCCCTCAACAGAAGCCGTCACCCATTTGGCAGAGAAGTCATACTGCTTAACACCTTGCTCATCTCCTAGACGGATGCCGCACTTAGATTGCAGATAAATTCGCTCTCGTAAGGTTGAGTCATTGGCTAAGATGCACCCAAACACTTCTTCTGCCTTACCGAATTTGTAGATATCCGCATGATCAAAGAGATTGATGCCAACCTCTAATGCAGCCTCGACAGCGGCATAAGCTTGGTTTTCATCTTGGGCGGTTAATGGGTTGCGATTCCACTCCCCTCCAAGTCCCATACAGCCGAAGACCAAGCGGCTAACGTTAGGTAAGGTTTTGGCGAGCGGTAGTGTTGGATTGTTCATCGTTATTCTCACTTTTCCGATTTCTGCATCTTCAATTTCTTAAGTTAACTCGAACCATCTTACCGTTCGTAAAAATTAGTTTAATACCGTAAAATCGAATTCATTATCCTCGTTACCGAACAATTAAAGCGAACAATAAAGACGAGCAATAAAGATGGCAGATTATAAGAGAATCGAAAAACTGATGCTGTTTGCTGAAGTGGCTCAAACACTCAACTTTTCTAGAGCAGCAGAGCAACTTGGTATCTCTAAAAGTTACCTGTCGGAACAAATCAAGCGATTGGAATCGGAACTCGCCACGCCTTTGATTGTTCGAACCACACGCAGCGTGAGATTGACGGCAGAAGGTGAATCGATCTTTGCACAAGCGGAAGATCTCAAACGCCGCGTAATGGAAATGGAAAAGAGTTTAAGTCAGCGATCTGAACAAATAGACGGTCTGATTCGTCTTACTGCTCCCAAGATGTTTGCCGAAGCGGTGCTGCATGATTTGTGTGTGGCGTTTCGCGCTTTACATCCAAACGTAGAGTTCGAGATTCTTTCTAGCTATCAAGCGTTTAATCTGACGGAAACCAGCGTCGACTTTGCGTTTCGAGCAACAAGAACGCCGCCCGAGAATATGATTGCGCATCACCTTTTGGACTACCACCACTGGCTGGTTGCCTCACCTCTGTATCTGCAAGAAGAAGGTACGCCAGAGACGTTAGCGGATTTAAAACAGCATCAATGCTTAACCACGTTGCATCAAAAAGAATGGCCTTTAAAAACGGGAACAGTTCAAACCCAAGGCTGGCTTTCAAGCAATGAAAACCGCTTACTCAAAGAATCAGCCCTGTCTGGCAATGGCATTGCTCGGTTAGCAAGTTACTTTGTCGAACAAGACGTTGAACATGGTCGTCTAATGCAGGTTTTATCGGAAGAAACCGACCACCAGCACAACGCGGTTTACTTGGTGTACCCACAACTTATCTATCAATCGGCGAAAACCAGAGCCTTCATTGAATTCGTGAAGCAGCACTTTGCTAAATAACTAAGGTAGTTAATCTGCCGACCACACCGAGCGAATATCTGGCCAACCCCAGTTAGTGAGAGCGACGTCTTCTAAAACACCTTGGAAACGCAAAGTTTGTGTATGGTGGAACATGGGTGCAATCCAGTATTCGCTGATCAACGTCGATGCAATTGGCTCCAATGCATTAAGGTAGCCCTCAAGTGGAACGAAAGATCTGACTCTCTGTAGTTGTTCATCTAACCATTGTGCGTTCTTTTCTCCCAAAGTGTGGAATAGCACAGCGTTGCTGAAGAAGTTCGTGAACGCTGAGGCATGACGATTATCATCTAGGTTTATGTTCGTTACGACCATTGTCTCATTTAGCTCACCGTTCTTAGCCTTCTCGTTCAGCTCACGGTAGGAATACATAACAATTTCTACTTTACTGCCAACACTCGCCAAACGATTAGAAATAGCCCGCGCGCAGCGACGCAACGCGGTATAGTTATATCCTGCTATCGTAATGTGTTTAGGTAACTTAAGCGGCTCACTAAACGGACGGAGCACTGGCTTCCAACCTGGTAGCAGGTTATAAGCGGGTATACTCCCAAATACAATATTCTCGCGGCGCATCACTTCGGCCAAGTGCTCAGGCTGAATTAGCTCACTAATATAACGGCGCTGCGCTAAAGAGAGTTTGTGCTTAGCGTGCTGATTAAATAAGGCGAATAAGCAACCATCTTCTATTCGACTACGCTTGCTCGCCGATGAGTTTTCTCGGTTTTGCGTCGACATATAGTGTCCACACAAATCCTCCTCGGGCGAAGCATCCCTTTGCAACGTATTTGCTGCCAATGACGGGTTCTCCATTTGCTCGTCATTAACAATCCAGATAGTCACCAAATCCGTTAGAACTCTACATGCATAGTAACCATTAAATGCTTGCAGTTTTAAACGACTTTCATTGTGCTCGACAACAGAGAATGGGCCACTTCCGACCACCAGCTTGTTATTCGCTACGTTAACTTGGCTTACTGGTTGAATGCCGTATTTCACTCCAGAAATAAGTCCAGCAAAGCCCAAGTCAGCTCGATTAAGCTTAAAAACAACTTTCAATGGCGTTGGCGCAGTAATGTTAGCAACATGTGCCAACTCTTTTTCGTAGTACTGTAGTGAACTCAACTTTGCAAACAAGCTAACCACTGTTTCTGCATCAATGGAATTACCATTATGAAAAGTCAGACCTGGACGAAGGTAGAAAGTCCATTCGTAGGTGTCTTCGTCATAACGCCAGTGATGTGCGAGTTCTGGTTGCACTTTCCCATTGTTATCACTCGAAACTAAGCAACAATAGATTTGCCTTAATAAGAAACGTTCGCTGCTACGCTGAAGTTGATGTGGAACGACGCGCTCAAACATTCGCTTATAGGTTAATTGAATATTGAGCTGTCCTTCTTGCACAGAAGCACCAGACGTTGTTTTTAACAAACGGCCAAATGCCATTTCGTCTTCATCTAATATCGCCAGTGCTTTTTCATACTTGCCTAACTTGATACGTTCAAGAGCCAAGCTCTCTTTTAAAACGTCTAACTCCATATTCAGAATAAGAGTCGATCGTTGGTTCCGCCCAGCTTTCGGGTGCCAGCTCAACCACGCCTTCTGCTGCATCTGCGTTAGCAGGCTACGAGCATGCCGAGAAGAAGTGAACATGATGTCGGCAATGTCCTGTAACGTGGTTTTTGTTTCATCACCAACGCTAAACGAGAGTAATCGTTGGTAATAGCGAAACAAATTGAGATCAGACACTGAATCAACCTTAGATCTGTGAAGTTTGTGGATAGGAATAGTTTACTTAAGTTGGCGGTAATAAAATAAGAAAACTTCCTAATTATCTGTTCCCCTTTTCCACAATTAACCTCCAAATTCGGCTTTAAAGCCCCAGATATTTACGTTATTAGGAATAAAGTCAACAAAAGCACTCTCTTTTTTATCTCCCCTTTTATACGCATAATTTACTCGTCAGCGTAAAGGAGGAAGAAATGAAGAAGCCAATGATGGCGTACTTTTTTCAGCAACGCCTAGCTCAATCGAGTAATAAAATAGAAGTGATGACTCTGGTCTATCTTAACGATATGTTCCAGTGGTCATAGCCTAACCTCAAGCAGAACTTAGCTCCTGATACTACACCCCCACTTCGTTGTATCTTAAGTTCTGCTTTTCATCTTTTGCACTCTAATGCCTTATTGCAGGTTACTAAAAGTTAACTAGTTGAAACACCTCAAAACAGAGTCTACATTGAAGTCTCATCCCCCCATCGCTTTGTTAAGAAAGGGGCATTCATGGATATACACCATCAATTCGGGAGTCAATATGGCAACTTCAGTGAAACTTAAAGCGGGCGACAGCTTCCCTCATCTTCAAGCCACTTTGCTAGATGGTTCAAGCGTAACGTTGGGTCAGCCGCAAGGTGATGCGACTTGGCAAGCAGTATTCGTTTATCGTGGTAAACACTGCCCTCTTTGTACTAAGTACCTCAACGAGCTTGAGAGTTACAAACAGGCTTTCGCTGATGCTGGCGTCGATATTCTTGCCGTTTCTGGCGATTCAAAAGCACAGCTAGAGGGGCATCTAGAGAAACTCGAAATCAGCTTCCCTATCGCTTACGGCCTGACCGAAGAACAAATGAAAACGCTAGGCTTGTATGTATCTATTCCTCGATCTAAACAGGAAACCGATCATAATTTCGCAGAACCAGGTCTGTTTGTGGTGAATGAACACGGCGACTTACACGTGGTGGATATTTCAAACAACCCGTTTGTTCGCCCTGAGCTTGGCGCACTATCACGCGGATTGGCATGGATTCGCGATCCAAACAATAACTACCCTATCCGTGGCACATTGGATTACTAATATCTTCTACACCCAAGTAAACTTTCTATCCTTAAATAAGCTAGGATTCTTGCCTTGGTGAGAATAACTTAGAATGCATATCAGATCCGTGAGATCTGATATGTATCAACAAGTTGGAAATAGAGTCCTTGTTCATTATACAACGCCTTGATGAAAAACAAGATTAGTGAAGCCCAGACTCCCCTCAAACAACGTTAGTTATTTACTTCTAAGTCACTTTCACGATAAATACATGAAATTAAGACTAAAAACTTAGACTTAACGGATATATAAATCATAACGGTACCTACACAAGTAGTTGGCTAGCGATTATTATCCTATTGCAACTCAAAATTGTGCAATTCTAATAATTCATACCATAAATGAAAACATAGATACCGTAAGAGACAAAATAAAAGCAAACGATTAAATTACCAATAAAACACCGTTCAATTAAAATAAAAACATTTCACTTTATAAAAATGTAATTAATCGTTATTTGCAATCACACATCTTAATTGAGAAATACAGTATGAATAAAATCTCTTTGCTTTATATGTCCGTTTGTATCGGATTAGTTGGATGCGGTTCAGGAGGAAGCGACAACGATCCAGCAAAAGATATACATCCCACCATTTCAAATCCGGAACAAGTCAACGCAATGACGGTGGACAAAGGTCATTTCTATTGTTCTGTAAACCAACAAAAACTGGAACACGGAGGGACATCTGCAACCATGTCCTACCTCATTGAAAAGAAAAGAAATTCTACGGTTGTCGACGATTATGAATGTACCGAATACGGTTTAAAGAAAGGTGAGTCAATTATCGTCACTAAAAGTGCAATTGAAAACTTTTCATACTCAAAACATTATAAAAGCACGAAGAAGAATGACATTAATAGGTTTAAAATCATCTACCCTACAGGGCTTACGACTCCGATTAATAAAGATTATGAAAAAATTACGATCACGTATAATACGGAGAGACCTGACGTTAACATTAAGATAATTCAATATTTTGACGAAAAGTCTAAATTATATACCATCAAAAAATATGAAAGCCACGTTAACGACAACTCACCAATAGGTTTAGTTGAGAAAGAGGAATTCGATAAATATTCCGATTTTGAAAAGAAACTGGAATTAAATAGTGCTTTTTTAAATTCAACTGAAGTGAGTGATTTATTCTACAACTTATTAAGTATGATAAAATAATAACTAAAAATCAAAAACTTAAAAAGTACGATTATGCTCAAGTAGCTTCGATATGCCTGACTCGAAAGAGTACGTTGTTTTACGAAACAAATTACGATTTAAATGAAGCACATCTAAGTTACTTGGGTATAAACGGCGATGTATTGTTAATCAGCTTTCAAAAGAGAGTAACGTTTGCGATTAACTACTTTGGTCTTAACGAAGCTCAATTTGATGCTTTTCAGACCAAATTCGCAAATCATCAAGAATCTTAAGTGCGGTACGGCCGAACTCTGTTAGTTCATAGCTTACGGCAATTGGGCGGTCGCTGATCACTTTACGCACCACCATACCTTCCGCTTCTAGCTCTTTAAGACGTTGGTCGATCATCTTTTTACTTGCACCGCCTAGCATGCGTGCTAAGTCATTGAAACGAACTGGGCCGTCTTTCAAATGATAAATCAGAGAACCTTTCCATTTACCACCAATTAGACGCATCCCTTTCTCGATAGCACATGGCTCCGCACATACGTTCGCCACTGACTTACGACCTTTGCTATCTACACTGATTCTGCTTTCCACAATACACCTCAAGATACGCACCTAATCTAGGTAACGAAAAGTAAGCTAGATACATTTAGTGCTTTAGAGTAATAAAAACGTCACCTCGCCGCAAACAAATAAAAATGGACCGCGTACAGCAGTCCATCTCAATTCATCATTCAGTTCGCACTATCTTTCTAAAAGGATTAGAAGTTTTCGTTAATGTGAGCTTCGAAACGAACAAAATCGTTTTCGATATCTGCGTTCTTCATCACGTCGTAGCAAGCGAATGTAGGTAATGCTGACATACCAAAGAAGCGGAAGTTAGCGTGCATGTGGAACATCAAATCATCCACGCCTTTACCTTGGAATAGGTATTCGCTCTCATCATCAAACGATTCTTCTGGCGCGTTGAATGTCAGTGAAAGCATGTATTTGCTGTTGGTTTGAGTACCGCCTGTACCATAGTTTTTCTTTGGTTCTTCTGCGCTACGGCCATCAAATGCACACAGTGCGCCGCCCATACCCGCAGTAAACACGTCGTCCATGTATTTTTTGAATGACCAAGGCACAGACATCCAGTTGATTGGGCTTTGGATGATCACGCGATCAGCCCATTCAAAGTGTGCGAGTTGCTCATCTACGTTGATCTCATCTTGCATTGTCACAACGCGAACTTCATGGCCTTTTGCTTGCAGAAGCGTCTGTGCTTTGTCGACAAGAGAAGCATTTAGACGACCTTCTGAATATGGTGATGGTTCGTGTGCATTGATGATCAGTACGTTGCTCATGGGATTACCTTTAAATAAGTTCACAAGATGACGCAGTAACCATTGTGCGTCGGATGTGGTTTATTATGGTAACCTAGAAATATAGTGCAATTAGTTAACTTTTAGTAACCTACTTAATTTTTAATTATATCACTGTTTTTAAAAGATATATTTTTTCAACTTTTTATCCATCGTTATTTCACGATTAATTTTTTCTTCGACTTGTTGCATCTTCCACAGAGCAGGCGTACACTTTATCGCAATTCGACGATTAACTATTAAGGCCAGCGAATGAGTGATAAGTGCAAGGACACGTGCGAAGTCGTTTTTCAGACAACGCAACAACAGCTCGAGAAAGAACAAACTCTAGCAGCGCAAGCAAAAGCTTTGTCGCATCCAGCACGTTTGCGCATTCTGCATATCCTGCACACGCTCGATACCATGGGCGGTTGTTTGAACAGTGATTTGGTTTCTGAACTGGGTCTTGCGCAATCTACTGTTTCCGAGCACTTGCGTATTCTAAAGCAAGCAGGCTTTATCAGCGCCGAGCCAAACCCACCTAAGGTGTGTTACCGCATTCAACGCGACGCGTTTGATCAGTTCAATCTAGGATTTTCCAAGTTATTTGATTAATGCCCTTTGCACGCTGTTCAGGCGTGCAGAGATAAACTATACCTTTAACTATCGCCTTTCGACGATAAACGAATAAGAGAACACTATGACTACTCAAGTTTTAAATAGTGCCAGCGACAAAATGAGCTTCTTGGACCGTTACCTAACGGTGTGGATTTTTGTGGCAATGGCAATCGGTGTAGGTATTGGCGCAGCATTCCCTCAAGTTGCTGAGTGGAACGAGTCAATGTCAGTTGGTAGCACAAACGTACCGCTAGCGATTGGTTTGATTTTGATGATGTACCCGCCACTCGCAAAGGTGAACTACAACTTGCTAGGCACAGTGACGAAAGATAAAAAAGCGATCACGCTGTCTTTGGTCATGAACTGGATTGTCGGCCCTATTTTGATGTTCATCCTTGCATTGACTTTCCTAGGTGATCATCCGGGTTACATGGTTGGTATCATTCTGATTGGTCTTGCTCGTTGTATTGCCATGGTATTGGTATGGAACGATATCGGTGGCGGTAACAAAGAATACGGTGCAGCCCTAGTTGCACTAAACAGCGCTTTCCAAATCGTGACTTACAGTGTGATGGCATGGTTATTCATCACTGTGTTGCCACCAGTCTTTGGTTACGAAGGTTTCGTGGTTGATATCTCGATGATGGACATCGCGGAAAGCGTTCTGATTTACCTTGGTATCCCATTCCTAGCGGGCTTCCTAAGCCGTAAATGGCTGGTCGCTGCGAAAGGTGAGCAATGGTACAACGACGTATTCATCCCACGCATTTCACCAATTACGCTTATCGCCCTGCTTGCGACCATCGTACTGATGTTCAGCTTGAAAGGTGAAATGATTCTTGAACTGCCAATGGATGTATTCCGTGTAGCAATTCCACTGGCTATCTACTTTGTGTTGATGTTCTTTGTCAGCTTCTTCGTTGGTAAGAAAATGGGCATCGACTACGACAAAAACGCGTCAATTGCTTTCACGGCAACAGGCAACAACTTTGAATTGGCAATTGCGGTTTCTATCGCGGTGTTTGGCCTAAACTCAGACCAAGCTTTTGCTGGTGTCATTGGTCCACTGATCGAAGTGCCTGTATTGATTGCTTTGGTGAATGTAGCATTGCGAATGAAAGCCAAATATTATGGCTAACCTAAAAAGCACAAAAAATACAAAAGCGGTAAAACATTAACTCACTACCGTTTTAATATACTCGCTGGGCGTTAGGCCGAACTTACTTTTAAAGCGTTGGCTAAAACGCCCCTCTGACTGATAACCACACAACTGTGCGAGCATAGCAACGTTATACGAGCCATTTTGCATCAAGTAAAGTGCGTGATTTAAGCGCACTTCTGCCAATACTTCACGATACTGGGTACCTTCTTGTTTCAGTTTGCGTATCAATGTTGCTCGGCTCATAGCAAAGTGCCCCGCGACCATGTCTAATGGATGCTCCTCCCCTGGAGAGCGCGATAAGTAACGACTAAGTTTCTGACTAAAAGAGATATGTGAACTCGAGAACAACCGATGCAATAACCCTCTCTCAGCTAGCTGCTGATATAGGCCCATAATCCAATAGCGTTGTGTCGCTTCACTTAAGCTTTCCCGCTCAAACGAAAACAAAGCATTTAACGTCGCTTTCAATGCTTTATCTGTCTCAACAACGGGTACATAGTTTCCTAATGCGTTGCTCATGCTTAGCTCCAACATTTCATCGCTAGGCACACAGTGAAAACTGAACATTCGAGAAAGAAATCGCCCTTGTAGAGGAAGGTTTTCAAAATTTAGGGATGCATTTGCTTCACAAAGCATGATATTTGGATCATGGATGTCGAGTACTTCATCTTTCCAGAAAAGATGTTTACTCCCCTTAACAATCTGAATAAGGCTTGGGGAGTGAATCCTGACATTACGAAGCTTCTGCTGCTGCTCCGCACGAAACAGCGTAACCTGATATTGGTGACCCATTCTCTCCCCTTATATTCAATTATCGCGTGTAAGTCGTGGTTAATGTCGCTTTACCCAAAGCAACACTATTCAAAGTAAACCCTACAATGGCTGGAGGCGTGTTTTCATCCAAATTCAGTTCTTCAGTTGGCAATGACCACACCGTAAACTGGTAACGATGCATCCCATCATTCTTTGGAGGACACGCGCCGCCGAACCCCGTTGTGCCGTAGTCAATACGAGATTCTTTGCCGCCTAACTTGTTCATATCAATGCCTCGAGGCAGCTCGCTAACGGTGGATGGAATATTAAACGCTATCCAATGCCAAAAACCACTGCCTGTTGGCGCATCGGGGTCATACACGGTGATCGCAAAACTTTTTGTGCCCTTTGGAGCTTCTTTCCACATCAATTGTGGTGATTGATTCCCGCCATCACATCCCCAACCAGAGTATTCAAATGTCTTCGCCATCGGGTGGCCTTCTTGAATATCTCTACTCACGAGTTCAAATGCATGGGCAGAACCGACCGCAAAAACACTCAATGCCAAAACTGATTTGTAGATCGCTTTCATGTTTTTCTTCCTTTCAATGAATTCAACACTAGTGTAAGTACCCAGCAGTCCGAATCCTTGTCAGTAAGTATCAAAAAACACAAAATAATCTATAATTTTGACACTTTAAGATTCTAACACAAATTTCTTACTCTCTTAATTGCACTTGGTTTATGCTAATTAATCGCTCACGGAACAAGGAAGGAAAATGGAATTGGATATCTACGTGGTGGACGCCTTCACCGATACGCAATTCAAAGGCAACTCAGCAGCGGTGATACCGTTAGAGGAATGGCTAGCCCCAGAATTGATGCAAAATATCGCGACAGAAAACAACTTATCAGAGACGGCTTTCCTAAAGTCCATTGGCGCAAACCAATATGAGATTCGTTGGTTCTCTCCGATTACTGAAATCGATTTCTGTGGACACGCAACACTGGCCTCTTCGTTAGTTCTGTTTGATGAGTTTGGCATTAATGGCACGATTGAATTTCATACTCTGGAAGTAGGGCCCCTCACCGTAGAGAAGAATGCGCAAGGTAAGATCGAGATGACGTTCCCTGCTCGTCCTCCAAAAGCCGTTTCTGATATTCCCTCGGCATTGATTGAAGGCCTAAGTTGCGATGTGGAACGCGTACTGCTTAGCCCTCAAGCGTATTTCGTGGTGGTCGGCAACCAGCAGGAGGTACTTGAGGTTCAATACCGTTCAGAGCACCTCAAGACACTCGCTCCTTACGATGTGGTCGTTACCGCAAAAGGCGATCAACAAGACTTTGTATCGCGTTACTTTTGGCCTGCAAATGGTGGTGACGAAGACCCCGTAACTGGCTCGATTCACGCTGGGTTAGCACCGTTCTGGGCAGAAGCGTTAGGCAAAACATCACTGGTCGCTTACCAAGCTTCTCAGCGCGGAGGCATTTTGCACTGTGAAGTTACTGGCGAACAAGTAAGAGTATCTGGCGACGGTGTGCTCTACATGAAACGCAAGATTTTTGTTTAAATGATATTCATGTAATCAACTTAAAAGAGCCAAGTAAAGCACGGCTTCCGCAGGATCAAGCCAGCTTCAATAATTAATCAATTGATGAATATTGAAGGAATTAACTTCCTAGCCGGACAAAACTGACTCACGTTACACTGAACGCAGTCCCACACTCTTCTATAGCTTGATACGAATTCGAGTTCACCTTCTTAGAGGAAGCGTCGCATGATGAAGCGAATCATTCTTGGCACCCTAGCCCTGACTCTTTTAACTGCCTGTTCCAAAGATGACGGACAGCAAGCCCTTGGCACACTAGAACGTGACCGCGTAACCTTTACTGCAACCTCTAGCGAGATAATTCGTGCCCTTCCCATCAAGGAAGGCAGCCAAGTCACCGAAGGAGAAGTGCTGGTTCAGCTCGATACAAAGAACCAAGAAGCCGTTTTAGCTCACGCCGTAGCCGAACAAGCCAAGGCTGACGCCTATCTTTTGAAATTGACCAATGGTGAGCGACCAGAAGACATTGCCGCAGCGCAAGCTCGCGTTGCCAGAGCGGAAGCTCAATTGGTTGAAGCGCAAAAGAACTACCAACGTAAAGCGGAGTTAGTTCGCAAGAAACTCATCAGCCAATCAGAAAAAGACAGCGCTTTAGCAGCCAGAGATTCCGCCCGTGCAGAGCTAGACTCCTCACAAGAAGAGTTCAGCAAACTGACCGCTGGCTCTCGCCCTGAAGATATTGAACAAGCGAAAGCCGCACTCATGGCTGCAAAAGCCGATGTAGCACTGCAAGAACAAAAGCTGGCAGAACTCACCATCACGGCCACGCGAGATGGCTTGTTAGATAACCTACCGTTTAACCTTGGTGAACGCGTTCCTGTTAATGGTATTGTTGCCGTAATTCAAGCCAGCCGCGTCCCATACGCTCGCGTTTATGTTCCTGCTAACTATCGAGTCGACTTTGTGCCGGGTAAAACGGTTAACGTGCATGTAGATGGCGTTGAGCAACCGTATAGCGGCACCGTTCGTTGGGTAGCAACTGAGCCTTCATTCACGCCCTATTTCGCGCTTACCGAGGAAGAACGCTCGCGTTTGATGTACCTAGCAGAAGTCGACCTACAAGACTCCGCACAATCCTTGCCTTCGGGTATTCCAGCGCAAGTGGATTTGGTGGAGTAAGCCAATGACCGAATACGCGATTCAAGCTGAAAATGTAGTGAAAAAGTTTGGTGACTTCACCGCCATCAACAACATCACGCTCAATGTGCCCAAAGGCAGTATTTATGGTTTTCTTGGCCCGAACGGCTGCGGTAAATCGACAACCATTCGTGTGTTGACGGGTTTGCTTAGCCCAAGTGAGGGCAACGTGGACGTGCTTGGGTTAGAGATCCCAAAACAATCGGAACTGCTGCGCCTCAAGATTGGCTACATGACACAAAAGTTTTCCCTCTATGATGACCTGACGGTTCAAGAGAATCTTGAGTTTATTGGACAAATCTTTGGTATGGAAACCAAGGCCCTAAAGGCTCGCATCGAAGAACAACTAGCCACCTACGGTCTCGACCAACTGCGTAAACAGCGCGTCGGAGGAATGAGCGGCGGCCAGAAACAACGCTTGTCTCTCGCCGCAGCCACCATGCATAAACCAGAACTGTTGTTTCTCGATGAACCCACGTCTGCGGTTGACCCAGAGAACCGACGCGATTTCTGGGAGCAGTTGTTTGATCTCTCTGACCAAGGTACGACGATTTTGGTCACAACGCACTACATGGATGAAGCGGAGCGTTGCCATCGTCTGGCTATCATGGAAGCTGGGGAAATCCGCGCCGATGGTGAGCCAGAAGAACTCATGACGCAAATGGGCGTTAACATCGTCGAAGTCAAAGCGGATAACTTACGCGAGCTAAAAGAGAAAGTCATTCGACGCGAAGAAGTCCGTTCTGCCGCACAGCTCGGCATTCGCTTACGCATTTTGATCCACCAGCACATCGAACAACCGATCGAATGGTTAACCCAAACCTTTCCAGAGCTTGAGGGCTGCGAGATGAACATTGCTCGCCCGAGCTTGGAAGATGTGTTTGTCAGTGTTACGGGAGAAGGTCGCCAATGATGAAATCTATTGCCCGTATGAAAGCGGTAATGATCAAAGAGATCCGTCAGCTTTCACGTGACCGCATTACCTTTGGCATGGTCGTGATGATCCCGTTGATTCAGCTCCTGCTGTTCGGCTTTGCCATTAATACCGATATTCGCAACATTCCCGTTGGCGTCGTCGATCAAAGTGGCAGTACTGCCGGGCGCGTGATCACTGAGTCCGTCAAAGTAACGCAAGTGGTAGATGTGGTTGAAACCTTCGCTACCGCATCAGAAGCCGAGCAAGCCATTCAAGACGGCTTGGTACGAGCGGCTTTGATTCTGCCTAGCGACTTAACCCAACGTATGGTGCAAGGTCGAGAACTTGGACAGTGGATTGTGGATGGTTCAGACACCATGATCAGCTCTGCGATTCTCTCGCTACAAACCATGCCGTTAACGGATTTTGATTTTGAGATACGCCCTGCCCCAACCAAAACCTTTGAAGTTGCGCTGTATTACAACCCGAGTCGGCGCTCGGCGGTGAACATTGTCCCCGGTTTATTGGGCGTGATTCTGACTATGACGATGATCTTGTTCACTAGTGCAGCCATTGTTCGTGAGCGGGAACGCGGCAATTTAGAGTTACTGATTACTACGCCAATCCACTCCATCGAACTCATGGTGGCGAAGATCATTCCCTACATCTTTGTTGGTCTGATACAGGTGTTTATCATTTTAGGCTTGGGGCACTGGATATTTGGCGTGCCAATAAACGGCGCCATTAGTCAGATACTGTTTGGCACGCTGCTGTTTATCGCCGCGAGTTTAACCTTAGGTTTGGTGATATCCACCATTGCGACGACACAGCTTCAGGCCATGCAGATGACGGTGTTTATTCTTTTGCCATCGATTCTTCTGTCCGGATTTATGTTCCCTTATGAAGGAATGCCCGTCGCGGCACAATGGATCTCAGAAGCCCTGCCTGCCACTCACTTTATGCGCATTATTCGTGGTGTGGTGTTGCGTGGTGCAGATTTAATGGAGCTATGGCGAGATACAGTCTGGTTACTTGGATTCACTGTTATCGGCCTTATTGTCGCTTCATTTCGCTTCAAAAAATCACTCGACTAATCCCACGATATTGCGTTCATTCCTTAAAAACAAAAATAGCCCCAACGAAGGGCTATTTTTTGTTTGTGTATTCATACACTGTGCTATCGAGCTCAACTCTCAGACAATATTAATAGTACTCACCGTAGGAACAATCTCGTAAATCGGAAATATTGTAGTTTTTCAAAGAGTTTATTTTAAAGTTGAACACTACCTGTTTACAGACAACGCCTTCGCGATCCGTGTACGTGATAATACCTTCACTGTACGCTCGCTGACCATCAGAGGATGTCACGTCAGCAACAAGTTCCAAATGGCCCTTATGCGCGTCTACGCGATTCATCATCTCAAACACATCGACCCACTCTTCGCGATTTGCCATTTGTATTAGCATCGATTTCGCCTGTGTTTCCAACTGCTGGGGGTATACATAATAACGGTTGTAACCAAAGTATGCGCACATAAGTAATAAAACGAGTGCAAATGAGGTTGTTCTTGTCATACAAGCTTCCTCTTGTTGTTATAAAAATCTTGCTTCGTTAATTCAGTATAGGAAGCGAGCAAAGTTTAGGTTATAGAACTTGCCCAAATAACAGGGGACAGTCAGAGACAGTCAATTCTATGACAAGCTCAACAACAAACTTTATTGCACTCTCATCATGGGCTTGAACAAAAATACGCCACAGAGACAGCAAGAAGTAAGAAGTAAGAAGTAAGAAGTAAGAAGTAAGAAGTAAGAAAGGAAAACTAACCGGAGCGCGGTGATAACAGAAAAGTAAAAGGAGTTTGAAGAAAAAGACAATCCGAGTGAATGTAGTGAGAGCGGAAATCAAGAGTAGATTATCCGCCCATCAACTAGGCTCAAATTGTCAGTGCCCACAACAACGTGACTCGCCGAATTTAAACGTGTTGGTAACTATCTTCGAGAGACTCTGTCTGCGTTGTCTTTTCGCTCACTTCCACTTTAACCGCAGCGACCTTGAACTCAGGGATCTTCGCATGCGGGTCAGTCGCCGTTGTCGTTAAACGGTTCACCGGCGATTCAACAAAGTGGAATGGAATAAACACCACACCTTTTTGAATACGCTTAGTCACAAAAGCATCAATCTCAATGCTGCCGCGACGTGTAGACACTGTCAGACGCTGACCATTACTGATGCCTAGCGCTTCTGCGTCTTCCACGCTCACCATCGCGCGAGGGCCAGCAAGGTTATCCAACCCTTTGGTCTTACGTGTCATGGTGCCAGTGTGGAACTGCTCAAGTACGCGACCCGTCGTTAACACAAGTGGGTACTCTTCATCTGGCAGCTCAGCCGCATAACGGAACGGTACACCCACCATTTGCCCTTTACCACGAGTAAACTGGGTTTGGTGCATGATGCGAGTACCCGCAGGGTTGTTCTTATTGCTCGGCCATTGCACACCGTTTGGCGTAATGGCGTCCCAACGAAGACCCGCGTATTGAGGTGTCACACGTGCGATTTCATTGGTGATATCAGACACGCAGTGGTAATCCCAATCACTACCCATGGCATTGGCGATTTCTTGAATAATCCACCAATCCTCTTTCGCTTCACCCGGTGCCGTGACAACCGGATTCACGCGCTGAACACGACGCTCCGTATTGGTGAAGTGACCCGCTTTCTCTGCAAACGAGCAAGAAGGCAGAACCACATCCGCGTATTGCGCAGTTTCCGTTAGGAAGATGTCTTGAACCACCAAGAAGTCGAGTGCTTCTAAACCTTCAATCACATGCGCTTGGTTCGGGTCGCTCAATACTGGGTTCTCACCCATGATGTACATACCACGAACGTCACGATGGCAAGCCGCATCAATGATTTCTGTCAGGGTTAGACCTTGCTCAGAAGGCAGATTTGGTGCGTTCCATTCAATCGCAAACTTCTGACGCACAATTGGGTTGTATACCTTTTGGTAGCCCGGGAAGCTGTTTGGCAAAGCACCCATATCACACGCGCCTTGAACGTTTGATTGACCACGTAGCGGGTTAATACCACCACCTTCAATACGGATGTTGCCACACAGCAATTGCAAGTTAGCGATAGAACGCACGTTGTCATGACCTGTCGTATGCTGAGTGATACCCATCGAGTAGTAAACAGCCGTACGATCTGCCGTACCGATCATGCGCGCCATTGCTTGAATGTCTTCAGCTTTAACGCCTGTAACCAACTCCACTTTATCGAGGTTGTAAGCTGGCGACATTACTTCTTGCAGTAAGGTATCAAAGCCGTCGACACGTTCTTCGATGTACTCTTGATCGTACCAACCGTTCTTGATGATCTGCTGCATGACGCCATTTAAAAGCATCACATCTGTACCTGGACGGTGCGCCATATACAGCTCAGCATGCTCTGCCATATCGACACGTTTCGGGTCAGCCACAATCAAACGAGCGCCGTGGTGACGAATTGCTTGTTTAATATGTGAAGCGATAATCGGGTGCGCCGAAGTGGTATCCGAACCAATAATAAAGATCACATCAGAGTGCTTAATGCTTGGAATGTCGTTGGTCATTGCACCACTACCGAGTGATGCCTCAAGACCGGTTACACTCGATGCGTGACACAAGCGCGCACAGTGGTCGACGTTGTTAGTGCCCAGTTCACGACGGACAAATTTTTGGAACGCGTAGTTGTCTTCGTTGGTGGTTTTCGCTGAAGAGAAACCCGCCAATGCGTTGCTGCCAAAATCTTGCTTGATGCCAGAGAACTTGCTTGCAATCAGTTGAATCGCCTCTTCCCAACTTGCAGGCTGCAACCAACCGTCTTTACGAATCAATGGCGTGGTAAGACGCTCTTCACTGCCGATGAAATCAAAACCAAAGCGCCCTTTCACACACAGCATGCCTTGGTTCACTGGCGAGTCACCGCCCTTCACGTAACGAATCGTATTGGTTGCTTCGTCCACGAACATAGTCAACTTACAACCCACACCACAGTACGTACAAATGGTGTCGACCGCTTTCAGATCTTCAGTACGACCTTGTGAACGGTCACGACTATCAACCATCGCGCCCGTTGGACACACTTGAACGCACGCGCCACATTGCACGCAGTTCGAATCGCCCATTAGGGTTAAGCCATTCTTGTTACTTCCAAAGTGTGGACGGTCGTCAGGACGTAATGCAGGACGACCTTGTTTGTCGCACACAAAGTTCAGTACGCCGTGCACGGCTTTGTCACGACACGCTTGGATGCACTGACCACAACTAATACAGCGGTTGGCATCAAACTCAATAAACTCAGAGCTACGGTCAACTTCGTACTTATGACGCAAGTCTTTCGCACGAAGATCTAACCAATCTTGATGCGATTTAATCTGCAAGGAGAAGTCAAAGCTTTGCTCGGCTTCATATTCGGTGGAGTAATCACGCAGCGCACAATCGGTATTTGCCTGACAACCACATTCTAGACAGCGCGCAGCTTCCTTCATCGCTTCTTCGTTATCAAAGCCTAACTCCACTTCAGCGAAGCTTTGCTCGCGTTGTGCTGGAGTCAGTTCAGGCATGATAGAACGAGCGACTTTTTGGATGTTCTCGAAGTGAAGCGGATCGACTTGAGAAAGTTTCTTCTCTTTTCGTGAGTTGAACGCCGCCTTTGGCATGTCTGCCATATCGCCATTCAAAAACAGATCAATGGCTTTTGCCGCAACGCGACCATCACCCACGGCTTCAACTGCCGTTGCTGGACCACGGCGGAAATCACCAATACTGAAGATGTTACCCGTGCCGGTGTGCATGGTCTTTTCATCTGCATCGGAGGTGTTCCAACGCGTTAGCGGAATAGATAAGTCTTCACCTTCTAGGAAGCTCAGGTCTGGCTTTTGCGATACTGCCGCAATTACGGTGTCGAACTCTTCGGTAAAGAACTCGCCGGTTGGTTTAGGGCTTCGACGACCAGATGCATCCGGCTCACCCAACGCCATGCGCTCTAGACGAATCGCACTCACGCGTCCGGTTTCATCGGCAAGGTTTTCTGCCGGGTTGGTCAAGAAGTGGAATTTCACCCCTTCGTGTTCCGCTTCGACAATCTCGTAGTCTTCTGCTGGCATTTCGTCACGGGTACGACGGTAAATCAACGTGGTGTCTGCACCAGCACGACGCGCAGTACGAGCACAGTCAATTGCCGTGTTACCACCACCGATCACCGCGACTTTTTGACCCGTTACATAGTTTTGCTCAGTGACGTAATCTTTAAGGTAATCAACGCCTAAGTAGCAACCTTCAAGGTCACTGCCTGTGTAACGCATTTCAACCGCTTGAGACGCACCGACAGCCAAACACACTGCGTCGTATTCTTCGCTCAATTGAGAAAGCGTGAAATCCACACCTAGCTTTTGATTGGTGTGAACTTGCATGCCATTGCGGCACATCAGTTCGATTTCTTTATCGAGAATGTCTTTTGGTAAACGGTATTCTGGAATACCGTAACGCAACCAACCGCCCGCTTTTGGCATGGATTCAAAGACCGTAACGTCGTAGCCTTCGTTCGATAGGTAGTAGCCAGCTGTCAGACCACCAGGACCACTGCCGACGACGGCAATGTTCAAACCTTTGCTTGGTTTCTTTTCTGGTACGTAGGCTTCATGCGCAGACAAATCCGCATCCGCGGCATGACGTTTTAGCTGACGAATTGCAATAGGCTCATCGACTAACGAGCGGCGACATTCACTCTCACAAAATGCCGGGCACACACGGCCAATCGATAACGGCATAGGCAACGTACGCTTAATCACTTCAATCGCTTTTTGATGATCGTTCTGTGCGATGTGATATAGGTACGACTGGATATCCACGCCCGCTGGACATGCTGTTTTACATGGCGCTTCACAATCGGCGTAATGATCCGTCATGATACGGTTAAGTGCTTTTCTGCGGTGCTCGCTTAATTGTTCTGATTGCGTGACCACATTAAGGCCGCGGTAAACTTCAAGTTCACACGCACGCTTAGTACCGCCGCTTTCGACTTCAACCACACACAAGTCACACGGTACTTTTTCATTACTTTTGTTCATTCCGCACAGCGATGGGATCTCGACCCCACACACTTTTGCTGCTTCTAAAAGGGTTAGACCCTCTTCTACAATTCTATATTTTCCATCGATGACAATTTCTATCATGCAACCCCCGCAGCAAAGCAAATCCAAATCTGCACAAGTAAAACCATGCATTTTATAAGGATAATCATTTGTAAGACAAGTTAGTGTGATGTAAAACTTATAAACCACATTTTTCACGTGTCATAAAAAGCGAGAGCTTCTTTCGCTAACTTTCAACACTCGGTGTTTAACAAACGTTTAAGTGCGAAAACAGAAGGGTTGGACTATTTTGATAATAAGAGTAATAAATGATTGACCTTACCCTTAGGTTAACCTTTAGAATCGAAGGGTTTTCATCATTTTCATCAAACACATGGGAAAGGGTATGCACTTAAAATCGCTGCATACAATCTGGTTAACTCTCTTCACGACGCTAGTGCTATTGGTATCTAGTGTGGCGAACAGTGAGCCGTTGATGAATATTCAAATGATGTCTATTGGCATGGCTCACCATCCTTCTATGATGAGTGACAGCGAACACTGCGGTATGCCTGGCATGATGGACGTCTCCATGACAGACGCTTCTATGTCCGAAGATGGCGATGCAAGAGAAACCAGCATGAACTGTGGTGGAGGCTCCGGCATGGTTCATACCTGCTGTACTGCCGCGTGTACGATAGTTTTCGTCCCCCTACCGAATCCTATCAATAGCCCAATGCCCGTCGTCTATCGCGCAACTATTACTCCTGAAGTTGCTTCCCCAGTCGTACACGTCAGCCGCGACCTATACCGACCTCCTATAGCCTAAATCCGTCCTAGCATTCGACCCTGCGCGTGTATCGCAGGTTGTTTTAATGCGCCTGAGCGATGAGGTAACAAGGCTTTACTGTTCCCGCAATAAAATCCGCACCTCCATCGATCCGGCGAACACTGGATTTAGATTATGGATATCAAACCATACCGCTTAGCTGCACCTATTTTTATGGTGGCTCTGGTCGCTGCGCCAACCTTGGTTAACGCCGCTGGTAAAGAGACGCACGCAGCGCAAAATTCCGCATCAAGTGAGCGAGCTTCAACGACCAAGCTTGCCCAACTGATCAACGTCGCTTTGAGTAACGATGGCAATCGTAAGCAATACTCTGCGCAATCTGCTGCCATGCGTGAAACGGGCGTCGCGAGCGCGACCTTGATGGACCCAAAACTGAAAGTGGGTTTTGGTGGCTTGCCTGTCGACAGCTTCAAATTCGATGAAGACCCAATGACCAATATCTCCGTTGGTTTAATGCAACAATTTGAGCGTGGGTCGACGCTTGATTTACAGCAGAAGAAAGCCAATCAACAAGCTGACGGCCTTGGGCTTCAAGTCCATGCTCGTGAGCTTGAGGTAGCCAACAGCATGACTCAACTTTGGTTAGAGCTTGGTTACCAGCAACGCGCGGAGCAAATCATGCTTGAGAACCGCAAGTTGATGAAGGAGATGGAAAGCTTTATTCAAACCAACTATTCGATTGGTAAGAGTGAAGCGCAAGACCTACTCAACGCTCAATTACAAGTCAGCAAGTTGGATGAGAAACTGCAAGCCAATGCACAAATGCAACGTCGTCTTATCTCTCAACTCTCCGAATGGTTGGGTTCAGATTGGTTGGCGAATGAACAGGCTCTGCACGCGAGCAACCAACTTAATTGGGACACACTGAACGGCAAACTTGCTGCTAGTCAGGGTTCCACCAAGCATTATCAACAACTCAGCCAACACCCGATGGTTAAGATGGCCGACGTCAGCATCTCTGCCAATAAAACTCAGGTGGAAATTGCTGAGCAAGCCTACAACCCACAATTTGGCGTCGAAGTAATGTACGCCTACCGCCAAGCCGACAACATGATGGGTGAGCCAGCATCAGACTTGGTCAGCGCTTACCTAACCATGGACATTCCGTTGTTTACGAGTGACCGCCAAGATCGCAATCTTGCTGCCGCTCAATACCAAGTTGGCGCGGCACAATCACAAAAAGACACCTTACTAACGCAGATGAATGCCAAGGTGAACACTTTGCTGGTTGATCGCGGCAACTTAACCCAGCGTTTAGAACGTTATCAATCCACCTTATTGCCTCAAGCGAAAGCGCGCATTCAAGCCGTTGAGCGGGGTTATCAAAACAACACAGCGCAGTTTAACGATGTGATTTCTGCCACGACTGACGAGTTGGCTCTGCAATTAGAGCAACAACGTCTGCTGACCGATCTCAACATCGCAAACAGCAATTTAGCCACCCTACTCGGTGGTTTCGACTACCAAGTGGCTTCACCGGAAGCTCGCTCTATTTCGACATATTAATTTGTGATTCCCCAAGACAGTTGGGGCTACAGCTAGGCGGCAAACGAGAGAATCCCATGAGCACTTTCCCTAACAAACTAAGGGATCTGCTATGTGATTTGGGTGAACGAGAGCAGGCAACAATGCTGTAGCGTCAAATGTGAAGGGGAAAATAAGGTAAAACAATGAAAACATTTAAGATTGCAACCATCGCGCTGATTGTTGGTGGTGCTTTAGGGTTTGGTGCTAATCATTTTCTTACGGGCTCGGCTCACGACATGAGTGCGATGGGTGGCGAATCTGCTGCAAGCTCTAATGATCCGCTTTACTGGGTTGCCCCAATGGATCCGAATTACAAACGCGACAAGCCGGGTAAGTCCCCAATGGGCATGGATTTGATTCCTGTTTACGCAGAAGACCTATCCGGTGAACAAGACGCACCGGGTACAGTGACTATTGACCCTTCAGTAGAGAACAACCTCGGGGTTAAAACCGCAAACGCGACACTACAACAGCTATCACCACGCATCGAAACGGTTGGCTATATTGCCTTTGATGAAAGTCTGTTATGGCAAACCAACGTTCGTGTGGCGGGTTGGGTAGAAAAACTCTACATCAATGCCGTCGGTGAGAAAGTGAAGAAAGGCGATGTGCTTTTCACGCTCTACTCTCCTGAACTGGTTAAAGCACAAGAAGAATTGCTAAATGCGTACCGCACTGGCCGCAAAGGTCTTGTAAAAGGCGCGACCGAACGCTTGGTAACGCTTGGGGTTGACCGCGCTCAAATCAAATCCATTACTCGTAGCGGTAAAGCATCGCAAACCATTGAAATCAAAGCGCCTGCTGATGGCGTTATCGCGAGCTTAAACGTGCGTGAAGGTGGCTATTTATCCCCTGCTCAAGCGGTGATCAGTGCAGGTCCTTTGGACAATGTTTGGGTTGATGCAGAAGTCTTTGAGCGTCAAGCGCACTGGATGAAAGCGGGTTCTCAAGCCACGATGACCCTTGACGCGATTCCGGGCAATGAATGGCAAGGTGTTGTCGATTACGTGTACCCAATCCTTGATCCGAAAACACGTACGTTGCGTGTGCGCCTTAAATTCCCTAACCCAGATGGCGCATTGAAGCCAAACATGTTCGCCAATATTGCCTTGCAGCCTGTTACTGACGACGCAGTATTAACGATTCCTAAATCATCTGTTATTCGCTCTGGCGGTATGACTCGCGTTGTTCTGGCGGAAGGTGATGGCAAATACCGTTCTGCTCGAATTGAAGTTGGCCGCGAAGCTGGAGAACAAATCGAAGTATTACAAGGGCTTAAGCAAGGCGACAAGATCGTTACTTCATCTCACTTCATGCTCGATTCTGAATCAAGCCAGTCGGCGGATCTGTCTCGCATCAATGGTGTAGAAGCGGCAGTAGAAACGGCATGGGCTAAAGGTGAGATCACGGATGTGATGAAAGATCACCGTATGCTGACCATCAACCACCAGCCTGTACCAGAATGGGATTGGCCGGGCATGGTAATGAACTTCACTTTCGCAGATGGCGTTGAGATGGGTGACTTGAAAAAAGGTCAGGCTATCGAATTTGAAATGCAAAAGACGGAGTCCGGTCAGTACCAAATCATCGACTATAAGGCAGACAACAGCGTCATTGCCGCAGAAGTTTGGCTAACTGGTGACATCACCATGCTGATGGCTGATTTTGGCATGATCACCTTAAACCACCTACCGGTTGCAGAATGGAACTGGGATGCAGGCGAGATGAACTTCTCTGTGGGTGAAGAGGTTGATCTAACGGGTTTTGAAGAAGGACAGAAAGTTCGGTTTCTAGTTGAAAAACAAGGATCTGACTACGTTCTTAGACAGCTAGTTCCTGCAACAACAGCCGTCGAGGGTTAATTATGATCAATGCTATTATTCGTTGGTCACTGAGCAACCGATTCCTAGTGTTGGTCGCGACCTTAGCCCTTATATTAGGCGGACTTTACAGTGTAAAGAATACGCCTGTTGATGCGATTCCGGATCTTTCTGATGTGCAAGTGATCATCAAGACAAGCTATCCGGGGCAAGCTCCTCAAGTCGTCGAGGATCAAGTCACTTACCCACTCACCACCGCCATGCTTGCCGTGCCGGGTGCTGAGACAGTTCGTGGCTACTCATTCTTTGGTGACTCTTACGTTTATATCATTTTCAACGATGATACCGACATGTACTGGGCACGTTCACGCGTGTTGGAGTACTTAAGCCAAGTGGCACCTAAGCTGCCACCGAACGCAAAACCAACCCTAGGTCCTGATGCAACGGGCGTGGGCTGGGTTTACAGCTACGTATTACAAGACAAAACCGGCAAGCATGATTTAGCGGATCTTCGCAGCCTGCAAGACTGGTTCTTGAAGTACGAATTGCAAACCGTTGATGGCGTTTCTGAAGTCGCAACCGTGGGCGGTATGGTGAAGCAGTATCAAGTGCAGATTGATCCTGCCAAACTGCGTGCTTACAACCTCACTTTGCAACAAGTGAACATGGCAATCCAAAACGGTAACCAAGAAACCGGCGCGTCCGTTATCGAAGTGGCCGAAGCCGAGCACATGGTTCGTACCACGGGTTACCTAACCAGCATTGAAGACATCAAATCACTGCCTCTCAAAGTCACTGAGAAAGGCACGCCGTTGCTATTAGGAGACATCGCAGACATTAACCTTGGTCCACAAATGCGCCGTGGTATCTCAGAGCTGAATGGCGAAGGTGAAGCGGTCGGTGGCGTTATCGTGATGCGCTTTGGTGAAAACGCCAGTGAAGTGATTGCGAAAGTCAAAGACAAACTCGCAGACCTACAACGCAGCCTGCCAGAAGGCGTGGAAATTGTTGCAACCTACGACCGCTCTACCCTTATCGATTCAGCGGTAGAAAACCTATGGAAAAAGCTTGCAGAGGAGTTCATCGTCGTTGCGATTGTGTGTGCGTTGTTCCTGTTCCACATTCGTTCTTCATTGGTTATCGCTCTGAGCCTACCGGTCGGTATTCTCACTGCGTTTATCGTAATGCACTGGCAAGGCATCAACGCCAACATCATGTCCCTTGGTGGTATCGCGATTGCCATCGGTGCCATGGTGGATGGTGCAATCGTGATGATTGAAAACGTTCACAAGCACATTGAACGAACGCCACTGACCGACAAAAACCGCTGGCAAGTAATAGGTAAAGCCGCAGAAGAAGTTGGCGCACCGCTGTTCTTCTCGTTGCTGATCATTACTCTTAGCTTCGTACCGGTGTTCGCCTTAGAAGGCCAAGAAGGCAAGATGTTCTCGCCGCTTGCGTTCACTAAGACTTACGCCATGGCAGCGGCAGCAGGTTTGGCAATCACACTCGTCCCTGTTCTTATGGGCTACTTCATTCGCGGTAAGGTATTACCGGAACACAAAAACCCAGTTAACCGTGGCTTGGTCGCGTTGTACCGCCCGTTGTTGAACACCAGCTTAAAATACCCTAAGACCATGATTGTTATCGCATTAGGTCTGACGGCATCGGCTTACTACCCAACCAGTAAACTGGGTAGCGAATTCATCCCGCCGCTGGATGAAGGCGACTTAATGTACATGCCAACGACCTATCCGGGTATCTCAATTGGTAAAGCGCGCGAGCTTCTACAACAAACCAACAAGCTGATCAAAACCGTTCCAGAAGTGAAAACCGTATGGGGCAAAATTGGCCGAGCTGAGACCGCAACCGATCCAGCGCCACTCACCATGATTGAAACCGTGATTCAGTTGAAGCCACGCGACCAATGGCGTGAAGGGGTAACAACCGAGTCACTGCGCAAAGAGTTCGACAAACTGGTTCAGTTCCCTGGTCTTACTAATGCTTGGGTAATGCCGATCAAAACGCGTATCGACATGCTGGCAACGGGCATCAAAACCCCTATCGGCATTAAAATCGCGGGTCCCGACCTGAAAGTGATTGAGAAGATCGGTTCCCAGCTGGAGCCAATTCTTAATGGCGTACAAGGTACAGCATCGGTTTACGCAGAACGTGTCGCAGGTGGTCGTTATGTCACGATCGACATTAAACGTCGTGCCGCAGCGCGTTATGGCTTAAGCATCAAAGACGTTCAACAAGTGATCTCCACTGCGGTGGGTGGCATGAATGTGGGTGAAACCATTGAAGGCTTGGAGCGTTACCCAATCAACGTTCGTTACCCACAAGACTACCGCGACTCAGTGGTTAAACTGCAAAACCTACCATTGGTGACACCAAATGGCGCTCGTATTGCGCTGGCTGATGTAGCGGACATTCGTTACGAAGACGGCCCTCCGATGATCAAGACGGAAAACGCGCGTCCAAACGGCTGGGTGTTTGTCGATATCGATGGTCGTGACCTTGGCTCTTACGTCGTGGAAGCACAGCAAGTCGTGGCTGATCAATTGGAGCTTCCTGCGGGTTACTCGCTGGCTTGGTCTGGTCAATACGAATACATGGAACGTGCGAAAGATCGCTTGAGTGTCGTGGTACCAATCACCATCGCCATCATTATGCTGCTGCTTTACTTCAGTTTCCGTCGTGTCGGTGAAGTGATGATCATCATGCTTACCCTACCGCTCGCTATGGTCGGTGGTTTGTGGCTCATGCATATCCTCAACTACAACTTCTCGATTGCCGTCGGGGTCGGCTTTATTGCCCTAGCAGGTGTCGCAGTTGAGATTGGGGTCATCATGCTCGTCTACCTCAACCAAGCGTGGCACTACAAAAAACTCGATGCGGAAGAGAACCAACAGAAGCTTGAGGCGAAAGACCTAACCGATGCCATTCGTGAAGGCGCAGGCCTGCGTGTTCGCCCAGTAATGATGACGGTACTGACAGTAATTATTGGTCTGATTCCGATCATGTACGGCGAAGGTACAGGATCAGAAGTAATGCAACGTATCGCCGCGCCAATGATTGGTGGTATGGCATCAGCACTGCTACTGACGCTGTTGGTGCTTCCTGCCATCTTCAAGCTGTGGAAACAACGTGAGTTGCGTCATAGCAATACGACTAATCACCAAGCTAGCACTCAAGCTAGTGATGTAAACAACAAGGCTTAACCCCTACCTTCCTCTCAAACATGCCGTTTGAGGGGAAGCAACCAAGTTAATAATGAATTAAAACAAGGATATAAAAATGAAAAAGACACTAATCACTCTTGCTCTAGCCCTAACAACAACGACTGCGTTTGCCCAAGTGGATCATTCAAACATGGACCACGCGAACATGGATCATAGCAACATGAAGCATGAAAATATGGACCACGGCAGCATGAAGATGGACCACAGTAAAATGGACCATTCAAACATGATGGATATGCCGGGCATGTCGGCAGTTGGTATGCCAGCAAAAGGGGCAAAGCCAGACAAGGTGGTACACGTTATCTTGGGTGATGACATGACCATCAAGTTCAAAAAAGACGTTAAAATTGAGCCAAACGATGTGGTGCAATTTGTGGTCATGAACACCGGTAAGATCAACCACGAGTTTACGATTGGTTCGGCTAAAGAGCAGCTAGAACATCGCGAAATGATGAAGACAATGAGCGGCGATCACATGCATGACTCAGGCAACGCAGTTACGGTAAAACCAGGTAAAGCGAAGCAGTTGTTGTGGCATTTCCACGGTGACAACAACGTTGAGTTCGCGTGCAACATTCCAGGCCATGCAGAAGCAGGCATGGTTAAAAAGATTGAACTGTAAGTAATTACCCAAAGAGACAAAAGGAGCTGATGATTCAGCTCCTTGTATTTCTGGATCAAACTATTCGTTAGCTCATGATAAGAAATTCTGAGCCAGTGTCTCTCGCTAAGATATTTTTGTGACCGAATCACCGACGTAATATATAAGCCAAACTACAGGCCTTGATAGCAACACTCTTCTCCCCATATTGAGACCGTTTAAGCGTATTGCAAAGAATCCTACATAAAATAGACATAGATTTAACAGTGTTTAGAGTATTGGCTCGTTATAGTTTACGTGACATCGCTACCGTGCGAACTAAAACTAAAATTGAAGAACACGATCCATGAAAAAGTTATTTTTGTTGGCTGGGCTAATGGTTTGCTCAACCCTAAGTTACGCGTCCCAACTGAATGAGGACATTTCTCTCCTCGAGCAACAAACCTCAAGCAGAATTGGGGTGTCAGTTTGGGATACCCAAGCAGACGAGCGTTGGGATTACCGTGGCGATGAACGCTTCCCACTCATGAGCACATTCAAAACCCTAGCTTGTGCCAAAATGCTAAGTGATATGGACAGCGGTAAGCTAAGTAAAAATGCGACCGCAAAAGTCGATGAGCGCAGTATCGTTGTATGGTCTCCAGTGATGGATAAGCTCGCAGGCCAAAACACACGCATAGAGCACGCGTGTGAAGCCGCTATGTTAATGAGTGATAATACCGCAGCCAACTTAGTATTAAATGAAATTGGCGGCCCTAAGGCCGTAACAATGTTTCTGCGAACAATTGGAGATAAAGCAACGCGCCTAGACAGAATAGAACCTCGCTTGAACGAAGCCACACCAGGCGACAGCCGCGACACAACCACACCTAACGCCATACTAAACACTCTTCGAACTTTGGTCGAAGGCGAAACGTTGTCTTATGAGTCTCGTGTACAATTAAAAATCTGGATGCAGGACAACAAAGTTTCAGACTCGTTAATGCGTTCTGTATTACCAACAGGTTGGTCTATTGCAGACCGTTCTGGTGCGGGAGGTCATGGTTCGCGTGGCATTAACGCGATTATATGGAAGGAAAATCATCGACCTGTTTACATTAGTATTTATGTCACAGAAACCGAGCTCTCACTTCAAGCTAGGGACCAACTCGTTGCGCAGATAAGTCAGTTGATTTTACAAAAGTACAAAGACAATTAAGTCACCACTCACCTGACCCTATTTGTATCCTTTTCTAGCCCTTCTCTTCCAGAAGGGCTCATTCTGTACTTCCATCTTAAAAACACCACTTATTGAGTAATGACTTACTTATAAATAGGTATAAGATTTACTTATTTAGGGTGAGTTAACGCCCACATTAAGCAACCAAATGCACACAAACGGCGATAATTAAACCATACTCTTACCAAGAAGCACATTTTCTACAAAATAGCTTCACGTAATTTATTGTTGGTATTTGCAACATTGCCAAGGAGATGTCTATTGAGACTTGAAAGAACTTTTAACCCTGATGACTTATCGATGCAAAACATGGAAAGTCCGATATGTATGCCGATAGGGTTTGTTCACTTTTTAGCTCAATCGGAAACACTACAGCAAGTACTTGATACGGTGGCAGAATGGATAAATCGCATATTTAATTCTGACCGTGCGAGTATCACACTTTATGAAAACAATGATCATTTAAAGGTCTACTCTTTCTCTGGTAGTAAAGCGATTCCCGCTGAATTTTTAGTGCCCATTCATCAAGCGTTTGTTGGCCGAGTGTTCAAAAAGCAACAACTGATGATCTGCGACGATGTTACTCAATCTGATGAGATCGATTGTGTGATGCTCGCATCCAATGGTATGGGTACGTGTATGGACGCGCCTTTAATGCACGGTAAAGTCTGCCTAGGAACGCTTAATGTTGCGCATCATCAAACGCACATTTACACAAACGAACAAGCGGCACAGCTTCAGTGCATCGCTAATTGGATTGCTTTAAACATTGCCCTTCATATACAGATCATGAAAATGGAGCACCTCGCCACGACGGATGATCTAACAGGTATTCCAAACCGCAGAGAGTTCATGCGACAAATCGAAAGCCGCCTAAATGAATACCGAACCCAGGGCATTGACTTCCATGTTGCTATTTTAGATCTCGACAATTTTAAAAGCCTCAATGACCGATTTGGTCATGACGCAGGCGATAAATCACTGATCCATGCAGTTAATACTATTAAAAGTCATCTACTTGATTGTGACTTACTTGCCAGAGTTGGCGGTGAAGAGTTTGCCATCGTATTAAGAAGTCGCTCATCACAGCAAGCTCTAGACACATTAGAAACGATTCGTAATGCACTAGAAACGACGACCGTTCAACATTCAGGTTGTGATATGAGCTTCACCGCGAGTATTGGGGTAACTCAAGTCTGTCGTCTCGACGACTCATTTGAACCACTCGTTAAACGCGCCGACTTAGCACTTTACAAGGCAAAAGAAACCGGAAGAAATCGCGTTGAGTTTCATATTGGTGAAGAAAGGTAGAAAAAATAAAAAAAGGTAGCGACTCATTGCGCTACCTTTTATCGATTCTAACCCGCTTAAAATAACTAATACGAACTTTAAGCCAGTTAAAAATAAGAATGAGCAAATTTAATTATGCTTTCTTAAGATCTTTAGCTGGGTAAGTTAGTGTTTTTTCGCCTGCTTTTACATGTGTGTAAAAACCGCCACTGCTTAAACCTGTAACAACCATTTCGCCAAGATCGATACCTTTAGTCGCTACTACTACGTCACCGATTGAAAACATATTGAATACCTTGTTTGTTTAGATTAAGACACTAAGTCGTTGCGCGGTATTTAATACGATATTAGGCAAAGCACCTAATCGAGTTTTTTATCGTAAAGATTAATTTATATTTGTCGTGAACTCTAAGTTTCCACATTGAAAATCACAGGATATTTTCCAAAAAAGATGCGCTATTCTTGTGAAATACGGTAATATTTTCTAGCATCAAGTGCGGAGGTATTCTCCGCCCTCATTGGAGAAAAATGATGAAGAAAGGCCTAAAAATGCGTGCATTAGAGCGTTCTGATTTGCGCTTTATTCATGAACTGAATAACAACCGAAATATCATGGCCTACTGGTTCGAAGAACCTTACGAGTCTTATGACGAGCTCGAAGAACTTTATCGAAAACATATACATGATGACGCTGAAAGGCGTTTTGTCGTCGAAGATGAAGACGGCATCGTAATTGGCTTAGTTGAGCTGATCGAGATTAACTACATTCACCGCAGCGCGGAATTTCAGATAATCATCGCCCCAGAGCATCAAGGCCGAGGTTATGCGACAGAGATGATTAATCGTGCGTTAGATTACTCATTCTCAATTCTTAATCTACGTAAAATCTACTTATTAGTCGCAGTGGATAACGAAGTCGCTATTCACTTATACAAAAAATGCGGCTTTATTGAAGAAGGTCACCTTGTAGAAGAATACTTTATTAACGGCGCTTACAGCGATGTTAAGCGCATGTATATATTAAAACACCAGTACCAGAAAAAGATCGAAGAAAACAACTCAATTCACTAGTTCATTCTATCAAAGTAAAAACGCAGCTATTTGGGCTGCGTTTTTATTTATTCAAATTGATATTGATATGATAATACGATGCGCTTGTCTGCTTCATCCAAATAGGTGTTGTTGTCCATGACAAACGTCATTACGTTAAACGAGTGGCGTCTGTTCACAAGGTAACCAAGACCGATCCCACCAAAGAAGCCTTTGTAATTCTCTCCTTCACTGTTTTCTGAGCCGTAAGTGCCCGCTGCGAAGCTGATTAACGTCAGCTCTTTGGTAAACGATTTCAGCGCAAATACACCAACGTAACCGCTACTGCCTGAAGAGCTCATCATATTGAAGCCATTCTCTGCACTTGGCGTGCCCGTAAAGTTAGGCTCGCTACAGTGGCTACTTTCTGCACCGTCACAAACAGGAACATCACCAGTGTTGTACGTATAGCCTGCCATTGGGAAAATTTGGAAGCCTGCTGGCTCAATCCCGAAATAACTTAGCGGCATAAAGGTACCAACGCTGTAGTTGGTTTGATCCGCGCCGTTTACGTATTCATTTTTACCGAAGTTGAAGTTCACGATACCGACCGGAAACAACCACGAGCCACCAATACGCCACTCGCTCGCATCATCATTGATACGCAGGTTAATTTTGCGCGCTTGGTCAAGCGCAAGTGAGCCCGAGAATGAGATGTTTTGATCATCAAAATCGTAGTTGTTTGCGTACGACGCGCCAAATTTCGTGATGACTTTTGTTGGGTCATTCGCCAACTTGTTTTTATTGTCTTTTACTCGATGCTCGGCACCATGAGCCAACGTAGTGACCAACAAAGTCGTACACACTAACGCTAGTTTGTTTTTCATTTTTTAGTCCTTTGAGATGTTGAATACCCGCACTTAGCTGCGCAGATATTTTTTGAATCATCACTCACTGGATGTGACAGAAGCGCCCTAACTACCTTAGATGGCGTGACAGCATCCAGTGCAGGTAGTTAGGGTGGAATGGCCTGTAAGGAAGGCGTTTTAGCGATTAGGAATGATTAGTTTTTCCAGTTGTAGCTCATGCTCATGAAGTAGAGAGCAGGCTCATCAAAGCCAGCTTGTAAGCGTGGCGTTTCCGACGATTCCATCAAGATCGCTTCCAACGCGAAACCAATTGAGTTTTCTGAATCCAATTTGTAATCAATGCCTGTACCAATGCGGTACGCCTTGCCAGTAGGAACGGTAATGTCACCGTTTGATTGGCTTTCATACATGCTGGTATCGAATGCAAAACCTGCATTCCACATCATTTTTTCATTCAGTTTGTACTGAGTACCCAATGCGATTTGGTAAGTGTCTTGTGTCTCTACGCCCAGCGTGGTTGTGTATTCGCTCCAGTCTTGCCAGTTCACGTTCCACATCACCGCTAGGTCATCATTCACTTCATGGTAAGCACTGAAGATCAGTTGTTGTGGAGCAATGGAGTTACTATTGTCGAATTCAAATTCGGTTTCAGAAGAGTAAGACAACCCAAGACGCGTGCCTGGTGTTGCCTCATAAAGCACACCTACTCGGCCGTTGAGCTGAGTATCTTGGTCTTCGTCATTGAAGTTCAGGGCTCCCTTCGTTTCCACTTCATACATACCGTACTGAATGCCAAGCGCCGCACCCACAGACCAGTGATCATTGATGCGGTAAGAAGCGGAAGGTTGAATGGTTAAGGCTTGCGTCGTTGCTGTAGGAATATCTAAATGATTATTCAAAAGACCTTCGTACTCGAGGCCAAGACCGTAGTTGCCATACAGACCAATACCCAGCGTCCATTTGTCGTTTACTTGTTGGCTGTAAAATGCCGACGCCATAGGAACAAAACCAATCACGTTGCCCGCATCGCCAGTCATCGTGTCTAGTTGCGCGTCACCGTAAAGGCCAATCAGGTTACCAGAGAAAGATTTACCAGAAACATTCGCCAGACCAGCCGGGTTTGCTGCCATTACTGAGGCATCTTGCGCACGAGCCGCCATACCAGCGGATGCCAAACCAATATCCGATGCTGTTGTTTCGTAAAGGTATAACCCACCCGCTTGCGCAGCAGCACACGTCAGTAGAGAGCTCGCTACGACGATTTTTGAAAGATTTTTCATGCTAAAACCTATTATTTTTTGGGGAACCCACGCTGCGACGGTGGTTGTATATCAATGAAAGGCATTGGCCAATCGCACACAGCGTGGGGGTGTTGTGGAGTCAGTTGAAATCAGCGTTATTGCTCGCTCACCTCAAGTTCAGTGGGTTTCTTTCGCTTAAACTTCTCGCGCAGAGATTGCATCATCACGAAGAACACCGGCGTCAGCAACGTGCCTACAAACGTAGAGAGAATCATGCCGCCGAATACCGCAAAGCCCAGTGAGTGACGAGATGCCGCACCAGCACCCGATGCAATCACCAACGGGAATACCCCCCAGATGAAGGCGAATGCGGTCATCTGTACTGCACGGAAACGAATTCGAGCAGCTTCTTTGGCAGCATCAATGATGGATAAGCCCTTTTCTTCTCGCAGAACTTTGGCAAATTCCACGATAAGAATCGCCACTTTGGCGGACATACCGATCAAGATGACGACACCAATCTGCACGTACAAATCGAACGGTTGTCCCACCAGCAGTAGCGTGCCCATTGCGCCGAGAATCGCGACTGGAACCGCCATCATTACCGCAGCAGGAATGGTCCAACTTTCGTACTGAGCCACCAAGAACAAGTAGGTGAACAGCAAAGACAATGCGAACGCGATTGGTGCCATGTTGCCTGCTTTCATCTCTTGGTAAGTCATGCCTGACCACTCGTACGAGTAACCACTTGGCAAAGATTCCGCAGCCAGTTTTTCAATGGCTTTTACAACATCACCCGAGCTGTAACCTGGCGCTGGCGCACCGTTCACGGTTGCAGAACTGAACATGTTGTAGTTCGATAAGGTATCAGGGCCGAAGATCGGCTTCACTTTCACTAGCGTTGCCAGTGACACCATTTTTCCAGAGCTTGAGCGAACAAACAGATGGTCGATGTCGTCGATGTTGTCACGGTATTGCTCTTCTGCTTGCACTTTCACTTGGTACGAACGACCAAACAAGTTGAAGTCAGAAATGTAGGCACCGCCCAACTGTGCTTGCAGTGTGCTGAAGATTTCATTCAACGGTACGCCCATCGAAATCGCTTTATCGCGATCAATATCGATGTAGCGTTGCGGAATGTTCGCACGGAAAATCGAGAACGCACGCGCCACTTCAGGCAGTTGATTGATTTGGGCAACAAAATCAGCGGTTGTTTTTGCCAACTCTTGTGGAGAACGGCCCAAGTTGTCCTGCAGCACAAGGTTGAAACCATCCACCGCACCCATGCCTTTGATTGCCGGCGTCGCGAAAACGAACGAAGCGGCATCTGGCGTTGAGTTCAGCATTTGGTTAACTTTGTTCATCAACGCACGTTGGTGTAGTTCAGGGTCTTTACGTTTGCTCCAGTTATCCAGTTTGATGATCAACATGCCCGAGTTTGGAATCGACGCCATGTTAATTACCGAGAAGCCCGCAACCGAAACCACGTTCTCCACACCTTCCATCTGTTTTAGCTCATCAACGTACTTCTTCATTAATGGTGCAGTACGCTGCAATGCTGCTGCGTCTGGCAAACGCATTTCGACCATGAACACGCCTTTATCTTCGTTCGGAACGAAAGAAGAAGGTACGGTCATGAACGCAAATGCCAGCACCGCAATAAGCGCGCCATAAACACCGATACTCAGCACAATGCGGCGGCTCAAGAAGCCAACTAAACCTTGGTATTTGCGCGTTATTGCTTCAAAACCTCGGTTAAACGCACGCAAAGGCGCAATAGGTTGCGAGTGAGTAGATTTCAAAATCAACGCACAAAGCGCTGGCGTTAACGTTAATGCGTTGATCGCAGAGAGCAGCACCGATACACAGATGGTGACCGCGAACTGGTTGAACATTCGACCAGAAATACCCGGCAATAGCGCAACCGGTACAAATACCGCCAACAAAATAAGCGTTGTTGCCAATACTGGCCCTGTCACTTCTTTCATAGCTTGGATCGTGGCCGGAATCGGGTCTAAATGCTCTTCATGGATAACCCGCTCCACGTTCTCTACCACGATGATCGCATCGTCCACCACGATACCGATGGCGAGGATCAAGCCAAACAACGAGATCGTGTTAATGGTCATGCCCATCACGCCTATGATTGCGAACGTCGCAATGATGGAAACCGGAATCGCTAAGGTTGGAATGATGGTCGCTCGCCAGTTCTGCAAGAAAACGTACACAACGAAGGTGACAAGAAGTACTGCAATCACCAGCGTCTCGTACACTTCATCAATCGATGTATCTACGTATTCGGTAGAGTCATACGCGATGTCGTAGACCAAATCATCTGGGAACGATTTCTCGTACTCTTTCATGGCCTCTTTCACGCGTTCCATCACGTCTAGCGCGTTCGCGGTCGGCAACTGGTACAAGGCCAGAACGGCGGCTGGTTCGTTATTCATACGACCATCAGCTTCGTAACCTTGTGCACCAACTTCCACACGAGCCACATCTTTCAAGCGAATCAAAGAACCTTTCTTGCTCGCACGAATGATGATGTTCTCGAACTCTTCCGCAGAAGTGAGGCGGCCTTTGGTTTGCAAAACATATTGATATTGCTGGTCACCTGGAGCTGGCATACCACCGATCTTACCCGCCGCCACTTGGATGTTTTGCGTTTTAATTGCGCCAATAACATCGCTAGCAGAAAGCTTCAAGGTAGCCAGTTTATTTGGGTTCAACCAAATACGCATTGAGTAGTCTTTCTTACCCAGCAGCGTAATGTCACTCATACCTTCGATACGTTTTAGACGCTCGACAATATTGAGATCCGCGTAGTTAGAAAGGTAGATACTGTCGTGAGACTGTTTCGGAGAACGCAGTGTGATAACGCCCAGCATGTCGGAAGATTTCTTCTTAACCGTCACACCGATTTGGTTTACTTCTTGTGGTAGAGACGACGTCGCCTGTGCCACCAAGTTGTTCACACGAACCTGCGCCATATCGCCATCTGCGCCCACTCGGAAGTAAATACGCAATGTGTATGAGCCATCGTTACCAATCACAGAAGACATGTAAATCATGTCTTCAACGCCGTTGACTTTGGCTTCTATCGGTTGTGCTACGGTCTTTTTAACCACGTCCGCGTTTGCACCCGGATACATGGTGCTCACCGTAATTACCGTTGGAGAGATTTGAGGATACTCAGAAATTGGCAAGACTTTCAGGGCGAGCATACCCATCAATGTCATCGCCAGTGAGATCACCAAAGCAAACTTCGGCCGGTGAATGAAAAATTTACTTAACATCAGTACTCACTCAGCCTTGTTCACTCTGTAGCTCAACGTCTTTCACCGTTGCACCCGGACGCACTTTTTGTAGACCATTGACGATGACTTTTTCGTTAGCCGCCAAACCAGTCAGCACAGCACGTTTCACACCGTAGGTCTGACCGAGTTCAACGTTACGACGAGACACCACGTGATCATCACCAACCACCATGACGTAGTCACCCGCTTGGTCTTGTTGAACAGCCGCCGATGGGATAAGCAAACCATCAATGGTTTTATTGCGCAGCTTGATGGTCAAGTTGCCATATTCACCCGGCATAAGCGCGTAAGTTGGATTATCGAATTGTGCTTCTGCTCGAATTGAGCCTGTTTCTAAATCGATCTTGTTGCCAACGGCGTAGATCTTGCCATCCAGCGGATACAATGAACCGTCTGAAAGCGTCAGTGTTAAATCAACATCCAGTTTGTCATCGTTACGATGAGCCACATCAATCGCACTTCTTACGCGGCGGTAGAGCTTCTCATCCACATCAAAGCCAAAGCGAATTGGGTCTACTTGAGTGATCGAAACAAGAGGAACGAGTTGAATTTTCGAAATACGGTCACCCACTCGGAAGTTGCTGAAACCCACGCGACCAGAGAAAGGAGCACGCACAGAGCTAAATTCAAGATCGAGCCTTGCTGAAACCAGCGTCGCCTTCGCCTCTTCTACCGAAGCAATCGCTGCGGCTTGCGCGGCAATGGCGTCATCGTATTGCTGCTCACTGATGCTTTTATCTTTGATGAGTTTCTTCACACGTTCTGCATCACGCGTAGTTTGAACGAGTTGTGCTTTTGCTTTTTGCAACGACGCTTTTGCATACGCCAGTGCCGCTTTGTAAGGACGGTCGTCGATTTCAAACAACAATTGGCCTTTTTCGACCATATCGCCATCTTTAAAATGAATCGCGGTTAATTCGCCACCGACTCGCGGCATAATATCAACGTCATTTACCGCTTCAGTTCGACCGATAAAAGTATGATAAGGAGTGATTTTTGTTTCGGTTAGGGTAACGGTTTCAACAGAGGGTGCTTGGGCTGTTTTCGTTGCGATATCGCCAGTTTTGCATCCTGATAGTAATGCAGAAGATATAGCAATAGATACCAACGCAAATTTATATTTGGCTTTCATGATAAACCTACTTTATTTAGAAAGTGCCCTAGCCTAAATATTTAAATATATGGATAAACACACTTTCTATTCTGGAAATAAACGAGGGAGTTAGAATTGGTAGTTAAATTCGATACGGTGATCACCATCACCGAAATTAACGTGCTCATTCCAGTTTGCAAAGTAACGAATATTTGCGCGAGGATTAATTTGATAAGACAACGCAAACTCATGAGTCAAGATATTATCTTCACCCGCGTAATAAGTATCTTTATATTGACTAGACCCTGACAACGTATGCATATACATTGGGTTGTAGTTAATCCAGATTTTATCGGTTAATTCAATTTTTGAGTACATACCCACAACAGTGAAAGTACCTGGAATTTCATAACCTTTGTCATCACCACTAAAATCATTAGCAATAGTGACACCCGCACCAGCTAAAGGAAATAGCTGCAACATACCAAACTTAGGTAGACCTTGAATAAAGCTATAAGATGCATCTAATTTATCGTTATCAACGTCGTAGTTTACATCTAATTGACGGCCTAGACCTTTTGCGACTTCTACTTGGAAATTACGTAGTCGGAAAGAGTCAATGCTGTCATCAACGTTGGCATATATTGGATCGTCATTGTCGCGAATGCCAAATAGCTCACCACCAATGCCTTTCATTTCAATGATGTTCATCGCCATGGTACCAGGCTGGCTAGATTGGTAAGTTTGACCGATTTTGATGTTCGCGCCTTTATCAGTAATACCAAAGCCAGCTTGGGTGTATACCGCAAGTGGGTCAGACATATCTTGTAGTTCTTCGCTATTATTTGTTTGCGCATAGGCAGAAGACGCGAGTTGTAGGGCTGCAACCACAATGGCAACAGACGGTTTCACTAAATTCATAAAACTGTATCCATTTTAATGATTATAAAATTATTCACGTCATGAGGTCATCATAAATAGCAAGCAACACAACTCGCTTTGGATAACATAAATTATCAAAGCAAATTCAATAATGACGAAACATTCGACGTTTTAATTAAAATAAAATAAAGCATCGTAAAAGTTCAATCACCGCTACTTATATCTTATATAACTTGAAATTTGGTAATACTAATGAAGAAGGAAATATTAAAAATTATGAAAATTCAATTATCATTAGAACAAATGATTAATTAATTTTACCATATAAATAGAGAGTGCAATGGATTTAGGTGATCGCGATCAATGTTTCATTTCGATCGTACCACACTCTTCAGATTAATTAGAACATTATAATAATGTAAAAAACCTTAGTTTGATTAGCCTAGCATCAGATTAGAATAGTAGGCCTATAATAAATAAAAAGGAATCACTCTCTGTGATTCCCTTTTATTATCGAGCGATAAAGCGCCGATGCGTTTCGATAACTAAAACGCAAACAATTCGCACTATTGCAGTTTCTCTATTCCCATATTGAACAGTGCAAAACTATAAATATCTGCATTTGTCTCAATTATTTTACGCGTTGGTGTGCCTGCACCATGTCCTGCATTGGTTTCGATGCGAATTAAAGTCGGATTTGAACCCGCTTGCTTCGATTGCAACTCAGCAGCAAATTTGTATGAGTGAGCAGGAACAACACGGTCATCATGATCACCGGTTGTAATCAATGTTGCTGGGTATTCCACCCCCGCCTTTACATTGTGCACTGGCGAATAATCTTTCAGATATTGGAACATCTCTTTACTTTGCTCTGCCGTGCCGTAGTCATACACCCAACCAGCACCTGCGGTAAAAGTATGGTAACGCAGCATATCCAGTACGCCGACTGCTGGCAGCGCCACTTTAAACAGCTCTGGACGTTGCGTCATAACGGCCCCCACTAACAAGCCACCATTCGATCCACCGTTAATGGCTAACTTGTTTGATGACGTTACCTTTTCATCAATTAGGAATTCAGCCGCAGCAATAAAGTCATCAAACACATTTTGCTTTTGCATTTGAATGCCAGCGTTGTGCCATTCTTTGCCATATTCCCCACCACCACGAATGTTCGCTACCGCGTAAACACCACCAAGCTCTAACCAAGCCGCACGTGTCGGGCTAAAAGATGGCGTGAGGCTAACGTTGAAACCGCCATAACCATATAGGATGGTTGGTGCACTGCCGTCCATCGGTGTCCCTTTTTTATAGGTGATGATCATCGGCACTTTTGTTCCGTCTTTTGAGGTGTAAAACACCTGGCGAGATTCATACAAAACAGGGTCAAATGGCGCTTTAGATTTGTAGTACACCTCGCTATCACCGTCTTTGATGTTCAGACGATAGGTAGTGCTTGGCATCTTGTAGTTGGTGAAAGAATAGTAGACTTCGGTTTCTTCTTTTTTCCCCGAGAAACCGTATGCGCTGCCAATATCAGGCAATTTGATTTCTCGGATGAGTTTGCCGTTCATGTCGTATTGCTTCACCATCGAGATCGCATCAACAATATAGCTCGCAAACAAATTGCCACCCGCGGTAGAAACACGTAACACGTTCTTTGTTTCAGGAATCACATCTTTCCAGTTTTTGGGCTGCGGCTGACTTGCATCCACCATCACGACGCGTTTGTTCGGCGCATTAAGGTTCGTAACCAAGTACAGTTTCGTGCCTTGGTTGTCTATCACCCAAGTATCAGAACTGGTGTTATCTAAAATGGTTTTGAGCGAGCTATTTGGCTTACTCAGGTCTTTGAAGAACAGTTTGTTGCCCGACGTCGATACGCTAGCTGAGATAAACAAGTAGCGTTCATCTTCCGACGTGTAACCCCCAACGTAGCGATACTTTTCGTCCTTTACACCACCGAAAATTAATTGGTCTTCACTTTGTTTCGTCCCTAGTTTATGAAAGTAGAGCTTGTGTTGGTCTGTCTTCGCAGAAAGTTCACTCCCTTTTGGCTTGTCATAACTTGAGTAATAGAAGCCTTGATTGCCGAACCAACTGATGCCACTGAACTTAATATCCACCAGCGTTTCGCCGACGGGCTTTTTGGTTTCTGTGTCTAACACAATGACTTTGCGCCAATCGCTACCGCCTTCCGAAATGCTGTATGCAACCAAAGAACCATCACGTGAAAAGCTCACTCCCGCTAACGATGTGGTGCCATCTTCACTAAAAGTATTTGGATCGAGGAAAATTTCTGCTTCGCCATCACCTAACTGCCGATAAAGCACATCTTGGTTTTGTAACCCGTCATTTTTGTAGAAATAAGTGAACTTACCCTCTTTGAACGGTTGGCTTTGCTTTTCGTAGTCCATGAGCTTAGTGATGCGCTCTTCAATCTGCTCGCGGTAAGGGATTTTCGACAGATAATCAAACGTCACTGCATTTTGTGCCTTCACCCATTCTGCGGTTTCTGGGCTGAGATCGTCTTCCAACCAGCGATAAGGATCACTCACTTTTGTACCAAAGTAGTCATCGACAACATCCACTTTTTGTGTGGTTGGATACGTGATGGTTTTCGGGGTTACCTGTTCAACCGACGATTGCGCCGCTTCATTGGCATACGCCACAGACAACACACTTCCGAGTACGAGAGCCGTTGTGAGTGCTAGGGTGTTCTTTTTCATGAAATTCCTTTTTATTTTTCTGTTGTCTTTTTGTGCAATACATCAGAACTCTACTATATATCGACAAAATGAATCTAATTTCATTAAACGAGTTGTGAAAGCCATCCTAACTCCCTCATTTCCTGCGAATTCTACATATCGGTAAGTGGCGGTGTAGAGCTTAGGAGCAATACTTAAGAGCTACGATGGCGTTTACTCTCTTTCGTCTAAGTCAGTTCAATTTGACGCAAAACCCCAGACTCAGAAGCGAAATCTTGGTCGTGACTAATCAGAACAAATCCACCTTTGTATGTGTTTAACGCCTGACTAAGCATTATTTTTGACTCGAGGTCGAGATGGTTATCTGGTTCATCAAGCAGCAGCAAAGGCTGAGAATTTTGGTGGCTGACTATCAGCATCGCGAGCTTCATCTTCTCGCCACCGCTCAGTAGGCGCCCCAACCGAAACACAGCATCTCGACGAAAACCGATCCCGGCCAATAAGGTCCTCGCTTCACTTTCCGTCATCTCTTGGCAGCTCTCCATTACGTTTTCAAGTAACGAAAGATTTGGATTCACTGCGCCAAAATGTTGGTCGAGATAATACAAAGGCGTATTCACTTGCAACTCACCACTCTGCAACGATAACTCGCCAAGCAATGCCTTTAACAAGGTTGATTTTCCGCAGCCATTTTTCCCTTTGAGATGGACTTTGTCGTTCGCAAAAATCTGCAACGTGATAGGTGTAGAATTCCCAAAAGGTAATATACCTTCTTGTATCGACAATACTTTTCGCGAACGGTTCGGATTATCTGTAAGATAAGACTTTTGCGCCTTGAGCTGCTCATGTCGCGATTGCAACGCCTGTTCTTTGGCTTGTAAATGCGCTTGTCTGAGTTGCTCATTCTTATTGCGATTTGAGGCACTGGCGGTCGCGCTATCCTTTTTTCCATCAAGCAAAATTTTGGGCTGACTGCCGTCTTTGCGCAGTTTGTTCCCTTGCGCGGCGCGTTGGTCTGCTTTTTCGCGATTTTTCTGGGCTTGCTCGGCTAACCGTTTTTTCTGTTTATCGACTTGCGCTAACTGCCTCTCGACCGCTTGCAGTTCAGTGCGTTTTTTCTCGGCGTACACATCGTAATTTCCACCAAAAGCCTGGAAACCTAGGCCCGATAGCTCCCAAATTTCCTCCATCTCTCGCAGCAGCTCACGATCGTGACTGATGAGTAAAATCGCGCCGCTGAAATGCGTCATAGACTCTATCAGCCATTGTTTCGCCTCGGTATCGAGGTGATTGGATGGTTCATCGAGAATCAAAAGCTCCGTTTCGTTTTCAAACAACTGCCATAGCTGCAAACGTGCCGACTGACCACCACTGAGCCGAGCACAAGAGAAATCAGGGTCTTGCGGTAATCCCATCGCAGCGAGCTGCTGTTTGAGTTTTAATTCAATATCCCACTGCTCGCCAACCAGTTCGAACCAATGTTCAGAAACATCACCTTGTTCAATCTGCTTTAAAGCATGCAAGACCGCATCTTTGCCCAGAAACTGGGCGATCGATTGCTGACCTGAAAGCAGATCAGACGGCTGCTGGCGATACATCATGAAAGAAGAGGGAGCAGTCACAACACCGCTGGCAGGCTGAGTTTCTCCCGCTAAAATGGAAGCCAAAAGCGACTTGCCGATGCCATTGCGCCCAACCAAACCAACACGTCGTTTAGTCATGGAACAAGAAATAGACTGGAATAGCGTATCGCCATTATCAAACTGATGGCTAACATTAAAAGCTTGTAAAACTGGCATAATTTGCCTCCTGTATGACAGGGACAACAGCCGTAGCTATGATTTGAAATTGCAACAAAACGCGTGCACAAACGCATTAAGCTCTATGTAAAGCTCGACGATATACGTCAAATCAAAAAGTCGTCTTGTTGCAAAGAAATATCGGAAAGTGAGCTACGCCTACTACCCCTGCAGATCCAAAAAATAAGTAAAAATATGGATGACAGGTTTAGTTCTTCATGTTGGCGTAATCTCCTAGAGAAATGATGCCCAAAGTGTAGCCGCTTTTTTGTTCAAAAAGCAAGCTTTCTAACCAAATGCGAACAAAAAGAAAGTTTCACAGTAAGTTGTTATATCACATTAACTTTTTAACAAGTCTTTGAACAATTTCGAGATCTTAGCAACACAATTTTTATCCAAGCCATACTATGCTTAGGGTAAAGATAATCCACATAAGGGCGTGGTTATGAAATACAAACATATCCTTGTTGCACTCGAACTGTCAGATGAAAGCACCGTGCTTATCGACAGAGCGGTATCAATGGCAAACTATCTCGACTCCGATATCTCCTTTATTCATATTGATGGTACGCACGGAGAAATCTATCGTGAGCTTGTAGACATTAAAGAAAACCCGGATCAAAGGCCGTTGAATGAGCATTCAATGGAATGTTTAAAAACATTTAGTGATTACATGGATTACCCACTTAAACATTTCTTCGTAGGTACTGGCGACTTGGCTGATAAATTAGAGGTCACCATTAAAGAGCAAGAAGTGGATCTTCTGATATGTGGTCACCACCAAGATTTCTGGAGCAAGATTATTTCTTACTCCAGACACTTAATTAACAAGTCACCGGTGGATATTCTAGTCGTCCCTATTCATGATTAGTAAAACGTAACGCTTCCCAAAACCACCAATCTATTTGGTGGTTTTTTATTGATATTGAAACAGCTTAAACAGTTTTCCAAACTAGCTTGGTGATCATTTATGAGTTACATTTTCTAACCAACCCGCGCTCCTACTGGGCATGGTTATTTAGATAGCAAGGATCCCTATGGCAAATAAAAAAGTACTCATTCTCTTTGCTCATCCTTCCCAGCATCGTTCAGAAGTGAATACTCCACTTTTCAAAGAAGCTCAAAAAATTGAAGGCGTGACATGTGTTGATCTCTATGGCGAATACCCTCGTTTCGATATTAATATCGACCGTGAGCAGCAACGCTTACGTGAGCATGACGTGGTGATTTTCCAATTCCCACTATATTGGTATTCAACGCCTGCGATTTTAAAAGAGTGGCAAGATCTGGTTTTGGAATATGGCTTTGCTTACGGTACAGATGGCACAGCACTGCAAGGCAAGACCATGCTTTGTGTGCTGTCTGCAGGGGGCAAAGAAGAAGCTTATAAGGCAGAGGGCTACAACCACTTTACGATTCGTCAACTGCTTGCGCCTATTGAACAAATGTCCGCACTGACCGGCATGAACTACATTGCCCCTCTCGCGATGTTTGGCGCACGTACAGCAGATGAAGAAGGGCGAATCCCTCGTCATGTTGAGCGGTACAAGAGCCTGCTAACAGCTTTAGTCGAAGATAGGTTGGATGTTGAAGCTGCGGCGTCATTAATCAAGCTTAACAGCGCATTGCCAGAGCTCATTAAGGAGGCTTCATGACAGGGATATTCTTACAAGCCTTCGTATATTTGATTGCTGCTGTAATTGCAGTCCCACTTGCTAAGCGTTTGGGACTTGGGTCCGTTTTAGGCTATCTCATCGCAGGTGTGGTTATTGGCCCAATTATCGGTTTAGTCGGTGAAGAAACAACAACAATCCAGCACTTTGCCGAGTTTGGCGTGGTGATGATGCTGTTTCTCGTTGGCTTAGAGCTCGAACCCAAAATGTTGTGGGCGATGCGCAATCGCTTAATGGGCTTAGGAGGTCTGCAAGTCGGCGGTACCGTCGCGGCGATTATGGGTATTGCCTTATACTTTGACCAGCCTTGGACCATAGCCTTAGCCATAGGTTTGATCTTCGCCCTCTCTTCTACTGCGATTGTTTTGCAAACTTTTAGCGAAAAAGGATTAACGAAGACGGAAGGTGGACAAAACGCTTTCTCCGTGTTGCTTTTTCAAGATATTGCAGTGATACCAATGTTGGCGTTCATTCCCCTATTGGCCTTACCTGAATTAATTGAACAGGCACAGTCCGCAGCACAAACAGCCGCAGCGCACCATGAAGAATTAAGCCTCGTTGCGGGGTTGCCAGGCTGGGCATACGGCATCGTAATCACAGCATCGATAGCAATCGTCGTCGTTGGTGGACACTTTTTAAGTCGACCGCTGCTCAATTATGTGGCTAGCTCTGGTTTGCGAGAAATCTTTACCGCAACTGCACTCATGCTTGTCATTGGTATCGCTGCACTGATGAGTTTAGTGGGCTTATCTCCTGCCTTAGGAACCTTCTTGGCTGGCGTTGTATTGGCGAACAGTGAATTCCGCCACGAGTTAGAATCCAATATCGAACCATTTAAAGGCCTATTGTTAGGTCTGTTCTTTATTACCGTTGGCGCAGGGATCAACTTCTCGGTCCTTTTTGGTGATTTCTGGTTGGTCATGGCATTGACCATTGGCGTGATGGTTTTGAAAGCCTTGGTGCTGTTTATTCTTGCACTGATATTTAGGGTGAAAGGCAGCAACCGCTGGCTGTTTACCCTAAGCTTGGCTCAAGCAGGTGAATTCGGCTTTGTACTTCTAAGCTTTTCAGTGCAAAACCACGTCATCCCATTTGAACTTTCACAAACTCTTGCGTTAGTGGTTGCGATTTCGATGTTCCTGACACCAGGTTTGTTTATTCTGTTTGATAGAGTGATTCTGCCGCGCTTTGAAAGCCAGTCAAATGAACGCGAAAGCGATACGATTGAGGAAACAGGCACGGTGATCATCGCCGGCATCGGCCGCTTTGGACAAATAGTGAATCGCCTATTGGTATCAAACGGCGTGACTACCGTGGTACTTGACCATCAATCTGACCAAGTCGATAACATGCGCCAGATTGGCACTCGCGCCTATTTTGGCGACGCGACTCGACCAGATATGCTACATACAGCCGGCATTGAGCACGCCGCTGCGTTGGTTGTGGCGATTGATAACCAAGAATCGAGTGTAGAACTGGTGAAGTACGTTAAGCACACGTACCCAAAAGTAACAGTGATTGCACGTGCCTTTGACCGTGGACATGGCTATCTTTTGCGTCAAGCGGGGGCTGATATTATTGAATCAGAGACCTACCATTCTGCATTGGAGATGGGCGGTCACACAATGAAAGCCCTTGGCATTCACCCCTTCTTTGTTGAACAACAGAAGGCGACATATAAGCGTGTTGAAGCACGTAAGTCAGAAATACTTTACAAAGCTTGGGAAGATGATTCTGAAGGTGAACGCTATGACAACAATTTCCGACAACTGTTTATTCAGTTAGAGGAGAAAATGGCGGAAGAGATGCAAAAAGATCGTCATGACAAACTATCGCGGTCAGAACGTGGTTGGACACCGCCACCTAAAGGTTACGCCGATGACTTTAATGAAGATAACGTCCAAGAGCTAACACCACCAAGAGAAGAGCCTATCCAACGATAACGCACTCCATATTAAAAACCTCCCGCTTGGGAGGTTTTTATTTTTTCAGTACAGAGCCACACGCCGTGCAGAATAAAATGATCTTCTCGATATTACATAAGATCATTCATTAAAATCTCATACTCTTCGTTTGCTTCTTCCACTAAATGAGAAAGCTCTAACGCATCAGTAACTGCAAGATTGAACTGCCACGGAGTTGTGTCTTCTTTACCACAGATTCGAGTTTCACACCCACGACTCTCAAAAGACAAATCATCAAACTCTGTGGTGTGGCGCTCTTGAAGTTCAACAATCTCAACTTCTAATTTACCAACAGGGTTGACTTTAACGTGGGCATGTAACTCCGAACTGTTAGACAAACAATAATCTCTATGAACCGCAATCATGGCCGCCTCCTTGGTCTGCCAACTGACAACTCAACATTGAGTGTAGACGAGGGATTTTGAACGTGGCGTGAAATAATAATGAAGATTGATCTGTCTCATTAGAACAGACAATTGTTGTCATGAAGGCATGAGCCAGTATGAATCTCATCTGATTTAAACTGTTCTGAGATCGTAATAGTTGGCATTTACCGAGACTTTCCCTATTATCGAAACAAAATTACTGTGGTCATTCTTTAGAGGTCAGTATGGAGCTTGAAGCCGTTGCTAAAGCACTAAAAGAGTTAGGGCATCCGACTCGTTTAAGTATTTACAAAGAAGTCGTCAAAGCGGGATACAAAGGTATCGCGGTAGGCGGCGTACAAGAAAAGCTTGGCATTCCAGCATCCACTCTCTCTCATCATATCTCGAGCCTTGCTTCAGCTGGTCTTCTCACCCAGCGCCGCGAGGGTAGAACCCTTTTTTGTGTTGCAGAGTATCAGTGCTTAGATGACGTAATTGGTTTTTTAAAAGCAGAATGTTGCGTTAACGAGTGCTCATAAATTTCTAGCAAAAACGAGAGAGTTTGAGTTTCTATTGAACTTCAGCAGAACGTGAATGACGATGAAAAACATACACACCGAAGTTGCTAAGCTCGGTGTGTACATCTTCTAGTTCGCGACAAGTAACATCGACGACTTAGATGGTACGATTAACTTACCGTCAGTCGGAATGATTTGTTCTGTCATCAAATCAACCCAATTGCCATCCGTTTTTAATGTCAAAGACTGTTGACGCTGTGATTTATTAAGCACCACAATACCTTTGTCACCTCGCTTAAGTACGAGCATGTCATCGTTACCTTCAAGAACACTCATCGGCTCGCCATGCGTCATATTATGGAACTGGATCATTTTTGTCATTCTCGGGTCGCTCCATGCACCTTGCCACCTTGGCTGACCATTTTTACCTTTAATACCGCTGGTGTTTAAGTCGGTATAAATCAACGGCACACCGCCATCTCGGCCTAGAATATAGGCATAAGCTAACCATTCGTTTTCCTCGTCCATGATGAGATCAAGAAAGACATCATTGTTAGGAATATCATGTGTGATAGCAAATGTAATCGCACGACCGGGGGACAAAGCCTGACCAAAACAATAGGGATCAATCAGAGACTTGAAGCTGCCCTTTTTAGCAAACGCCTTAAACATGGTTGAGAACAAAGGGAAATCGTACGCACCTAGGCGAGTTTCCTGTAGATACGGCTCAAGAAACAGCTGATACTCTTCTTCCGTCGCACCGCCATCGGTAATAATTTCACCAAATATATGCACATCCCGCGTGATGTCGTCTGTCCAAACACGCTTAAGATGCTCTAACGTCATGTGTTTCGCAGCGTCAATACGAAAACCTTTCACACCAATAGCTTTCAGCGCCTTTAGGTACGCTCGCTGCTGCTCAACGACATGGTCACAAACACGAAGAGTTGGCAAGCCAGGATCGGTTGGTCCACCTGTGATACGTCCGTTTTGAACCTGCCACTTATCTTTCCAGTCTTTGATGCCGAATGCTTCAACAAAGTCCTCTTCATCAAAAAGTGGTTGAGATAGATCGCCAAACAACGCTAGCGACTGATATTTCTGTTTGTTGTTCTGGTATTCCTCCAAGACCTCTTGTCTTGGGTACTGAAGGTCTCTGCGAAGGTGGGCCTCATTTGCCATATGGTTAAACACTACGTCGGCATAAACCCACACACCAACTTGCTCCAGTTCACGAACCATATGAATAAAATCTTTGGTATCACCCAAAGCATTATCGATAACACGATAATCTTGTGGTTGATAACGCTGCCACCAGCGCTCATCGTGTGCGCTTTTCATTGGTGGCGAAACCAACACAGAGCCATAACCAAGCTCGCGGATTTCTTTTGCTCGTTGGGCAATGTCAGCATACTTCCAATCAAACGCATGTAAGATAACGTTTGCACCGAATGATTGTGTTTCCTGTGAGCCACTCATGTTGTTCTCCTGCTCGTTTCCACTCACGATTACTTGTTTGCATTTTTTTGTGAGTGAATTCAATAATCGAAATTATAAAAGCTATTCATCAGAGGCACTCACCCTTTTAGCACTAACTCAAGGCTGAAATCGAAGGCGTAGCGACTCATCCATTGCACAGCGATAAATCGTTCTGAGTGAATAACGGGCACACGACATACAACCCGAACAGACCAAAACAAAACTAAGGCATTGTTTTGATTAACAAAAACTTAAATTTAAAAAGATAGAACATAAGACCTATGTACGCCCTAAAATAGGCCCAAAGGATAAAAATAGCCAAGCCAACCCGTTGAGTAATCAATTGTTAATAAAACGAAACTGGCAGATGGATCACGTTTGGCGCGTTTCAAAAATCCAGTAAATCACCATACCTAGCGTTAAAAGACTAAAGATTTCTGTTTGTATCTGTCCCGAAATGACTTCAAAATGCGAAACTTAGCTTATCTCTATGGGGTATGCTCTACCTTGGAGGATAATAATGAATATCAAAGAATTTTCTGACCTCGTCGGGCTATCTGCTCATACACTTCGATACTATGAAAAAATCGGTTTACTTAAACATGTCCATAGAAACGCGAGTGGACATCGAATGTATAGTTCGAAAGATCTAAACTGGATAAGCTTTGTTAAGCGTTTAAAAGAAACTGCAATGCCACTTGAAGAGATTCTAGAGTATGCCAAATTAAGGGAAGTCGGCTCTCAATCTGTACCACAACGTCAAGCCCTGTTAGAACAACACCAAGAAAACCTCAAACGCCACATTGAGCAACAGAAAAAGCACTTATCGGCTCTAGAAGAAAAAATTGCCTTGTATAAAAGCGGAAAAGTTCGTTGACTTAGAGTTAACTCTAACGATTAAGGTGTGTTTACGTTTATTCACTAGGAACATACCGATGGAACAATCACGCTTTAACAAAGGATTAGAACTACTCTCTCAAATTGATGGCGACGCTGGTCATAATGTCATCGAAACCTTACAAGATATTTGTCCAGATTTAGCTCAGTACACCATTGAGTATCCGTTTGGCGATATTTATGCTCGCCCGGGCTTAGACCTAAAATCGAGAGAAATCGCAACCGTCGCCGCGCTAACGGCAATGGGGGATTGCGCGCCGCAACTAAAAGTGCACTTAAATGCAGCGCTGAATGTAGGCTGTAGCGAGGATGAGATTAAAGAGATCATTTTGCAGATGTCCGTCTACGCAGGTTTTCCCGCGGCATTAAACGGCATGTTTGCATTCAAAGAAGTGCTAGCGGAAAGAGCAGAGTAATAACGACGTTGAAATCAATTTAACCGCAATTAAAAACGGCCCTTGGGGTTCGGGCCGTGATTAAAACAACGAGTGAATTAGCGCTCAGGAGTTTCAAGCAGTTTAACCGCGCAATCTACCGCGTTGTTAATGCCTTGACTGCTCTCCAACTTGCCTGAACTTGCAGGACCAAGGGCACAAGAATACAAAGCCAGCTGCTTATCGAACGGCAGATCCAACTGTTCATAGAGATTTTGTCGGATTCTTGCATGTTGTTCTGGTTCTTGGTTAGCAAGGCTAATCAACGTTTCATAAATAAGCGTTTTCATGTCTTTCCCTTTTCACTTTATTGCACGGGGTGCATATATATTGTATCCATTTGGGAAGCACAAATCAGAAGCTAGGTCACAGAACGCGTCGCTAAAAAAGTTTATGTGCGCGGTAAATTGCAATACAAACCTAAAGCCGTTTAGAAAAAGGGCAACTGATAACTCGATAGATCAGCCGATTAACTAGCATTCGCCGCTGTTTGTTTATAATCGTGTCCGATATAAACAAAAACGTCGCTGTATCAGCGACGTTTTATCTCGACTTTAGTTAATCGAACCTGTTTAGTTGAAGTGCACTAGCATTTCAACGTCATCGCCTTGCTCTGGAGCCTGAAGAGCGAAGTGCACGTACCCTGCTTCAGTAACAGGAATCGCAAGGTATTCATTGCTGCCTGCATAGTTGGACGCATACTCGTGCTGCTCTACTGTAGGCCAATGCTCCCTACTCGCGTATAGATCGACATTACCAGTTTGAGAGTGAGCCGTTAGCCATACACGAACCTCTTCAACACCTTCAGGCACATAAACTGCTGCATAACGCTGCTTGTGAACGGTAAGCATTTTGGCTTCACCAGACTCTAATACCACAGGTGCTAAATCATCTTGCACTTGGGTTGGCGGTGTTTGCGCTTCCACTTCTAACGCAGCCACAAGATTCACTGAGTCATAGCTATCACGTCCAGTTAAGCTGATGTAGTAACGACCCGCTTTAACGTAACCATCTTGCTCTGGTTCAAACACAATCTCTTCATTGCTGCCATCAGCATATTGACTCATTTCGAAATCATAGTAATGCGCGACTTTGTTGTAGCTCATGTAAAGATCCGCATCACCCGCACCCTCAATAGATACATTGAAGTTAACGGTGTTGGCTGGAACATCAACGTAGAACAGTTTTTCGCTGTATGCTTCGCCACTGAGCTGAAGGCTTTGGTTCGCCGTCAATTCAGTCACTTGTGCTTCAGGGCTTGTTGGTTCTGTTGGCTCTTCTGGGTCTGTATCAGGTTGCTCAGGTTCCACTTTTAATGTGTCCAACCAACGTTCAAACTCAGCATCGTATTGTTGACCTAAAGACGTCACCTGCTGTGCCCATTGTTCGAACTGGCCAGAGCGCGACAATGCCAACAAGCTTTCGACGTCTTGTGGATGATTTTCTAACATGAATCGAACAGCTAGATAACCCCAACGATAGATACGATTGGTATCGTGAGAGTACGTGGTATCAAACACAGTGGAAAGGCTCAGTTTACCATCTGCAATCAGCTCAATCGCAGCTTGGTAACCTTGCTTGTAATGCATGTATTCAGCAAAACCTTCTAGCCACCAAACAATATGACCATGAGCCAAGTTATCGCTGAACGAACCGTATTGGTTAAATCGTGCATCTAAATAGTGCGTGTATTCATGTTCTAGGTTCAAGATAGAGAGATCTTCACCATTCGCGTAGCGATAAGCGACGAAACGCGCAGTATTGTCCGCTTTTGAAGGGTCACCTTCTAGGTACTGACCACCGTTGTCCGTTGTATTACCAAATAGGAATGAAGAGTAATCAACGTAACTAGTGTTACTCGCGAATACCGCCACTTCAACACGATCATTCAAATCATCAGCGACAGGTTGATTACCCGTATTCGCAACTCGATGGAAGTCGGCTTCTTTTGCCGCTAGCACTTCACACGCTTTCGCTGCTTGAGCATCGGTCAGATCCTCAGAGCGAATAATGGCAGGTCCCTGACATTCAAAACGATTTGGCATTACACGTGCAGCTAAATCTTGCTTGGCTTGCTCAATATTCAGACCATTTAGGCCTTCTGGTGCGTAGTAGCTCATCATTTCAACGGCAGCAAGCCATAGTTTGTCATGCTCACTACCCAGTGGATAACGCTGCATCACCTGTTGCATTACTGCCAATGCTTTGCGTTTGGTCTCCTGATCTGGGCTCGCGAGCAAACGACCAGTTTCACGTAATGCATTGAAAACGATAAAGCTTGCATCCGTATCTAATGCCCAAGCATTATCAGATGCGAATTTCACCAACGTATCAATATGGTGTGTATTGTTTGCCATGTATCGGTAGAACGCATCGTTCGCCGCATGGCCTGCCATAGAGCGGAACAAGTTGTTTAAACCATCGACCCATTGCGTGTCCTGCGCGGTTTCACGATTAAAGTGCATCAACGCGGCCATCATGCTATCCATGGTCAGCGGCAACTGCTTAACGTTATCAACCATCAAAGTCAGGCTCTTCATTGCACCAACTTGTTCACGACCTTGATCCAAAGCATGAGGGTTGTTTAGGAATAGGTTCGTCGACTGAGCAAAACGCTGACTCAACGCTTGCGAAAACTCAGGTGTACCAGTACCAGCGTTGTAGCGAACGTAGTAGGCCGCTCGAATAAATTCGCCTAGGTTCTCTAGAATACGAGCTTGATCTGCTTCACCACGATAGCGAGCGATTTCTTGATCCAGCGCGACTTGGATACGGCTTAGGCTCGCTTCACTATAGATATCATTCAGCGTTTCTGAAGGTGCTGAAAACCAAGCGTGGTAGCAATCATACTCAGCACCAGAAACGGCAGTAGCCAGATCTCGCGATTGTTGTAAATCAGCAACAGCACACTGATTTTGTGCAAAAGAGAAGCCAGACACACTCGCTAGCATACAAGCAAGCGCCAAACGATGGCGCGGGAAAAAACGGATATGAGACATAACAACACTCATTGATTATTAACATACATTGAGTGGGGGTTTATATTCTTTACAGCTCAAACAGTGAAATCAGTGTCATAAAATTTATGAAACCGCTCCCAAAAATAGGTCTTTTACTCTAATTAAATGGGAGCAATCCCACTCCAAAAAAACTCACAATTATCAATAAAAACATTAATTTACCTTTTTCTAAATAACGACTTTATGAGGAAAATTGCCCTTAAACGCCCCCCCTTAACTCTTCCAGATAGAGTTCACGACAATCAAAGGTTCTAAATTAAATTTTGATGCTTGATACCATCTATTTTTATTTGTGACTCATTCCCAATAAGTCATAGAGTGCATATCAAAAGGTTGGCATTAATGGTAAATTCTCCGCCAAATCAAACACATTTACTCCTCCAGTCATTGATGAGTGAATAAAGCAGATATTTGGCTAGGGATAATACATGTCACTTTGGGGATTTTGGGGAGCGGGGATTGCCTACTTCATGACAACGTTTGCCTTTGTTTTTGGCGGCATTTTTTGGTTATGTGCTGAAGGTAATACATTAAGAGAAACAAAGCGCCAATCATCAATAATGTCCGGGGTTATTGCTTGTACTATTGGAACTTGGGTGCTTGCTTTTGGTGTTTACGTTTACGGTTACTTTTGGGATAACTCTTCTCACTATTATTTTTATTTGCTCGCTCCATGGGGACTTGCCATTTTTGGGGTAAAACTTCGTAACCGCTGGGTTAAGCAATACGCGCGTGTAAAACACGCAAAAGAAGAACAGTGGCAAAAGCACTGGCGAGAATTATTAGGGGAAGATACTGAAGAGCTTCCACCATATACACATGATTACGAGCTCTACTCGGGCATTTGGCAAGCCAATGAAGCGCTCCAAGAACAGTGTTTTGCAGCCCTTCCTCACGGGAAAGCAGTCTACGAGAGAGTGAAAGCCTTCCAAACGATGGCCTCCCCCGCTGGTGACATAAACAATCAAGTTTTGCTGAGTAAACTCGATCAACTAGAGGATGAAATCATTCAAGTTCTTGAGCAACACTCGCAAAAGAAAGTAAGCATTGAAACTGGCGCAGGTACTTTACACAAAGAGTCAAAACGCAATGTTTATCACCATGAGAATGGCCCAACAGAAGAGCAACTGTACGACTCAATCAACCTCCAACATGATTTGGATCGAGAGCTACGCAACATTATCTATGATCGGCTCGGTTACGATGGCGAAGATGAGTACTTTTTCCTCCAAGCGCCACTCGAAGAGCTTACCGAGAATGAAACCGCAATCAACTGGATGCTCTGGGGGTTAGTAAGCAACCATTTTGCTGTTGACCCATACCAAACGGCGTTGGATCTCAGCCTAATGAATGCGGAACCAAGATGGGGGCAAAATGAACGGTTTGTAATGATTACGGCTCAATAAACGCAAGTACTAAGTCTAATTTTAATACAACCTATTCTGAGACCACCCTCGCGTTGGTTAACTTAGCCAGTAAGCGGCCAACGCGATCGCGCATTTCACGTCTATCGACAATCATATCTAGCGCACCATGCGCTAGTAAAAATTCACTTCGCTGAAACTCGTCTGGTAGCTTTTCACGTACCGTTTGCTCAATGACCCGTCTTCCCGCAAAGCCAATACTTGCTTTAGGTTCACCAATATTGATGTCTCCTAACATGGCTAAACTCGCCGAGACGCCACCATAAGTTTGGTCCGTCAATACTGAGATATAGGGTAATCTGTGCTCAGATAAGTGGTTTAACGCGGCGCTGGTTTTTGACATTTGCATGAGTGCCACCAAAGACTCTTGCATGCGCGCCCCTCCGCAAGCGGAAAAACATACTAACCCAGATTTTGTATTAATTGCGCTTTCAACTGCTCGGACAAACTTCTCGCCAACCACTGCGCCCATCGAGCCTGCCATGAAAGAGAATTCGAATGCACACGCAACAACAGGCAGCCCCAATAACTTGCCCTCCATCACCACCAACGCATCTTTTTCTCCAGTCGTTTTCTGTGCTAAAGCAATTCGCTCTTTATATCGCTTTAAGTCTTTAAAACCCAAAATATCTTGTGGCTCCAACTCACTTGCCAACTCTTGTTGTGTTCCATGGTCCAGAAAAGAGATCAACCTTTGACGCGCAGCCATTCTCATGTGATATGAGCATTTAGGGCATACTTCCAAATTTTCTTTTAACGCGGCACGATAAAGTATTTGTTCACACTCAGGACACTTTGTCCAAACGCCCTCAGGGATAGACGCTTTGCGCGAACCTATTATATTTTTATTCTCAAATAACCGTTCTAACCAGCTCATAAATTCACCACTATTGATTACGTTCTAGCGCGATATCTCGTTGTTTGTTCGCTTAAACTTGTAAATAAAATTGTATGTAACTTAGTACAGGGATAAAGTGCGATATGCTGGCTTGATAATCCAATAAAGTGGGATAATGAAATGTTTGATAACGTTGACCAAATCTGGTTAAAAAGTTTTCACTGTGTTTATGAGAACAACAGCTTTAAGCGAGCCGCTGAGTGTTTGAATATACCAACATCAAATATCAGCCGACACATTGCCCTGCTTGAAGAAAAGTTAAACATTAGGTTGTTCAATAGAACAACAAGGCGAATGACGCCCACCGAGGCTGGAGAAGAGCTCTATAGCAGCACTCGTCCGTTATTGGAGCAACTCAACGCCGCACTAGAAACTGTAACGCGCCACTCGCACACGGTAACAGGGGAACTGCGAACTCTTATGCCAGACACACCTGTACTGGCCAAAGCGGTTGTCACCTTTTGCACGCAATACCCGTCAATCTCTTTGTCTTGCGATACAACGCTAAACCCTAAAGATGATGTTATTGACAGCTTTGATGTCATTTTGAGTTTTCATAGAGGGACTTTGTCAGACAGTAACTGGGTGGCGAGAGAGATAAAACGCTGGCCCAGTGCCATTTTAGCCGCGCCTCAACTAATTGAGAAATACGCCCCCCCTTACAAAATTACGGATCTAAGTCATGTTCCCTGCATCACGACGCTTACCGCAGTAAATGGTGCACCATGGGTATTCAGAAACCCTGCTGGGGGCCATATTACTCAAACTGTGCAATCTTCATTCAAAGTAAACAGCGGTCATCTCGCCAGATATGGCGCGTTATCAGGGCTTGGATACGCAATATTGCCAATTGAGTCATGCCAAAATGAGATCAAAAATGGTGAGCTAGAAATCGTCACTCTAGAGTACGAACCTGAGGATTTAGTGCTTTACGCCTTTTACTCGTCAAGAAAACATGTAGCTAAGAAAATATCTATGTTTGTTGAACATTTAAAGCAAAACGCAAAACTTAACGCCTAGCTAAGCTTTACTCAACTAATTTATCGTATTCTGTTTTATCGTCTAGAAAGGACAAACACCGCTAAGCGATTTGAGACTCGATTTTTTCAAATAAAAAAGCCAGCAATTAACATTTACTGGCTTTTATTAAAGAGGGTCAGTTGGCGTTTAGATTCTAAACGCTCCTACGTGACGATCGAGTGTTCGCGATAGCTCCGCGAGTTGTTGACTTGATTCTTCTAGTTGCTCACTCGCTGTTAGCGCACTTTTCACTGAGTGGCTGACGGTATCCATGTTCATATTAATTTCGTTTGCTACCGTTGATTGCTGTTCTGTTGCGGTTGCTACTTGAGTATTGATATCTGAAATAGTCGTCACTTGTGCAGCTATTGCTTCTAAAGCCTGTCGAGCTAACTCAGTTTCTGCCGTTCCTTCTTCAATAAGAGTCTTACTATTACTCATTGAATTCACCGCACTTTGAGCTTCAGTTTGTAGCTGGTGAATCATATTGTCAATTTCATCGGTAGAATGAGCCGTTTTAGTCGCTAGGTTGCGAACTTCATCAGCGACTACTGCAAAACCTCGGCCGGCATCACCAGCGCGTGCCGCTTCGATAGCCGCATTGAGAGCCAATAGATTGGTTTGCTCCGAAATACCTCTAATCACCTCTAGAATACTACCAATTGACTGAGTATTTTCAGCAAGACTCACGATAATGTTGGAAGTGCTGTTCATCTCGTTTTCAAGATTAGTCATCGCCGTTTTGGTTCTTTCTAGCGTCGTGTAGCCATCTTGCGCTTCATTACTTGCTGCACTCGCAGCATTTGCCGCTCCGGCAGCATTGGAGGCAATTTCATTGACCGTCGCAATCATTTCGTTCATGGATGTGACAACCAGCATGGTTTGCTCGTTCTGCTCTTGCCCTCTTGTGAGCGCTTGCTGAGATTGCCCACGCAAAGCGACAGCTGAACTATTAAGCTCCACACCAGTATTTACAACTTGTGTAATAATCTCATGTACTTTCCCAACAAAAACGTTGAAAGCAGAAGAAATTTGCGCGACTTCGTCATTACCTTTCGCTGGCAAACGAACGGTTAAGTCTCCGTCTCCTTTTGAGATGTCTTGTAGAGCGTCTTTAAGCGCAGAAAGCGGTCTCATCAGTTTATTTAGCAGAAGTGACAGAATCAAAACACACATAACGAAGATCGCCACCATAGAGATCAACTGGTAAGTAATAATTCCATTCGTCGCTTGGCTCACTTCGGTAATAGGAATACCAATATCAAAAGTACCGTATAACTGACCATCCACATAAATTGGTGCCATGATGTCAAACACCCATACTTTCTGGACATCGGCATACCACTTTGAGTACTGTTGAACACCTCTCGTCGCGCCTTCAACAGTATATTCATCGTTATAGGTTTTGTTCAGCTTGTGCTTATCACTGTGGGCTACTGCCGTTACGTTACGGTCAATTACAACGGCATAACTCACGTCTGAACGTTGTTTCAGCCCCTCAACAAGCGATTGTAAATCTTGCATTGGATTGGCTGAGTTCTCCAAAATATAACTCGCATTTCCCGCTAGAAACTCAGCTTGAACTTGGGATTTGTTTAAGATGATGTCATCGATTTTCTGACTCGAAATTAGGTACGTTGATGCCATACTCGCCACGACAGCAATACCAAACATGGCGCAGACTGCTAATAAGATGATTCTTTTCATTATAATTGTCTCAATACAATTCAATTGATGCTCATTAATCGAGCGCTAAGCCTTTCTTCTCCAAAACCAACCAAACTGCATTTTGGGTCTGTTTGGCAGAGCAAGACATAACTTTATAACTATGTATCTGCTTGGTTCCCGATTACTTTAGACAGAAGGAAAAAAAGTCTTCAAAACGTCACATTTCTACGAGGTTTGGCGAAGGGACGAGTACGCAAAAGGAAACGTTTGCATAGTTAAATTTAACTATGCGACCAAATTGGTATCGAACATTAAAGAAAAGAGTTCTAATTAGCGTTTTGCCGTCGGGAGCGCTGTGGTCAGTGCTCCCGTTTTATCATTTAGTATCTCAGGTTCAGATATTAGAGCCACAATTGCAGCGGTTGTAATCCGAGATGCTTGGTGAAGCGAGAATGACTTGGTTTGTAGATATGGCAGCGATGTCAGATCGAGTGATTCTCAATCAAGAATCGGCAGCAAAATAGGCAAACCAAGGCATGAAGCTATTACCCATGCAAAAAGAAAGGAAAAGAATCTTTACCACAGAGTTTAACTTGTCAGCGATATGTATCCATGCATACCCATGTACAAACCAACTGCACTGATCAAGACGCCCGATAAGTAAGGAGCTCGACGTGCAACATCATTCAAACCGCTCCATTTAGATGTCGCTTTTTGCACGCCCACTGCTGCCACAACGCCAACAGCAACCAGAGTCAAGGCTAAGCCAATACTGAATGACACAACTAATGTCGCACCAAGAGTCATTGCCTTAAGCTGCAAACAGATAAGCAAAACCGTTACCGCAGCAGGGCATGGAATCAAACCGCCCGTTAATCCAAACAGCAGAATTTGCCCATTCGTCACGTCTCGATTCTCAAAGCGTTTTTGAATGTCTAAAGCGTGAGCGCGTTCGTGAGCATCTTGATATTCCTTATCTTCGCTTTCTAAATGAGAACCAGGACGGAAATGTACATCAAAGTCATGGGTATGATCATGGTGCCCGATGATCAAAGTGACAGAAAGTCCATTAGAGACTTTAATGCAAGACGCCGATTCCAAGTATCCATCACGCTCTATAAAGTGATAAATATCAGCAGGTTGATAACCATCACTCGATACCGAAACCTTGATACCTTCAGCAGTTAAAGGTTTACCGCTGAGTGTTCGCAACTGGAAACGGTGATGCTCCCCTTCCTCTGTAATCGAAAGCGAAACATGCCCATGTCCTGTATCCACAACTTGCGTCGTCCAATCGCGAGCATGATCCTGAACTTTGTTCCAAGCTCGCTCATCGCTCCATGTCCGTCAAAACATCCATACGCCGGTTGTCACGATAATGACCCCAGAGATAAGTTGCATCCATGGTTCAGCCGCTTCAGCGGTGAATTTCTGGCTAATATACATCCCGCCAACAGCGATTAACCATACAATTGCAGTGTGAGAAAGTGTGGCAGCTAAACCCAGCATCACGGCTTGTTTGACCGTTCCTTTCACAGCGACAATGAACGCCGCCATCATCGTTTTAGAGTGCCCAGGTTCTAAACCATGCAAAGCGCCAAGCAAAATGGCACTGGGAATAAAGAACCACCCATTACCTTGTTGTAGTAACGCGACAAAATCCATTGTTGTTCTCTGTTGTTGATTCTAATTTATCGCAAACTATACTCCCCCCTAGTATTAAATACTACCCCCCAGTATAAATTGAGTGCTACATTATCAGTTAGAATAACTCGGCCCGTAACTTAAAGAAGATAAGACATGTCGCATACAACCAGAGATCAAAAGAAGCTCAACACTCGAGTCAGTAAAATACAGGGTCAGGTGAATGGACTTAAAAAAATGCTGGAAGAAGAGCATGAATGCCAAGATGTGTTGCAGCAGATTGCCGCTATTCGGGGAGCAGTAAATGGTTTGATGCGAGAAGTAATTAAAGGTCACTTACTTGAGCACGTTGTACTTGAGGAAGACAAAACTCAACGTGAAAAAGATATGGAAGTCGTATTAAAAGTACTGGACTCTTATATAAAGTAACCCTACTTCGCTAGAGTAAAGTCACTAGGGTTAAACTCGAATAGATCCTTTATAGGTAATCGCTTACTAAGCGGGAAATAAAAATTCCATTTCATATTGATTAAGTTGAAGATGGAACCTATATCGGTTCAAGTTAAATAGTTTATTTATAAGAACTAAAACGGCCCAAACATAGGGCCGTTCATATTATTAAAAAACTCTAAACTATCTGATAAAAATACATATTGTGATAGGTTTTTACTTTATGGAAGAGTACAAGTAAACCTTTATACCTCTTGTAATTCGACGTGCTTAGCGCTGTAAGATTTTGTAAATGCAACACACCCCAAAAGTACAGCAAGTGGTAACACAGGATCAAAGATTGAACCATGAGATCCGAAGAATAAGTTAAGAATCATGACTAATGAACCACCAATAGCCCAAGCAATTGTTGTTGGAATAGTCCAAATAATGAGTTGTTTCTTAACCTCAGTCACCCCCATTAATCGATTAACAATATGGAATAGCGAGTCATTAAAGTAGCCAGCAAATAGAGATCCCATCGTAGCTGCCGTCGCTGCGAATAAAAGGTTAACGTCAGGAATATTTACTAAAACTGGGGCAGATATAGAAGCAGCGGTTATCATGGAGACTGTACCAGAGCCCTGAATAATACGAACTAACGTCGCAATAATAAATGGAATCATAACCGCAGAAATAGGAAGCCCTGCAACTTGGTTAGCAATCTCTGCGCCCGCACCCGTTTCACGCAATACGGCACCTAACGCGCCACCAGCTCCTGTTACTAACAAAATGATGCCACAAGTGGAGATTCCTTGTTCCATCTTTTCATTCGCTTCTTCTTTGGTAAGGTTATTACCCAATGTGTAAACCGCTAATAACGTCGCTATTGATAGTGCAATAGTAGGGCTGCCGATAAAAGCGATAAATTGACCAAATGTTGTTGCAGTCAGCCCTTCGAAACCGAAAGTCCCCTCTAATAAACCCATCACTGATTTCGCAAGTATAAGTAAAATAGGGATAATAATTGGAGCGATAGATTTACTTAAAGATGGTAGGTCTTTCGCTTCTTTACTTGCAATGTACTCTTTGTGATCATTAATCAGTTGCTCACTAGACTTCGAGAAATGTTCGGTTGGAATGAATTCAGGAAACTGCTTTTCTAACCATCTTGCATACCAAACAATACCCATGACACAAGGCGCTGCGATCATCAAACCAAAACCTAACATGCTGGCAAGATCGACACCAAAGATACCAGCAACGCCCAAAGGCCCTGGAGTCGGCGGAATAGCGTGATGCGCTACGACCAAGCCGCCCGCCAGAGCAACCGTAAGCGTTAAAATCGAGCGATTGGACGTTTTTGACAAAGACTTCGCAATTGGATAAAGAATGATAAGCGCGCTATCCACAAAGATTGGGATGCTAACAATATAGCCAGTTACAGCAAGAGCGGCCTCTTCTTTCTTTTTTCCTAACCACTTTATAAAATTATAGGCAATACTTTCTCCTGCTCCAGAAGCCTCTAAAATAGCCCCCATCATAACGCCGAGACCGATGACAATCCCTATACCGCCTAATGTTCCACCAAATCCTTTGCTAACGGTCGCAATCGTGTCGTCAACACTTAACCCACCAATAATACCTGCGATACATGCCGCAATTAACATCGCAATTAACACATGTACTTTTGTACGTAATACAAGAAAAACAAGGACTGATACGGCTACTATTAGTCCAATTACTGAGGTTGGTAACATTAGACAATCTCCATATTGTTAACAGAAATAAATTGTTGTAATACATCCTTGAAATTACTGTCTGATTTAAATCCAAGCTCCAGTTCTTTAGTACAATCAATTTTTTGTGGCCAACTACTCACAATACGATCAATACCCGCATCATGCTCATAGGTAATATAATTAGAAAGTTGTTTACCCATTAGAGTGTCCATTGTTTGAATCATCTCAGCTGGTGTAGTTTGAATACCAGGTAAATTAAGCGTTCTATAGGACAGATTATTTAACTGCTCATAAGGCATTAGCCCTGCATATTGAATATTGTCCACCACTCTAGACGGGCTCGATATCCAAAGTTTTAGCGTAGGGTCTACAGGACAATTTGATTCTTGAGCATTCAAAGGCTCACGAATAATTCCGCTTACGAAAGAGCTAGCGGCAAGGTTTGGTTTCCCAGGGCGAATACAAATAGTCGGTAAACGTACGGATATAGCTTTAACAAAGCCTTTACGGGCATAGTCGTTCACCAATAACTCACCTATAGCTTTTTGCGTCCCGTAGGATGACTGAGGATGAAGTGCTGTTATTGGTGTAATCGTTTCCGGAAGATCACCACCAAATACAGCTAAAGATGAAGCAAACGTAAAACGAATATTAGGGTTTACTTTACGGCAACGCTCAAGCAATAACTGTGTGGTCGTCAGGTTTACAGCTACGCCTAAATCAAAATCTTGCTCAGCATGGCTCGATACAATTGCCGCTAAATGAAAAATGTGTGTCGTTTCGGCAGTAATAACTTGGTCTATATTTTCTCGCTTTGTCATATCCATGACTAAAGAAACGACTCGGTCATCAATGCCCTCTAAGCGCGACTTTTGAATGTCGACAATAGTAATACTTTCAGCTTTGTTTTCTTTTAGTAGTGATTTGGCAAGTAGGGTTCCGAGAAAACCCGCCCCTCCAGTTATGATAATATTCATAGTCACGACCCTTTGTTTTTGTAATTGGTTTCAAGTTATTTATGGATAGAAATTAAAATTGTTATAGGTATGGTTTAACCCAACTAAGGCCCAGCTGCGTGCTATGCCTTGGGTTGTATTCACAACCGATCCAGCCTTGGTAACCAGAGTCATCCAAAACATTGAATAGGTGTGGGTAATTCAGTTCGCCTTCCGATGGTTCGTGCCTTTCAGGCACAGAAGCAATTTGAATATGGCCTGTGTATGGCGCCACATCGCGAATCAACGTACTCAGATCACCGTCCATAATTTGTGCGTGATAGAGATCGAGCTGCAATTTCACGTTTGGACGAGCCACTTGTTTGATGAGTTCCACCGCTTCACGTTGATGTGCAACAAAGTAGTTCGGTACATCGCGATTGTTGAGTGGCTCAATCATCAGCTCAACACCTTGTTCGGCAAACTTATCCGCTGCATAACGAATGTTTGAGATAAAGGTTTCAATATGCTGATCACGAGTGAAGCGAGAATCAACAATGCCAGACATAGCGTGAACCTTTTTACAGTTCAGTGCCTTGGCGTACATCAGAGCAGTCTCGACGCTCGTTTTAAATTCATCCTCACGCCCCGGAATAGCTGCAAAACCTCGTTCACCTGCATCCCAATCACCTGGAGGCATGTTGAATAACGCTTGCTCAAAACCAAACTGCTGTATCTTGCTTGCTAGTTTTTGCGCTTCGAATGCGTATGGGAAAAGGTATTCCACCGCTTTGAAGCCCGCTTGGTGTGCTTTTTCGAAACGATCTAGAAAAGGAACTTCTGTGAATAACATTGTCAGATTTGCCGCGAATTTAGCCATTACTTACCTCTCCCTTTTAGGTCTTGAATCTCAGTATCCGTTAAGTAGCGGATGTTGCTGTCTTTAAGAATGAACGCTAGCTTCGCTGTCTCTTCTAGCTCTTCTGCGTTATCCACTGCATCTTCAAAGTCCGTACCCGTGATCACTGGACCATGGTTCGCCAGGAGGAAAGCTCGGTAGTCACTTGCCCGCTGCGCAAGTTCTTCAGCAATCTGAGGGTCGCCCGGGCGCAGGTACGGAATCACTGGCAGTTCGCCAATGCGCATTACAAAGTAAGGTGTGAAAGCTTTGATGGCATTCTCGCGATCTAAACCTTCAAGACAAGAAAGCGCCGTCAAGTAAGTAGAATGTAGATGCACAATCGCATTACACTTTGAGTTATTTCGATAAATCGCCAGATGAAAAGCCACTTCTTTTGATGGCTTTTCACCAGAGATATGGTTGCCATCAATATCCACAACCGAAAGCTCTTCAGCAATCAAGCGGCCGAACGAAGAACCAGTTGGCGTTGCCAGAAAGTGTCCATTAGGCAGTTTTAGAGAAAGGTTGCCAGCGCCGCCAGTCGCATAGCCACGTTCAAACATAGAGCGCGCCATAGTGACCATTTGCTCTCGCAGTTGTTGTTCTGTCATCAATTCTTTATTCATCACAACCTCACCTATTCAAAAAACGACTGTGCTTTGGCAAAGAAGTGTTCATCGCCGAAGTTGCCCGATTTCAGAGCCAAAGAAAGCTCGCCTTCAAGTGACTTCACCCAAGGTACACCTGGTGCGATTTGAGGACCGATATGAAAACCTTTTACGGCTAGGCTTTGGGTTACAACCCCTGAGGTTTCCCCACCCGCAACGATGAAATTTTTCACACCGTGCTGCTGAAGTTTGATTGCAAGTTGGCTAAAGAATTGTTCAACCGCGTGACTTGAAGCATGCGCGCCAAACTCTTGTTGAATCGCTTTTAACGCCGCTGCATCTGCGGTTGCGTAAACCAGTGGTGCGAACTCGCTTTCGATGTTGGTCATGACCCAATCAAACACTTGATTTAAGTAATCTTCTTCCGTCAGACACGCCTTCACATCAATAGCAAAGTGTGGCGCTTTTTCTTTGTAAACAGCGACCTGTTGGTTGGTCATGACAGAACAAGATCCAGATAACACAACGGTTGGTGCCTTTTTAGGGTTCCCCTCTTGCTTCGCATCACTTTGATCTTCAAGGTTCTCTATCCAGTTCTTAGCAATACCCGCAGCCAAACCAGAACCACCAGTTACCAGTTTTAGAGACTTCGCCGCTTGGCCAAGTGTGACAAGATGCTCTGCATTGAATGCATCAACCACTGCATAGCGGTTACCTTGTACTTTTAGCTCTTCAAAGCGCTCAATTACCGCTTTTGGACCTTGTTCAATTATTTGGAAGTTTACCAGGCCAGATTTGCCTTGAGATTGAGCATCCATCATACGAACTAGGCTTGAATCAGTCATTGGTGTCACAGGGTGATTACGCATACCTGAGTCGCTTAGCAAGTCTTGGAATACAAATAGATGGCCGTTGTAAACTGTGCGACCATTCACTGGTAATGATGGGCATACAATGGTGAACGCTTCACCTAGCTCTGCAAGCAGTGCATCCGTTACAGGACCAATGTTACCTTCTGCTGTGCTGTCAAACGTTGAGCAGTACTTGAAGTAAAACTGCTGACAGCCATTTGCTTGCAGCCACTTAAGCGCAGCTACTGAATCCTCGATTGCCTCATCTACAGGACAAGAGCGAGATTTAAGACTGATCACGACCGCATCTGCATTTACATCAATCTCTTCTTTTGGAATATCGTTAAGCTGAACTGTGCGCATGCCGTTTTCTACAAGAAAACCTGCGATGTCTGTTGCGCCAGTAAAGTCGTCTGCGATAACGCCTAATAACATCATTTTTTCTCCGTTTTACGTGCGCTTACTTCTGTTTGTTTTCTACACCTGGAAGCTCAATACCATCAAAAATCTTGATAACGGCACTGTCGTCTTCCTGGCCAAAACCAGCATTGCTTGCACTCAAAAACATGTTTAGTGCTGTGCTTGATAGAGGAAGTGGAAATTTGAGATCTTTTGCTGTGTCCGATACGAGGTTTAGATCTTTCACAAAGATGTCGACCATAGATTTAGGGGAGTAGTCACCATCAACTACATGCTTCATGCGGTTCTCAAACATCCAAGAGTTACCCGCTGCATTCGTCACCACGTCGTACATCAGGTCAAGAGGAATGTTTGCACGTGCCGCTAATGCCATTGCTTCAGCACCAGCTGCGATATGAACACCTGCTAGCAATTGGTGGATAATCTTCACAGTTGCGCCTAGGCCAATCGCTTCACCGATGTTGTAGACCTTAGCTGCCGTTGCGTTGAGTACTGGTTCAAGTGCATCAAATGTGCTTTGCGCTCCCGACGCCATAATAGTCATCTCACCTGATTCTGCTTTTGCAGCACCACCAGATACCGGTGCATCAAGCATCACAAGGTTGTGTTCTGCCAATTTCGCTTCAATTTGTTTTGCGTCTTCTGCTGAGATGGTTGCTGAAACCATTACTGGCGTATTCGGCTTAAGCACTTTAGCAAGACCGGTTTTGAACAAGACCGTGTTAACTTGAGCTGCGTTCACAACAAGAACTAGAACCGAATCAAGCTTATCTGCAAACTCAACTGCATTTGTAGAAACAGCTTTTGCACCGAATGAACCTAACTCTTCAAGCGCTTGAGAATTTAAATCGAAACCATAGACATCTAGGCCTGTACGCACACATGACTTTGCGGCGCCCATTCCCATAGAGCCTAAACCGATAACACCTACAGATTGAACTTCACTCATAAAAACAATGCCTTCTGGTCTATTAAACTTTGTTAACTCTTGTTTGGTTGATGTGATTATATGTGAAGATTAATACTAAGACCTCGCTTTTAATCACATTTTTTCACACAAATTAACAATGTCGTGATATATACCTCTTTATGGGCAGAGATATTCCGAGCAGTTAACACAAGCGAAGGCTGTTCTTACAACGTTGAGAACATAATTCACAGATATTCACAACAAATGAAAAGATTGGTAGGATACTGAAAAACAAGAATATAGAAGTGAAACTATGATCCCAGCAGAACGTCAAAGAACCATATTATCCCTGTTATCACATCAAGAAGTGTTAAGCATTTCAGATTTAACCGACCACCTTGGCGTATCACATATGACCATTCGTCGTGATATCGTGAAGCTTGAATCCTCAGGTAAAGTCGTTTCTGTTTCTGGTGGAGTGCAACTCGCTCAAGCTCTACATTCCGAACTTTCCCATGATGCGAAGGTCGAGCAACAAGCGGATGAAAAAATTCAAATTGGTAAGCTGGCGGCTACGTTAATTGGTCAAGACGCTACGATTTACTTGGATGCGGGAACAACCTCTCTAGAAATCGCCCATCAAATAGCAAATCGTAATGATCTTTTAGTGATCACCAATGACTTCTCTATTGCTGCTTTCCTTATGACGCACAGTGAATGTGAGCTTTACCACACTGGGGGAAAAATTGACCGCGAGAACCAATCCACCATTGGAGGAAAAGTCGCAGAGTTCTTGAATGGGCTAAATATTGATATCGCCTTTATTTCGACTTCATCTTGGAGCTTGAAAGGCTTATCAACACCTAATGAAAATAAAGTTCTCGTTAAAAAAGCAATCATCAAGGCGGCACAAACCAATTATCTGATCTCAGACTCAACTAAATACGGTCAGATAGCGAGCTTTCATGCATTAGACATCGAGCAATTGGACGGAATTATTACCGATCGAAACCTATCCGAAGTGGTCACTCAAGAATTAACGGATAAAGGATTACGTGTGTATAAAGAGTAACACTACCTAAACATCTGAGTTCGCGTAACTTTTATACTCGTTAATTTATAGGTGCTTCCAATATATATAGACCGTGCTGTGTACTTTCTGGCAGAAAACACATCCTTTTGTTTTCTAAATTACCAAATTACTGATTACATCTGGATATGGAAGCTCACTTCGCTTTATCGCTGCTCGTCACTTGTCATCAAAAATCAAATTCACCGCAATTGCCATCAAAACTAAACCTGAGATTGGCAGCAAGACGCCCAATGGTGAGCGCTCGATATAAGGCAAGTTTTCCGCAATCAATAAACCCCACTCAGGTTCTGGTGGCTTAACGCCAAGTCCGATAAAACTCAGAGAAGTCAGGCTAAGCGTAATGTATGGCAAACGGAGAAACGCGTGACGAATCAATGGCGGTAGTACGTAAGGCAACAAGTAGTAACGGAGTACTCGCCACTGACTGGTTCCCCAAATGGGCGCAAGATGCGTGTAAGGCTGCGCTTTGGCTTCCATCAACAAACTTGCACAGTGCGCTGCTAATGGTGCCCATGACACCATAACAATCGCAATCAAAGCGCTGTTTGGGTCCATCCCCGTTAGACCAGCAATCAGCAGACCCGCCACAATGTACGGCACACCTTTGGTGATCTCAATTAAGCCTTGGCTATAACGAGTCACGAAACCGAGCAGCAAGCCAATCACCAAACTTAGGAACGTCGCGATGATGCCCATTTTGATTGTCGACATCATACCGCCGCCAACGCGAGCAAGCAGATCTCGCCCGACCGCATCGGCACCAAACGGGGCAGCTAAGCTTGGCGATTCAAGGCGGGTAAATTGGATGGTGTAAGGATCGCGCATTAACGCCCATCCAGCACAACCAATCAGCAAGACAAAGATTGTGGCACTGACGATACGTTTGGTGGTGCTTTGGGTAAAACGGAACGTGCTGTGACTGCTGATCAACTTGCCACTTGTGACACTGTGCCCGAGTAACCAGCGTTGCAATAAAATACTCGCACTGCTGATCAACATCGAGAACACCAGTAACACCAACAAGCCACCTTGCAGCATCGGCAGATCTTGTGACTTCGCTGCACCTAAGATTAGTCGTCCGATGCCCGGAATGGAAAACACTTGTTCCACAGCAACCGCGCCGCCGGTTAAACCAATCACCGTCATTGCGATTTGAGGAATCAAGTTACTAACGGCACGCCACAAGGCAAAGCGTAAGATCTGAAACTTACTGACGTTTGCCGATAGCCAAGTGATCACCCAAGGCTCATCTAATACTCGCTTGAGGCTGTCATTGAGCAAGCGCCCGAACAAACCAGCAGCAGGCAATGCCATTGCCAAACTTGGTAGCCAGAGGTTTTGCACGCCTTGCCAACCATAAGGTGGGAACCAACCCAACCAAATGGAAAATACCATGATCAGCAATGAAGCAATCACGTATTCCGGCAATGAGACCAACACCGAACTGAGCGTGTCGTGATGCTTGTCTAAACGATTCTGTTGCCAACGACGCACGGTGTAAAGCACGCTCGCCATGCACATTACAAATGCTATACCTAACGCTGTAAGCATCAGTAATAGTGACGTTTTTGCGGTTTGTTGAACGCTCTCCATGACGGACGCCCCGCTCACCCAAGAGACACCTAAGTCACCTTGCATGGCAAGCGTCAACCAATCCCACAGTCGCTCAGCAGCGCTGCGGTCAAGTTGAAGATCTTCTCGAATGGCTTGCAGAGCTTCTGCCGTCAGCAATTGTTGAGCACCCGCACGGGCACGGAGGATTGATTGGCTTGGGTCGATACCGGCAATATCCGGCATCAAACCCACCAGCACAACCACTACCCCGAGTGACAGGAAGCGCGACAAAAAACGCGTAAACCATTCAGGCATACAAGCGCTCCAACGAGAGCGCATGTTGGCAACAGACGACATCGAGTTAGTTCACCTCAGTAAACTGGTCGATCAGGCGACGCTCACGTGGGTCACGTTGTGCGTTCTTCACGCGGTCACTCTCACCTTGGATTACACGCTCGTGAAGCAGTGGAATCACAGCGTATTGCTCAAGGATTTTGCTTTCTGCTTCGATGATCGCTTGTTGGCGTTTCTCACCCAATGGTTGACGGTCAGCGTGTTTCAATGCTGCGTCCACTTCTTCAGAGCAGAACTGACCTAGGTTGTAAGAACCTTTACAGCTAAAGTCACTTTGCATGTACGCCACTGGGTCACCAGAATCCAGCACCGTTGCACGTGACAACAAGAACGCATCGAACTTACCTGCTAGTGCATCGTTTTCGATTTGTGCGTATTCACGAACGTCTAGCTCAACCACAAAGCCAGCCGCTTCAAGTTGTTGCTTTAGCAGCACCGCTACTTCTGGCAACTCAGCACGGTCGGTAAATGTACCGATGGTGATCTTCTCACCGTTCGCGTGGCGCATTTCCATGGTTTCCATACGAGGGTTCGCATCACGAATTGGTTGAGCCCATGCCAATGCTGGACCTAACAGACCTTTCGCTGAATCGGCGTGGTTCTCGTAAACCGTTTTGATGATTTGCTCACGGTTAACCGCTTGAGCCGCTGCTTTACGCAAACCGAACTGGCTAAACACATCTGATTTGTTGTTTAGGTAAAGCGTGTTGGTACGTGGCATTGCAACTTCGTGCAGCTGTGAAGATTCCATCATCGCGATTTGCGAAACAGGAACCGCTTCAACTACATCCGCCTCACCGGTACGTAGTGCCGCAGCACGAGCAAAACCGTTTGGTACGTATTCAGCAAAGATACTGTCTACTTTTGCTTTTTCGCCCCAGTAACCGTCAAAACGCTTCAGTTTCGCGCTGGTTGTACCGTTAATTTCTGTCAGAACGAATGGACCCGTACCCGCATTGATTGGCACAACACGACCGTTTTCTTGATATGCAGCACCAGAAAGGATCGCTAACTGTGGGCTAGATAGACGGCTTGGCAACAATGGATCGTTAAAGGTCGTTTTGATTTCAACAGTGAAGTCGTCCAATGCGCGAACTTGCCATTCGATACCATCCAAAATGCGTGGCTTTGGTGCGGCATCTAATGCTTTTTGTAGAGAGTTCACAACCGCGTTGGCATCAAGGTCAGAACCATCGTGGAATTCCACGCCCTTACGTACCGTAAATTGCCACGTCATCGGATCAACTTGTTCCCACTCTGTTGCCAGCATAGGCTCTGCTACCGACTGATCGTTTAAGTTCACTAGCGTTTCTGCTGTGCTCCAACGTGACAGTTTGAACGCGTCATCTGAAAGTGGTGACAAACCTGTGCGTGGTGGTTGCATCATCGCAACGCGAATTTCCGCTGCTTGCGGTGCAGCTGCTTTTTCCGCTTCTGGCTTGCTTTCGCCAGAGTCAAAACAACCCGTCAGCAGTGCGCTTAAAGCCAGCGACAAAGCTAACTTGGGAGTACTAAGGTGCATAAGAAACCTCTCCAATGGTTTTTGTGAATTCATTACTTTTGTGTTGAGCGCTCATCAAGGCTCTCGTGATCAAGTGTGATGGGTTATTTGTCACGTTCTGTGCTGTGCCGTGCTCGACAACACGTCCTTTGTCTAACACTAGGATTTCATCGCATAGGGTTTGTGCCGCATCGAGGTCATGCGTCACCAAAATCAGGCGCATCTGACGACTCTTTTGAATGCCTGCCAACAGGTCAAGAACCTGTTTACGACTGACGGGGTCTAGGCTGCTGGTTGGCTCATCGGCAACCAACACACAAGGCTCGACAATCAAAGCTCTAGCGATAGCCACACGTTGGGCTTGCCCAACTGATAATTGCTGCGGGTTACGATCTAACAATGTGAGATCTAAACCGACATCCGCCAAAACCTTTTCCACCTTCTCGTTAAGCTCTTGCGTTAAACCAATATTGCTTAGCGGCTCCAGTAAGATCTGGCGAACGGTGTAGTACGGATTCAAGCTCGATTGCGGCTCTTGTGGGATCAGCTGAATGTGCTGACACAACTCTTGTCGCTGCTTAGCCGAGCTACGCGATAACGGATAACCACACACATACACTTCACCAGATTTGGGTTTACGAAGACCAAACAGAAGCTCAATCAAAGTCGATTTACCCGCACCAGAAGGACCAACAATCGCAATGTTCTTTGTGTCGATGGCAAGATCCAATTGTTCGAGCGCTTTGAACGGTTTGCCCCCTAACCAACTTGGTTTGGAGTAATAGTGAACACTGGCTTGCTCAAAGCGAACTTCCGCCGATTTAGGCTGTGTGTGCCCGCTCAAGTTGTGCTTAGTCAAAATAGGCTCCAGAGATGAGGTTAAGGCAGCAGTTGCGCAAGTTGTTTGCAGAAAGGATGCGAACTTTGCTGAATGGCTTGCCACGGTGCGCCATAAGCCACCATGGTGTTGTCCGCAATCACCAAGACTTTGTCACACGCCAAAGCCGCAGACAGATCGTGCGTGATCAACAAACCACTGATGCTGCGTTGCTGAACACTGCAGCGGAACAACTCAAGGATCTCCGCTTCGGTGATTGGATCGAGCGCACTGGTGGGCTCATCAGCGATGATCAAGTTGGCACTACCAAGCAATGCAATGGCAATACAAATACGCTGACGTTGACCACCAGATAGCTGACTTGGATGCTGCGCTAATGCTGCTTTTGGATCCGCAAATCCGAGTTGAGACAACAAGGTCGTCACCGTTTCTCGGTTTGCTGAAGACAAGCGCGTTTTGTTGCCCGTCAATGCCAAACACAGTTGTTGTTCGACAGAGGCCAATGGATTCAGTGCTTTAAGTGCATCTTGGAAAATGACCGCAGGACGCTGAGATTGACTCCGTTGCAGCATGGCAGTTTGTGCGACCTCACTGCTGTTAAGCTGGATACTTCCGTCTACCCAAATATCAGACGGCAAAAAACCTGCGACGGCTTTCGACAACATGGATTTACCAATGCCGGAAGGTCCCATAATGGCAAGAACTTCACCTTGAAACAGCTCAAAAGAAATGTCTTTGAAGAGTGTGCGCTCTGAGTCTGTAAGGCTGAGATTATTAACGGAGAGTATTGGTTGAGAAATCACGGCATAAAACTAAATGTAATAATATAACATCACAAATAATATCATGCGGGTTAAAGCAAGGAAACCAGTCGGAAAGGTTATTTCATCACCTTTTTCAGATTTATCAGCAAGGGCAGATGAGTCCACCCTTGTTATAAGAACATCTAAATTAGGTCGTTTGTGACAGTGTGAATTACTGACACTTTTGTTTGACTTGTTCGAGGTATGGGAACAAGAAGACAAAGCGCCCAACGTAGAACAAGGTGAATGCCAGCCACAAACCGTGATTGCCCCAATATTGCACCGCAATAAATTGAGTCACTAAGAACAACACCATGGTTAGAAAGGTAGAGTTACGTACTGGTCGCGTCGTCCCTGTGCCAGTAAAGATGCCGTAAAACGTAAGACCAAAACCAGCAACCAACGGGAATGCCAATAACCAAGGGCTCATGTCTAAGTACAACGCAACAAGGTTTGGCAAAGTGGTAAACAACGTCACCACTTGGTGTTTGAACAGCACCAACAGCAAGGTCAATACAACAATGAACGCCGCGGTCCATTGCGTGTTTAGCTTAATCACGTTATCAAGCAATGTCGGATTCTTCTGCCCTACCGCTTTACCAGCGAAGACACTCGACGCATTCGCCACACCATCAAACATGTAGCTGACGATAAAGGTCACTTGCATCATGATTGCGTTCGCCGCGAGCACATCAGAACCTAGTTGAGAGCCTACACGCGCCATCATGTTGAAGAACACCAATAGACACACAGTACGAAGCAGCAGATCCATATTGGAAGATGCGATAACTTTGAGATCTTTACGCGTCATTTTTGCGGTCTGAATGTAATCAAACAGCGGGAAGCGACAAGTTTTCAGCACCAGCACCGCACCAATAACAAACGTCGAGATTTGCGCGATAAGTGTCGCCACCGCAACACCAGCAATGCCCATATCAAAGTACAACACAAATACGATATCCAGCACGATGTTCAGAACATTACCAAACACTTGCGTGAACAAGGTTTCTTTGGCTTTCGCCTGCCCCATCAACCAACCAATCACGGTGTAGTTCAGCAGTACAAACGGCGCACCAAAGATCATGATATCGAAGTAAGTCTTAGCGTTTTCGGCCACGACTGCATCAGGGGAGATAATCAGCTCTGCCCCCATCCAAATCACGGACTGCAACGCAATGAAAATCAAGCCAAGGCAGAGCGAAAGCACGAAAGGACGCAATAAGCTACTCGCTTGATCCTCTGGGCTATTTTTACCTAATGCGATTGCACTTTGCCCGGTAGTACTGACGCGGAAGAAGCCAAACAGCCAATACAAGGTATTCATGATGACGGTGCCGATCGCTACACCACCAATCATCTCAGCCACACCGAGTTTACCGATCACCGCGGTGTCCACCGCCCCCAATAATGGTTGGGTAACAGTAGAAACGATGAAAGGAAATGCGATTTTAAAATAGTCTTTATGAGTCAGGGACATCTTAAATTATGAACAGGGTTAATTTTTATAAGGTCGCTATCATATGCGAATGGCGTCCGAACATGAACCAAAGTTCGCCAGCAAGGAATAGCATTGATAATTGATACAACCAGCAAACGTATTCTCATACCAAAGCTTGAAATAGGATAACGACTTATGAGAAAAGCCAAGTTAATTGCATATAAATGAGTTTCTAGTTTGGAAAGATTAGCGTTTGGTTGAGCATGGCAGATCAGAATGTATCTGCCATGTCATAACGGTAGTGATTGGTGAAAAGAGACCGTACAGATGATATTTAATGCTTGTGGGTTTCATCTGACAATGTTTAGGTCGATACCAAGCCTTATGTTCTGTAAAGCACCTTCACAACATGCCAACCGAACTTGGTTTTAACTAAATGCGGCGTTAACACTTCGCCAGAAAAGCACACTTTGTCGAACTGAGGTACCATTTGACCACGGCGGAATTCACCAAGGTCACCACCGCGTTTGCCTGACGGGCAAGTTGAATACTTCTTCGCTAATGTCTGAAACTTTGCGCCTTTTTTCAGTTGCTTGATTATGTCTTCCGCTTGCTCTTTGTGCTTCACAAGAATATGTAATGCGGCTGCTGTATTTGCCATTGATCTATCTCTCACTATTCTGGTCGCGCAAGTGTACCCAATCCTTTTTAACAGACCAAACATTTCTTAATAATAGCTCAGCGGTAAAGGCCCTAATACACGAGGAATATAAAATCGTCTACATAATGAGTTTAAAATACAAACAAGTTTTGCTCAGTTAATCACTATGTCTCTAAAAGATTGTCTAAAAAGCTCACATTTGTCTCTCCGATGGTTGAAGCCTTCGTCTGATAAGATTAGATTAGACACAATTCGGTGGTGTTTATAAGGTTATTTTCATGGCAAAAGTCATTAGCAAAGCGAATCAATCTCAGGGCATGTTGATGTTTAAGCTCACCCTGCAACAGAGTTTCGCTATCGGTACGCTAAAAGTCCGTGAAATCGTCCCGTACATGCCAACAACAAAGATCCCTTACTCGCATCATCACGTCATTGGAACCGTTACGATACGTAACTTAACAGTACCAGTGATCGATATGTCAGCGGCTGTTGGCTTTCGTCCTATAAGTGAAGAAGAATATAAAAGCTGCTACTTGATCGTGACAGATTGCTTGCGAACCGTGGTAGCTTTTATGGTTCGTAGTATAGAGAAGATCATTGAGTGCGATTGGAAAGCTATTGAAACGCCACCTCCGAGCGCTGGAAAAAATATTTTCGTGACTGGAATTACTCGCTACGAGGATAAAACTGTTCAAATGCTGGATGTGGAACTGCTACTTTCCAAAATTTATCCGCAGTACGAGAATTCAAAGATCCCAATGCTGACAGATATTGAGCGAGAACGCCTAAAAGCACTCAGTATTCTATTGGTGGATGACTCTTCCATCGCTCGTAAACAGCTGTGTGACGCACTCGATAGCATCAATATTGGGTATCAAATCTGTAAAAATGGTTTAGATGCATTGGAACTGATGAAAAGTGACGCTGCGGCTCATCGCCCAATTGATATTCTGGTCAGCGATATTGAAATGCCCGGATTAGACGGTTATGAATTAGCATTTGAAGTTCAGAATAATTCCTCTCTGAACCATTCATACCGCATTTTACATACATCGTTATCGAGCGAAATCTGTGTAGACAGAGCTCACCAAGTTGGCGCGCATGAGGCACTTGAGAAATTCAATGCAGGAGAACTAATCGAAGCGATGCTTCGCGGAGCAAAAGAGCTAGAAGCCAAAGCTATGACTTCTTAACTCTTATTGGACGAGTTGATTTGAGAATATAATGCAGTGCTTGTCCTATCCCTGATGCTCACATCCGCTAATTTCTCAGCTCACTTCTTTGGCATCGCGTAACTACGAGAAACGAATTCCGTCTCTTTGACTTGATGAGTATGATTAATATAAGAAGCTAGGCTGTAAAGTACATTCGCTAATAAGTTCGCGTAACGAAACAAAATAGGTGCGGGCTGCTTCTTACCTGTATGTTCAACGGCAACTAATGCTCGTACCGTTTTTTTAGCTTGGCAACGGCACAAATGCAATTGACTGGCTGCCGGGTGTCCTCCGGGTAGAACAAAGCCTTTGAAGCCACCATCAATGCGTTGCTTGAGCAAAGCATAATCGGCCTTTAACTCTTCAACTTCCGTCTCTGTAATCGCTAATTTTCCGCGAACCGAACCATTTAGATGATAAACATTAGGCTGCATTCTTGTCAGTATATCACGGCTAAACTCGTCCAACTCCATAGCGAGAACAAGGCCAATACGACTACAAAGTTCATCTGCTGTAATTTCAAAGTCACAAACCGGACTGTCCTCGTAAATAAACGGATAGCAAATCTCGCTCAATTCCTTGCTTACAGGTTTCATGCTTTTGTTCCAATATAAAAAAGGGAGTCAGTATAACCTAACTCCCTTTAAACGTTCATTATGCCAAATAATCGACATTCATATGATCGGTTTACAATCAGGCACTTTCGACTTTCTTGTGACCTTCTTGAAGGTGAACAAAATCGACTAAATCATCACCAGACACTTGATACGCCTGACCAAAACCTTTAACAAATAGCCCCGATTCTGGCTTTAAGTTGAACAAAACGAAATCCTCTAGCTGGCTTAGACCATCAATAATCTCACCAAAACGCTCTTTCATTTGTCCAACAACTTGTTGCCACATCTCTGTGTCTCGCTCAACTACATTTGCTACCGCATCAAAAGTTAAGCGCTTACGAGCAAACAGCTGCTTTGAAGACTCTTCATCTTCGATCATCATCAATGAAACATTTGGATTTTCTAAAAGGTTACGGGCATGACGAGCGATTTTAGAAATGAGAACGAAATAACCTTCCTGGTTTTGAACATAAGGCGCGTAGCTTACATTCGGGCGACCTTCTGCATCGACAGTTGCAAGCTGAAGTGTACGGCGCTCCTGACGAAACTCTTTGATCTCTGGCCCTAAACGACCTTGCAAACGCTCTTGTTTAACTTGTTGATCCATATTGATACCTGACTTTACTAATTAGTATTCGAGTTAAGCCTCGATTATGTTTGTGATTACTTTTTTAATTCGGCTTGTAGGGCGCGAAATGCGGTTACTTGCTCTTCAATCAACTCGCGCTTTTCGTTACGGCCTAAATAAACCTTGAAAATATTGCTTCCGCACTCCGAGAAAAAACCAAAATAGTGACTCTCTCTACCCATAAACGGTTTACTGACTAATGCGACATTTTTAACGTTATCTAATTTAAGGTGGCCGTGCAGTTCACCTTCTCTACCCATTAAATTGTAATAGCCACGCGCCACTTTTCCTTTTGGAAACGGCGCTTTAACTTCAAAGATAGAACCAAAAGAGTGGACGATGGTCGTCACCGGGCCAAAACCAACCAAACTTTCTAGGATGCTTTGCGCTTGCTCTCCTGGTGCAATAGCCACCATTTCCTGAGGTAGAGCCGCAACAACCTCAAACTCGGAAATGCCAAGACGCTCTGCCATCGCAGCTGGCAATAATTGTGGTTCTTGCTCTAGTAATACTTCAACTTGTTGCTTGATTGATTCCATTGTGTCTTCCGTTTTTGTTCAATTTGTTTTCATTAATTATTGGATGCTTTCGGTACGGTTTCGTTCATCTCCGACGTGAGTACCTGAATACAACTTTGAGCCAATGACACTGCCCAGAAGCTGCCTGCAAGAGTAAGGACTGCGCTACGTTCATGTAGTTGTACTAAGCCTTTCGCTTGCCACACTTTAAATAGAGGCAATAAAAACCCGAACGCGTCCTCTCCCATAAATGATGGAAGTTGATTTGCTTGAACAATGCCACGGTCAAACGCAGATTTGAGTGCAGAAAAAAGTGGTTCTAGAGGGCTTTGTTTCATCATCATCGCGATGGTGCTTTGACCTTCTTTGACCGCTTTAATATAGGTCTCTAGTGTGCGGTGTTGCATCATCCCGTAGCCACCGATATTACCTCCAGCACCACAGCCAATTGGCAATACCTCTGCATAAGTCTTGGCTAAACTATTGTATAAACTACGCTCGCGGTTATCGATTGCCCAATGGTTCACGCTAAGTTGCTTCATATGGTGTTTGGCCATAAAGTTCACACCGAGCTCATACATTCCCGCTTTTTCTGGTGTGGTCGCAGGTGGCGGGATTTTTCCCTTCTCTACGAGGTTGAGCATGGGAGCTGACCCACCAACCACTAACTGATACAAATCCAGTCCGTGTGCGCCAGTCGAGAGGAAATCATTTAGATCTTGCTCTAACACTTCTTTGGTTTGATAAGGTAAGCCATAGAGTAAATCGATAATGACCGGAATTTTGTCTTCTTTGGCGATCTCGCTCACTCGTTTGAGTACATCTTCCCTATCATCTAAACGTTTTGCGCTGCGGCGCACTTGTGTATTAAAACTTTGCACACCAAAAGAGAAACGATTAAACCCACCCTCTAAAGCGCCTTGATACAACTCATCAGAAAAACGATTGATGCGACCTTCTAAGGTGATTTCGCAGTCTGCAGCCAAAGGAAAGTGGTCTCGGATAGCCTGGCCTAACACACGAACCTGTACTGGAGATAAATCCGTTGGCGTTCCGCCCCCGATATATACGGCGTGAAAAATACCATTTTGTGTCCAAGGTAATGCCGCTTTCTCTCTAAGCTCCTGCATTAATGCTTCAAAGTACTCATCAACCAGTGTGCGACTTGCAGCATTTTGAAAGAAGTTACAAAAAGTGCAACGAACGCGACAAAACGGAACATGAATATAAAGACAGCGCTTATTGGTCGCTTTAATTGAGTTAGCCGTAATACTCGAAAAAATCGCCTGTTGTTGAGACGAGGGCACAGGTACGCTCGCTCCCCCGGCATGTGCAGAATGCTTCTTAACAAAAGCAAATCGCAATGGATCAGGACTATCACTGCCCAACACTGATTCATCAAGCTTATCGATATCGACGCTCATATATACTCGCTTAACTCCCATCATGTAAGGGATGGAAGCTGATCTTAAAAATTCTGCAAGAATCATAATTTGAGCGTAATGATAATGCAATTGATAATTGATCTTATTTCCATTGTAAGTAATAATCTGCCCAAGTTTTCATAGTTTCCCGAGATATTCCGTGAACGTACAAAGATATGTCATTGCAGGAGGTGCTTCCCTTGCCATCCATGCCGCACTTCTTTTTGTTTCTCAAGAGACAAAGGTGTTCGCGATGCCGGCTGGAAACCCAGCAAGTTCGGTAAGTCTAAATCTTGTGTCTGCTCCTCCAGCTGTCGAAAAATCTACACCAGAAAATGTAGCACCACCAAAAGAGCAGCAGCCTCAAGACCAACCTGAACCAGAAAAGAAGATTGTAAAAAAACAGGTCGTCAAGAAAGACGCTGTTAAGAAGAAGGTAGTAGAGAAAAAACCTGAACCGGTTAAACAATCTAAACCTAAAGCGGTCGAGCCCACCAAAACCGTAACAAAGCAAAAGGTTCAGCCCGAAGCGAAACCAAAGAAAAAAACGGAACCAGTGAAGAAAGAGACGGTAGCTCAACAATCCGCACCTGCGAGCCAATCCAAAGGGGCAACGTCTCAGCCTGTCTTGGTCGACAAACCAACGTTTGTGAGTCAACCAACACAACCCCGTTACCCAAGGTCTGCACAAAGACGCGGTATTGAAGGTGTAGCCTTGTATGAGATATGGCTAGATGAGAATGGTAACCAGATTAAACAGGTTTTGATTGAGTCTTCCGGCACAGAGTCGCTAGATGCCTCAGCACTTCGTGCGATCAAACAGTGGCAATTTACACCACATATTTCAGGTGGGCTAAAAGTCGCTCACCGAGTACAAGTACCTGTTCGTTTTAAGTTGGATGGATAATGGAACAACTACAAGAATTACAAACTCAATTTGGGCTGATGACATGGCCTTTGATCATTTGCTCAGCTCTAACCGTGATGATCATCGCCGAGCGATTATTCCATGTGTTAATTAGCCTTGGTGTAGGAAAGCGAGCCATTCGCCAAAAGCTCACAGGATTAGACCCAACAAATGGGAGCGAACTTGAAGCACTTGCTGAAGAGTTGTCGAATAAGCGGCCGCTTCTGTACCGTGGTGTTGCGATGTTGCTTGCTCATCATTCTTTCTCGAAATCTTTAAGAGAAGATGCCGCAGGTATTTGGCTGCAAGAAAAACGCCATCAGTTGCATTCCGGCCTTCGTTTGCTGACGCTGATTGGCGTCATCAGCCCTTTAATTGGCTTGCTTGGTACGGTACTTGGCTTAATTGACATGTTTAAAGGCATCGCGGTTTCAACGGGGAATATCACTCCGAATGATTTGGCTGACGGCCTAGGTCTTGCTATGCGCACCACTGCCGCGGGTCTCATTATCGCACTTCCTGCCATTTCAGGAGCGCAGATCATTGGTTTGTGGGCGGATCGTGTAATCGCCAAGCTTGAGCACACTTTAAACTACGTCAACTTATGGCTTGAAGGTATCTCGTTACAGCATGTCTCGCCAGACCACTCAAAAGTAACACTGCGCTCTTCTGAGAAGATTGAGGCAGCAACTAAATGATTAAAACACCACAAGATAATAGTCGTAACGGTTTAACCCCCGATTTAACACCGCTGTTAGACATTATTTTTATCGTCATGGTTTTCCTGATGTTAACCGCAGCGGTCAAACTCGATTCATTAGACGTCAATTTACCGAGCACAGAATCTCAGGCTGTTGCAGATGTCGATAAGCAATCCATCACGGTAAATATTCTTAAAGACGAGCCTTACTGGGCTATTAACGGCAAGACATATATCGATTGGGACAACTTTACCCTCGCGCTGTTAGAAGAGAGTAAGTCAAGCGATAAACCGATTGTAATTGGAGCAGAAAAAACCGCGAATATTCAGTCGCTAGTACAACTTCTCGGCTTTTTACAAGAAAACGGAATTCAAGCAACTCAGTTACTCACTGAAGAGCCATCATAAAAATAAGTAAGATAGAGATCCTTTCAAAATGAAGAACACACGCATCACTATTCATGCTGTTGTCACGGCAGCTATTTCCCTACTTGCGAGTAGTCAACTTTTTGCCAATGCAACGCCATCCTCAGAGCGCGTTGTTAGCGCAGGCAGCGCCGTCACTGAACTCTTGCTTGAACTCGACGCTAAAGATAGCTTGGTTGCTATCGACGTCACCAGTCAATTACCAAAAGGGATGGAACTGCCTAAAGTGGGCTACCATCGTCGTCTTTCAGCGGAGGGGTTGCTCGCCTTACGTCCGACAAAAGTCATTGGTTCTGATGAGATGGGGCCGAAAACAACATTGAGCCAATTGAAATCGGCTGGCGTAGATGTAGAAATTGTTAATACTGATGCAAATGTCGAGGGCCTTTATCAACGTATTGATCAAATTGCGAACCTTATGGATCGCAAGGCTCAAGCTGAAAGCTTAAAGCAAGATGTCCAGGCGCAAGTACAAGCACTCAATGCAAACCAGCCTAATCAAGCAAAGAAAAAGAAAGTGCTCTTTCTGCTGATCCATGAAGGGCGACCTGCAAATGTTGCGGGCTCACAAACGACACCCGATGCAATTATTCAACTCGCCGGCGGACAAAACCCAGCCGCTACACAACTCTCGTCTTACAAGCCTCTATCCACAGAAGCGATGGTAGAGATGCAGCCTGACGTGATTATTGTTAGTGGTCGCAGCTATGAAACGTTGGGTGGTGCCGATGCAATTTTAAAAGCAATGCCGCTTCTTGCTGCAACACCCGCTGGAAAGAACAAAGACATCATAACGATTGATGGCCATGCTCTGGTAGGTGGTTTGGGCCTTAAAAGCCTTGCAGAAGCTAAACGCTTGAATGCACTGCTTTACCCATAGAGACATGACATGTTGTTAAGACGCATCCCCCTTTCAACGACGTTATCAGTGCTTAGTGGATTTTTAGCATTTATTGCTATCGCCTCTATTACCGTTGGCCCAATGAACATTAGCTTTGCTGACAGTTTGCGTAGCCTAACGGGAGGCAGTTCTGATCTCGCTCCTCACATTCAGTTGGTCATTAACGAAATCCGATTGCCTCGCACCATTTTGTGTATGTTCATCGGCGCCATTTTGGCAATTTGTGGTGTGGTTATGCAGGGCTTGTTCCGTAACCCATTAGCCGAGCCTGGTATCATTGGTGTGTCTGCTGGCGCTGCTCTTGGTGGTGCATTCGCTATTGTTGTATTTGCTGAATTTAGCCAAAACTATCCGCAACTAATGAACTTAGCGGCTCTGCCTCTTTTTGCTTTCCTTGGCGGTGCACTAACGACTATTCTCGTTTATAAACTCGGCACAAGTAAGTTTGGTACCTCAGTTACAATTATGTTGTTAGCCGGCGTTGCCATCAGCGCGCTCTCGGGGGCTGCGATTGGCTACATGAACTTTATCGCAGATGATCAGATGCTGCGAGATTTGACGCTTTGGTCGATGGGCTCATTAGCTGGTGCAAATTGGTCAGGGATTGCTCTATCTGCTATAACACTCGTCATCCTATTGCTCTGGTTTCAGAAGAAGTCGATGGCGCTGAATGCTCTGTTGTTAGGGGAATCAGAAGCAAGACACTTAGGAGTTCCGGTTCAAAAACTCAAACGTCAGCTTATTTTACTTTCTGCACTGGGTGTTGGTATTACGGTGAGCATCAGTGGTGCAATTGGATTTATTGGGCTCGTGATTCCTCACTTAGGGCGCATGCTCGCTGGGCCTGACCATCGAACGCTATTACCAATATCTGCCTTAATGGGAGCACTGCTTCTTACTGCCGCAGATATGTTTGCTCGTGTTGCCGTGGCACCAGCTGAATTACCAGTTGGAATCGTGACCGCATTGATTGGCGCGCCCTTTTTCATCTACTTATTGTTCCAGCAAAAAGGGAAGATTTTGTAATGAACCAGATCGTTTTATCGGGGAAAAACATTTCGATGACGTATGGCAACCGTGTGGTGCTCGATGACATCAACATTGATATCCGAGCTGGTGAAGTGACCGCCCTACTCGGCCCCAATGGCGCAGGTAAAAGTACTTTACTCAAGCTTCTATGCGGTGAGATCTCTTCGAATCATCACATCACCTACTTCGGTAAACAAAAGCATGATTGGGAGCCTGAAAAAAGCGCCAAACATATTGCAATGCTCCCGCAGCACAGCACCTTAACCTTCCCATTTCTAGCCAGAGAAGTAGTAGAGCTGGGGGCAATACCGCTATCACTGTCCAATAAAGAAACCACTAAACTGGCTTTACATTACATGGAACAAACCGACGTATTGCATTTAGCAGAAAGCCTGTACCCGTCTTTATCTGGTGGAGAAAAGCAACGACTGCATCTAGCACGAGTGATGACACAACTACATCAATCTGGCGAAAAACGAATCTTAATGCTTGATGAACCTACCTCAGCGTTGGATCTCGCCCACCAACACAACACGTTAAAGATTGCTCGTGAAACGGCAAAAGCACAAAACGCAGCGGTGGTTGTGGTGTTACATGACTTGAATCTAGCCTCTCAGTACGCAGACCGCCTTGTACTCTTGCATAACGGGAAACTAGTTTGTGATGACACGCCATGGAATGCACTAACGTCAGAGCGCATTGAGCAAGTTTATGGCTATCGATCTATTGTGACAAAACATCCGACGCTAGACTTCCCTCAAGTGCATGCCGCAGCATAAAGCGTATCTCCTCTAAGCCGTCTCTAAAACACTTTGATACGACAAAGGCCCGCAATATGAGAATTGCGGGCCTTTGCTTTGATAGTGGCAGAATTTGGTGCTTTAAAGGCTATTACTTGCTCATTTGGATCAATGATCGACCAATCAACCACTCAAGCTCTTTGTCACCACCCGCACCAAACTGGCTTTCAACCATTTTGTATAAGCGGTCAATACCATTAGCAGCAAATTCTTGCGCATTTTCAGCGGTGACAATGTGATGGAATAGCAGTCGTAAAATCGCGAGAAACTCAGCATCTTCCAGCGCTTTAATCCAACTTTGTGAAAATGCATTTAATCCTTTATCAAACTCTAAGTGTTCAATAAACATTTTAAAGATACGGCCATCCAGTGCGGCGGTGAAGTCCGTTTTCTTAGGGAAGTGGTGGCTAATACCGGTACGCGATATACCTGTCTGCTGGCTTAGCGTCGTGTACGACATTTTGTCGTAACCTAATCTGAGTAGCTGATCAATAACGGCATCCATGATCTTTTGGATAGTGATTTCGGTATCTTCTTTACTACGCTTTGGCATATTTTAAGCTCTTCTCTTTGTAAATCCATCTAACTCACTATTAAATGAGGCCAGAATGAAATCATTCTTAGCATTATACCCGGCTCGCCGATGCGGTTCGATTAGCGAAAACCTAGAAATCAGGTTGCTAAGCGCTGCACTTGAAAGCGCTTTGGGTATATGTATTGCGACTATTTAATATCATGTCGAGTTCCAAACCATAACGTCTTTACACTGCGTAATGTGTAATTTTCAGTTATGTTTTTGTCAATACATGCTACTCAAAATAAGGCGAAAAGTTAGTCTCATCAAAACCTTGCGCCAATTATTCATCGAAACTATTCAAAGACCAAGAATGATAATTATTAAAAATAATCAATCAAGAAATAGTCTTATAAATTAACCATTAGTTCAACTGGACTGAGCAAAATCTCGTCACTATGTTCGTTAATTGATTTTAAATGTTGATATATATCACATTAACGTTCTTGATGATTTAGTAATCCAATCTTTAACCCTTACTTAACAAGTGCCTATTCTGTTCCTTTTTTACGCAAAAGTCGTCATTTTTGTAGATACAGATCAAATACCTGATAGAATACCCTTAGTATTTACAAGAGGATTCGTTATGAGTGTCGAATTAGAAAAAAACCAAGTATGTGAGGCCTGCGGCTGTGCTGGCGAGATTGGCTTTATCATCAAAGAGGGTGACGAAGTTGCCGACGTAACGGTTTTCGCACAGACAAAAACAGAGCTAGAGTCTGAACTACAAAAATACATCGAGCTCGCTAAATCAGTATGTGCTGATGTTGAATACAATGTTTCAGAAATAACCGAAGAATCGAACCAAGCGACGGCTCGATTCAAATTTGAAGTAAGTGCTGAAAAACTTATCTTTGAATTAAAAACTCGCTCACTCGCGCGTTAATGAAAAAAGCGAGCATGATGCTCGCTTTTTATTTTTCCAATCTCTTAATCTTAAACCGCTCTAAATGAAACAGACAACTTCGGCGCGTTTATTTATCTTTTTTGAACACGACCCACTTTAACGAGCCATTGGTTTCAAAATCGTTCTCAGCGATACACATCAGTAATACGCCTTCAACATTAATCACGGCCCCTGTGGTGTAGGCTTTATCATCGTAGTAACAAATACGCTGACCTACCTTACCGTCAGCAACTATTAGCGCTTTGTTTTCTGGTGTACTGTATGATTTAGCAAAAACGGAACCCGACAGCAGTACTGCAATAACACCAGCGGTAAAAATAGATACACTTTTTAACTTCATGAAAATCTCCCTCAAACCTCAATAATACTAACAAGGACCTTTGTGAAGTTCTTGGAAGAATCTCATATTATTCAAATATCTACTGATATTTTTCTCACCTCTACACTTGGGTCTGCTTCACATTCAATCATTTAATTTATCTCATTTTAGTAAGCTTGAAGTTACTTAGCGCAGTAAAGAAGCGCACACTTTTAGCGTGCATCTCTAATTTGAATATTTAAGTTATGAATCAAAAACTGTGAGCAAAAAATGCATAATAGGTTTATTTAAGTATAAGATAAGCACCTGTTGATCTCGGTATTTAACTAACTCTTTGACTATGCGTTTTGTTTCCCTATGCCTTACTTCAATCCTACTCTGCTCATCTCCTTTGGCATATGAGCTAGATTACTATTCTAAGTTTGGTCACATCGATAATTACGGCAATCTTGATCTTAGAAACAAGCCTTACACCCAACTACCCTCTGGCCTAGTGGTAAAGGGCAACTTAAACATCTCACAAACCCCTATCAAAACCTTGCCTAAAGGGCTTGATGTTGAAGGCAGTCTGGAAGCAACTAACAGCGCACTCAAAGTTATTCGCTCAGGAACAAAGATAAAAGGCTATGCAAACCTACTAGGTAGTAAGATCGAAAACTGGCCTAAAGGCATCAAACTAGGCGGTTACCTAAATCTGACAGATACACCGTTAAAAGCGCTTCCAGCTAAACTTCGAGTAAAAGGTGATCTAAGTGTTATTCGCACTCCCATTTCTGATCTTCCTGAAGGATTGGTGGTTGATGGTAATCTCTATATTGGAGGATCAGCGCTGAAAGTATTTCCAGACACAATGACGGTGAAAGGGAATATCTATTTAGGTGGTAACAGGATCACAAAATGGCCCAGCAATTTAACCCTTGGTGGTGCCGTCGCACCTTAAAGAGCAGATAAACAAAAGCCCCGGCAGACCGAGGCTTTAAGGCATTCTGAATCAACGAGTTCAGTGACGAAGATTACTCTTGGTTATTCACAGGATTAGCATAGCTCGCCACCAAATAAGGTCTTGCGCCTTCAGGTAGCTGATCCAACTTATCCGCGAGATGACGCTTAACCGCTTCCGTAATGATGCTCGAATCTTCATGCCCAGCAGCTAACAAGTTGATTGGGTACAACTTGTAGTTGTTGTGAATTTGGCGGTCGATTTCACCAGCAAGAGATTCCGGCGTTTCAAACTCTTGCTCAATCACATCACCAAACGCAACATGTACACGGCCTTTATAGCCAACGATACCTTGAATGATGCTTTCGATATCTTCAAATTCGCCTTTTTCATAGCGGCCATTTTCTGCTTTTTCGTACAGCTCTTTTGCTTTGGCAATGTCACATGGATCATTTTCATAGGCAATCGAGACAGGAACGATTTTCAGAGAACGCGTGTACTCACCAAAACTGATTTTTTGTTTACGACCTTCAACATGGAACATTTTTAAAATCGCAGGATCAGTAAAGTCGTTTCCATCTTTAGCACGACCTTCCTTTTGGGCAATCCAAATTGAATTGCCAGTATCAAGCGAATGTTTGATATAGCTTGACAGTTGTCCCAATGCTTTCATCATTTCTCTAGGCGCCTTAGCAGAGCGCTTAACGATGAAGCTCTTATTGAGTCGCATCAATTCTGTCGCACATGGCTTCTTCAGCAGGTTATCGCCAATCGCTATACGAACTGTACGGTGCCCACTTTGGTACAAGCCATAATTTACGAGCGCAGGGTCCATCGCAATATCACGGTGGTTAGAAACGAATAGGTATGACGTGTTTTTATCCAGCTTATCCAAACCAGAAAAAGTGACGCCATCCGTTGTCTTATTCAATGTATCTTTCAGATACTTCTTCACTTCAATCTGAATTGCTTCGACAGAATCAAGCTTGCTCCACTTGGCTTTCAGGTAGATTCGCAGGATCGGGCTCATTAGCGTTTTGAACCACGCTGCTTTATTAGCAAAGCGATGTTCTAGGATAGCAGTGATAAATTCATCATCTTGGATTAGACGATCCAGCGCTGCTGGAATTTCTTCGTCGTTGTAAGGACGAATTTCAATATAAGGATCGGTATTGGCTGTCATTGTTCATTACATATCAAAAAAAGCTGGCACATTTTACGCATAGTTTTGCTGACAAGCAGCATTTCAACCCATACTTTTAACATGGTCATACCAGTTAAGCCACCATTTATCATGCTAAAAAATTCTCTCAGCAGGTTGGAATCGTATGGGTTTAACGTTACCCTTAGCGCCAAAAAACACTGGTACTCATAATGAACTACGCAATTGAATTTCACGACGCTAAATACCCCTTTCTTGATGTAGCTGCGCGTAAAAAAGCACTGAAGCACAGTCTACTATCTGTCATCGAAGGGTTAGCCGTCATTAAATTGGGTAAGCAGGAGTATGCCATTGAACCAGGCCAATATTTTTGGATTCCTCAAGGATGTTTGAGCTCCCTCACCTTTTTACCTAATTCTCGTGTATATCGTTGTGATTTTTCTGTGCGTTTAAATGACGACTTCTCACAACAGGCGGGCTTTGTGAAGCCTTCACCGCTACTAAAAGCGCTCGTCGAGAAGCTAGCAACAACTGCCGAACGCTCGGATCTGCAAACCGATCTACTGACAGTAGTAAGACATGAAGTATTGACGCTGTCTCCTAAACTAGCGCACTCAACGTTAACGAGAACCATCAATCAATGGACTCCTGGCTGTGACATGAATATTTCTAAAGAGCTTTGCTTGGTACTAACACTACGTGAAGCAAGAAAAATGAAACTGTCGGGGAAGAAGGAAGAGCAAATTGTTGACTCTCTTTTTGCTGGTAACACCGAAGAATATGAACAGCTTTGCTTTTTAGTCTTTGGAGAAGCGCTATAACTTGCTCTTCAACAAGCTACGTCTTCAGCATTACGGACACAGAAAGTAGATTAAAACAAAAAGGGCGTACATTGATAATGTACGCCCTTTTTTCATTTGCTTGAGATGTCTAGAAAGGTACTTCTATCTGCATCATCCAGTCAGCGTCATAATATTCGTGCCAACGATAATCAAACCGCATTCTTGGCTGTCCGTCTGATTTATCACCAAAACCAACGCTGAACATCAACCCGTGACTACGAAGCCACTCTTCTGTATCCATTTTACTCTCTTCGTCTCGGAGCTCTTCCGGCATCCAAAAACCAAGACCAAAGTAATTCTTTTCTAAGTTTTGAGTTAGAAGTGGGGTCTCTTCCGGCTTAATCGCCCACTCCTCCCAATAGTTTTCTGTTGGTCCTTCAAGCTTCGCTTCCGCTGCATACCAAATCAATGCTTCAGTACTTAACACGCCGATGGAATCTAAAATTTCTTCACAGATAGGAAGAGTGTTATCTTCAAACACCACGGAACGATCAGAAAAATAGTTACACGCGGAATGAGCTTGTGTCACCACAAGCAGCGCACATGCACTAAATAAAACGACTCTGACCATGAAAATCTGACCTCTCAGTTCCCAGACAATGTTTCTCTGTATAAGCCTTTACTAAGTAATAAATCACGTACGGAAGGTGTTGTATAGGCGCCGATCTCTTCACCCTCGGCCAATGCTTTGCGAATATCTGTGCTTCTTACTTTTACTTTCTCAGGACATGCCATAACAGTCCAACGTTCCGTAATCTCTTCAGCTCTACTAAATTTAGCAAATTTGAAGAAATTATCAGGACCAATGACAAAAGTTATATCGGCAGTTGGGTAGATTTCTTGAATTTTTTCTAACAACGCATAGGTCGTCACACTTTGTCCAGGTTGGTATAAAGCTTGCTCTGCATCAGAACGCTGAACATTAGAAAGCCCCATATCCTTGATGAACACATCAACCATTTTGCACCGAGTTGGGTAATCAAGCATTTTCTTGCCCCAAGCGTGTGCAATGCTTGGCTCAAGTAGCACAAGATCAAAGTGGCTCAAAGACTCAATAACACTTTTATGCCCTAAACTAGGTGGGTTAAATGCACTACCAAAAATGGCGATTTTTTTCATATCCGGTGATTACCTGGTTGAAGAGAGTTTTCTAATCTGATGATTTCGGTATGATACTACTAATCTTTACAGCTTTTGACCCTAAAGTCGCGTTTAATGAGCCTCAACTGTATGGTTTATCACCATTTGAGCAAATGCGCTTTAGAGTCTGAAATATTTGCAGGAAAAGGAACCCTAAATGGAACAATCCATCCGTGACGAAATGCGCGTACTCCCTTCAATTGATCCGCATTTTGAAATTGAACGCCGTGTCGCTTTTATTAAGCGTAAATTGCAAGAAGCGGGCTGTAAGTCTCTTGTTCTTGGCATCAGCGGTGGCGTTGACTCAACGACATGTGGTCGTTTAGCTCAGTTGGCTGTAGACCAACTAAACGAAGAAGCGGGCAACAATAGCTACCAATTTATCGCAGTTCGCCTGCCTTACGGGGAGCAAAAAGATGAAGATGAGGCTCAGCTCGCTCTGTCTTTTATCCAGCCAACCCATTCTGTATCGGTGAACATCAAAGCAGGTGTTGACGGGCTTCATTCGGCTTCTCACGTTGCATTAGAAGGCACAGACCTTCTACCAACTGATGCAGAAAAAGTCGACTTCGTAAAAGGCAATGTAAAAGCGCGTGCTCGCATGGTTGCTCAATACGAGATCGCGGGCTACGTAGGCGGCCTTGTTCTTGGTACTGATCACTCAGCAGAAAACATCACTGGTTTCTACACTAAATTTGGTGATGGCGCTTGTGACATGGCACCATTGTTCGGATTAAGTAAGCGCCAAGTTCGTGAAGTGGCTGCTACATTGGGTGCACCTGAGCAACTAGTGAAGAAAGTGCCAACGGCAGACTTAGAAGAGCTTGCTCCACAGAAAGCAGACGAAGATGCCCTAAGCCTAACTTACGAGCAAATCGACGACTTCTTAGAGGGCAAACCTGTTCCACAGCAAGTGAGTGACCGTCTGGTAGCGATTTACAAAGCAACGCAGCACAAACGCCAGCCAATCCCGACGATTTACGACTAAGCGATATTTTCAGCTCTCTTTAAAACTCAAAACGCTGCTAAAAATAGCAGCGTTTTTTTGTCTAGGAACAGTTTTTGTCGAAGGACAAAATTGCTCTCGCCTAGTTGGTTACTGTTACGTCCGTCTCTGGCACAGCACAACACGCCAATACGGTTCCCATTGCACGTTCCTCATCTGTCAACGCAGGCACGTCCGGATGATGTACTTGACCCGACGTAAGCTGAACCTTACACGCGCCGCATAAGCCAGCACGACAGCTATTGCTAACAACCTTCCCTGCGTCTTCAAGCTGATCTAACAACGTTTTCTGATTATTCCCTACAACTTTCGTCCCATTGAAATCGATCGCTATGCTCTTCTCTGGTCTTGAAGTGACTGAAGATACGCCAAACGCTTCTTGATGGTAGTTTTCTTCTGGCAGCCCTTTTCTTAGCAGGAGATTTTTCGCTTTCTCCATAAAACCATCAGGACCACACACAAACACTTGGCGCTGTTCAACATCTTTGATTTGCTTAATGTGTGACAAACTTAAACGCCCTTTCAAACCAAACCAATCAACAGCAGGTTGCGTTAAACAGACTTTTACTTCTAGCGCTGGGTGCTCACGCTTTAACTGCTCCAACTCTGAGCGACAAGGAATATCATTCTCGGTGCGACATTGATGGTAGAAAACCACGTTATCCAACTGATTGTGATCCGCTAAGTAACGCACCATTGATAACATTGGTGTTACTCCACTACCCGCAGAGAGTAACAACAGAGGCTGCGCTTCATGCGTTTTAAGGTGGAACTGACCGTCAGGTTGTTCTGCCTCTAAAACATCACCGACTTGTAAGTTGTCTAAGAGTGAGTTAGAGACTCTTCCACCCGCGATACGCTTTACAGAAATAGCATAACGACCCGGGCGAGAAGGACTGGATGACAAGGTATAGCGTCGACCCACTTTCTTACCATCAATATTCACCTCTATTGGTAGGTGTTGTCCTGGCAAGTAATTAGGCAACGAACCTTTGTTTGGCTCTAACCATAAGGTCACAAAGTCTTGGGCAATTTCTTCACGCTCAACACATGTAAGCTTCATGCGCACTGGCGAGTTATCTGCGTAAAACTCCGGCTCTTTGTACTCCAATACTTCAACTTTATCGCCTTGACGAATAATGCCTTCATTTCGCGCGACAAGATTCTGGCCAAAGAACACACCACCGACATCGTTTGCACGGAACTGTTGCAAGGTTTTGAGCGGCTCTTTGCTCTCACGGAATGTGCCTCTTTGGGTATTCACCGTAGTCAGGATACAGCGCTCGCAAGGTTTGAGAGACTCAAACTCTACCTCACCGATTCGTATGCGCTTCCATGAATCTTCTTCAAATGGCTTAGTATCAGAGACAACTAAGTTAGTACGAAACTGATCCATTGAGTGTAGCTCTGAACTTCTTCGGTTCAGCTCATCAAGTGAAGCTTGGCTGATCACTAAAACCGGATAACCATCAGCAAAACTGACGTTTTGACCTAGCTTTTCACGGACACGATTCGATTGCTCACCACTAAACAACAACTCAACGCGTTGCCCCAACACACGACTAAACCAGTCATCTGCATCATCTGTCGTGGTATAGGCAGTAAACGTATCTTTCCAAACCGTTGCAGGTGTCTCCTGCATTTTGAAATCTTGGTAACGGATTTTAAGTGGCTCCATACCCAAACTACTAAACACCACTCCATCGGACAATAAGGCAGACTTAATGGTTACCATTTGCGGATACTTTCGCGCAGTGATCATCGAGCCATCAGCTTTCGCAATCATAAAGCGACGATCGAAGCTCAATCCTTGCTTCTCAACCCATACGGACGACAGCGATAATCCGCCAACTGACTTAACCGGAAAAACATTAATTTGGGATAAAACGGGTTGCGACATGGCCTTCTTCCTACGGGTGTTTTTTATTTGTTGCGGTATTGTATACTCAAATCACATTAAGTTGCAGAGTCTGCTGCCTCTTCATCCATTTCAACTTTCTCGAAACCATATTCTTATAAATTTGGTTTTAGTGACAAGTATTTACTACACTCAATATTCGCGTTTTTTAACACCGTTCTGACCAAATACCGTTTGATAAAGTGTGATACGACACACATAATTCACCCAAGTTATCACTACTCCCATTTATCGATTTGGAGCTTAATTATGGATACAAGAAAACTGGTTCTGATTTTGTTATGTATCTTTCTTCCGCCTGTCGCGGTGTTTATGGAGAAAGGTCTAAATAAAGACTTTTTGATTAATCTAATATTGACGTGTTTCTTCTTTCTACCAGGTACGATCCACGCGCTTTGGTTAACAATGAAGTAACCACTTACACTCTCACTCTTTATAAAATTGAAAAATGGGATGAAATATGAGGGCAATTCCTCTATCATCCTGTCGCCTAAGCGCAAGCGTTTGCTCAAAAGCAAATACGGCGCTTAGGCTCCAATCAGACAACTTTTCAATGGTGGGAGCAATTAATGACAACACTGACTATCACTCGTCCTGACGACTGGCACGTTCACTTACGCGATGGGGAAGTTCTTAAAGACACCGTTCGCGACATCAGCCGCTACAATGGCCGTGCGCTGATTATGCCAAATACCGTCCCACCTGTTACTACAACTGAGCTCGCCCTAGCCTACCGTGACCGAATTCTCAAAGAGCAACATGGCGAACAGTTTGAGCCTTTAATGGCGCTTTACCTTACAGATAACACGACACCAGACGAAATACGTAAGGCTAAAGCAACCGGACACATTGTTGCTGCCAAGCTCTATCCTGCTGGCGCCACAACAAACTCAGATTCCGGTGTGACCAATGCGAAAAACATTTATCACGTTTTAGAAGCAATGGAAGAAGTAGGAATGTTACTTTTGGTTCATGGGGAGGTAACACATCACGATGTTGATATATTCGACCGAGAAAAAGAATTCCTTGATACCGTCCTCGCTCCTATCGTCAATGATTTCCCTAATCTTAAAATCGTACTAGAACATATCACCACCGCCGACGCAGCAAACTTCGTTAACAATGCCTCAGACAACGTAGCGGCTACCATCACTGCCCACCACCTTCTTTTCAACCGTAACCACATGCTTGTGGGTGGTATTAAACCTCATTTCTACTGTTTGCCAATTCTTAAGCGCGGAACCCACCAGCAAGCGCTGATCGAAGCAGCAACTAGTGGTAGCAAGAAGTTTTTCCTAGGTACAGACTCAGCGCCACATGCGAAAGGGGCAAAAGAATCGGCTTGCGGTTGTGCTGGTTCTTACACTGCACACGCTGCGCTAGAGCTTTATGCAGAAGTCTTCGAAAAAGAAGGCAAGTTGGAAAACTTGGAAGCTTTCGCAAGCTTCAACGGTCCTGATTTTTACGGCATTGCACGTAACACAGATACAGTAACGTTAGAAAAATCCGCTTGGGATGTGCCAGAAACGATGCCATTTGGCAATGATATCGTTGTGCCTATTCGAGCAAATGAACAGATCGAGTGGAAAGTGAAGTAAGTACTTTACTGACGTTTCACCCATAAAACAGGGTCATGCTTTTTGTAAAAAGAAGTCATGACCCTTGTTATTATCGTCTCATGTTTTAGATGTGATTATTGACCACGAAGCTTTTCAACCATCGTCCATACCGCAACCACAACCAACCCCGCCACAAAGCCGATAATACCGTTCAGTAAAATAGGCAAAATGGCTGTAGCAACCGAATGACCACTAAAGTTCATAATAATCGGCTCTACAAAGTGATGAATGGCTGGCACGTTGTGCACCACAATTCCTCCACCCACCAAAAACATCGCAGCAGTTCCTACAATGGTTAACAACTTCATCAACTTTGGTGCAAAAGCGACCAAGGCCCCTCCGACTTTCGCTACCCAACCTTTACCGTTTGAGCGACTTTCAAGGTAAAGGCCTAAATCATCTAGCTTCACAATCCCAGCGACTAGTCCATAAACTCCAACCGTCATAATCACTGCAATTAAACTGACAACTAAAATTTGCGTAACAAGACTGGCTCCTGTCACGGTACCTAACGCAATCACGATGATTTCTGCTGAAAGGATAAAGTCTGTCCGAATCGCACCAGAAACTTTACGCTTTTCATACTCTTCTATCGACTCGCCAGTATTAACTAGCTCATCTTCTTCTTCGTGCGGATGCGAGTGAGGAAACACTTTCTCAAGTACTTTCTCTGTCCCTTCAAAGCAGAGAAATAAGCCGCCAATTAGCAATAATGGCATGATAAGCCATGGAATAATCGCGCTAATAAGTAAAGCTGAAGGAACTAAAATCAATTTATTTTTGAATGAGCCTTTTGCAACCGCCCAAACCACTGGAATCTCTCGCTCAGATGCAACACCAGACACTTGTTGAGCGTTTAACGCTAGATCATCTCCCAACACACCTGCGGTTTTCTTTGCCGCCATTTTTGACATTAAGGCGACATCATCAAGCACCGTGGCAATATCGTCCAACAGTGTGAGTAAACTTGCTCCAGCCATTTTTTGTCTCTTATATGAAATTGAGTAAGTAACAAAATGTAACACCAATGAATCACTCATCAAAGTGATGATTTTGCAAAGAATACCACCCCAAATGGTGTTTTATATTGCTGTAAAGATAAGACAGGTCTAGTCTTGTGATACCTTTCAGCAGTCAAAAGAAAAAGTATAGATGAAAAGTGGATACATTTACCCGATCGGTACTCCTGGCCAACCTTGGAACGAAGAAGAACGTAAAGCTTGGTTAGCAACGCAAGAAGTAAAACGTAGCTACCAAGATGAAGTCGTCAGTAAAATCGATGCCCTACGCGAGCGTTTTGATGTTGAACAATATGGTGCGCTCTCATACAACGAGGCACGCTTCCCTCTGTTTTGTATCAAAACACGCAATTGGGATTCAACTAAGCCTGTTGTGTTGGTCACAGGCGGCGTGCACGGTTACGAAACCAGCGGTGTACATGGCGCATTAAAGTTTGTAGAAACAGAAGCAGAACGCTATGCAGAGCATTTCAATATTGTCGTTGCACCCTGCGTAAGCCCTTGGGGTTACGAGGTGATCAACCGCTGGAATCCAAACGCGATTGATCCAAACCGCTCTTTCTATAAGGATAGCCCTGCCGAAGAGTCCGCTAACCTCATAAAGCTAGTTGCAACTTTAGGCGATGTGTTAATGCACATTGATCTACATGAAACGACAGATTCTGACGAAACTGAGTTCCGTCCAGCCTTAGCTGCTCGTGATGGTATTGAGTACATTGAAGGTATGATCCCAGATGGCTTTTACACGGTGGGAGATAGTGAAAACCCTCAGCCTGACTTCCAAAAAGCGGTCATTGAGTCAGTTGCAAAAGTGACTCACATTGCACCAGCAGATGAAAACGGCGAAATCATTGGTTCACCCGTCGTACAGTTTGGCGTTATCAACTACCCAATGGTAAAACTGGGCCTGTGTGGCGGCGTAACAAATTGCGTTTACGGCACGACAACGGAAGTGTACCCAGACAGCCCAACGGTGACCGACGAAGAATGCAACGATGCACAGGTTGCAGCCGTAGTTGGTGGTTTGAATTACGTACTAAGTAAGCTCGAATAACACAGGTTAACAATAAAGCAACTGACGATGTCTTTGAATTGTGAATCAGCTTTACTTTGCTCCAAAAGCAAGTTGAGACATTAATCCGCTAGTTTATTAGAAATTACCGCATTAACATCGCTAACACTGAAGATGCGAAGCATCACGACTTTATGACGCTATTTTAATGCGGTATCTAATAAATCCTAAAATACAAACGACATCTAGACATCATCGTCACTACTAACTCCTCTTCCTGAACAAACTATCGTCATACCATTTAAATCAAACCTCAACCAACGAGCTTCTGAAGCGAAAAACATCCTTAAACAATAAGAAAGCTTAATGCTCTTTGGCTTTATTTTTTAATCACTTACCCAAAAGCACATGCATTAGCCATTGCCTTGTTTTTTATACGCGATTGATCTTTTTAGAGAAACACATATGAACTTCATTGCTTAACCGAAAAAACAAAGATATAATGAAAATAATTATCATTTGTATTTTAATTTTAAATCGAGAACCTCTTTCTCTTTGCATTGAAAGCGGCACTTTTCTTTTGCTAGTTAATCCAGTTTTAAAGCCAAATCAGCACGTTGAATTTTTAGGTATGGCCTAGTGATACTTTGAGGGCTGGATTGTGACCTTAATGTTTATAAAAAATAACTTGGTTATGTTTTGTTGGAATTTAGAACCTATATGCGAATAGATATTCATTATTCGTATTCCATCCCCAAGTCATAAGTTAAGAGAAACTCACTTTATTTTGGGGCAGATTCTGTATGAGTATTCACGTAGTAAGCCTGTTTTTTATACTGTGCTTAACTTCAATTTTCGTCGGCGCAAACCAACTAGATTGGTCGTTATTGCTGACCATGGATGACAAAGCTTGGCTACCGATTACTGCTAGCAGATTACCAAGGCTAATCGCACTAATTCTTACCGGATCTGGTCTCGCAATATGTGGTGTTATTCTTCAACATATTGTTAGAAATCGTTTTGTTGAGCCGGGCACCACAGGCGGTATCGATGCGGCAAAGCTCGGTATTTTGGTATCTATCGTCATGCTTCCATCCTCAGACAAGCTTGAACGTATGCTCTTCGCCGTACTATTTTGCTTCGCCGCTGGCCTTATCTACATTGCCATCGTACGAAAAATTAAATTCAGTAACTCTGCGTTAATACCTGTGATTGGGCTTATGTTTGGTAGTGTACTAAGTGCTATAGCGGAGTTTTATGCTTATCAAAACAACATCTTACAGAGTATGTCCGGTTGGTTAATGGGAGGTTTCTCCAAAGTGGTCCAAGAACACTATGAAATAATTTTCTTGATTTTACCCATCACCCTACTGACTTACTTATATGCACATAAGTTTACTGTGATGGGAATGGGCGAAGATGTTGCGTCCAACTTAGGAATTAATATTGCGTTCACTGCCGCCTTGGGTCTAATGCTAGTTTCCGTGACAGTTGCTATAACAGTGGTGACCGTAGGTGCCATTCATTTTATCGGTTTAGTCATACCTAACCTAGTCGCACTAAAATATGGCGATCACCTTAAAAACACCCTACCAATCGTTGCACTAGGCGGCGCTTCGTTACTTATTTTTTGCGATGTCATAGGCAGAGTTGTTGCCTTTCCTTTTGAAGTCCCAATTGGATTAACAGCCAGTGCTATCGGGGGAGTCATGTTTCTTGTGTTTCTTTTGAAAGGAGCACGAGTATGAGATCACATTACTCAAACATGCGAGTGAGCATTATACTCGTTTGCATACTGTCTATCGCCTTTATCTTTACAAGCTCTGGGTGGGATTTTGATTACGTCATCCCTAAGAGGCTGATTAAACTTGGTGCCATAGTTATTGGGGGCAGCTGCGTGGCCATCTCTGCTGTTATTTTCCAAGCTTTAGCTGGTAATCGTATTCTTACGCCATCCATTATGGGATATGAGTCGGTTTATCTGGTTTGGCAAACCCTACTCTTATTACTAGGGGGCACTTCTGGCATTGCTACATTAGGTGTTGTCGGTAATTTCGCTGTCTCTGCAATACTCATTCTGTTGTATTCCTTAGCGATTCAATCTTGGGTACTCAATAGATTTAAACATGACATGCACCAAGTTCTGCTGATTGGCTTTGTTTTGACAATGGTGCTGACAACTCTTGCTCAATTTATCCAGCTCAGAATAAGCCCTGGAGAATTCTCTATCCTTCAAGGGCTCAGCTATACCTCGTTTGAGCGAGCGAAACCTTCTACGTTACTTTTTTCCAGTATTGCGTTAAGCGTTTTGGCACTCTTTGCTAACAGATGGTCACGCGAGCTAGATGTGATAGGTCTAGGTCGAGACCAAGCGATGTCATTAGGACTAAATGATAAGCAATATGTACCAAAGTTCTTTGCTGTAATCGCCATTTTAGTAGCAATTTCGACGAGCTTGATTGGCCCAACGGCTTTTATGGGAATTTTTATTGCCAATATTGCTTATTCCGTTACTAGCGCACCGAACTACAGACACATATTGCTCGTTGCTTGTGCTATTGCAATTGTCATGTTCTTGTCTGGTCAACTTCTGGTAGAGCACTTATTTAACTTTAAAACCACCGTCTCTATTTTGGTGAATGTCCTTTGTGGGGGATATTTCCTAGCCATCACGATAAGAACAAGAAGCCAAATATGAAAACTGTTACTCGCCTGTTTAAAGACAACTCACTGACAAAAAGGAAATACCCCATGTTTAATAGCCCCCTACGTTTGAGTATCGCGCTTGCTTGCTGCGCTCTAGGAACCTTATCAGGTTGCGAGCCGGAAATAACTAAAATTGAAGATACTCAGCCATTAGAAAAGCTCATCGTGATTGAACACAATCTCGGAGCAACTACTATTTCTCATCGCCCTCAACGAGTGGCAGCATTAGATATGAACGAAGTGGACTTTTTAGATCAGCTAAATGTTCCAATCTCAGGAATGGTGAAAGACTTTGTTCCTCACTTTCTAGCGAAATACAAAGACACACCTGAGATAGCGGATCTTGGTGCGATAGTTCAGCCTAATATGGAAAAGATCTATGCCCTAAAACCAGATCTCGTATTGATGACTCCGCTACATGCGAATCAGTATGAAGAACTCTCTCAACTCGCTCCGACTTTACATTTTGACATCAACTACCGTAATAGTCGTGACCATCACGTCGATACCATTAAGAAACACCTTGTAGAGCTTGGTGAGATCTTTGAAAAGCAGGAGCTAGCCCAACAGAAAGTTGCCGAAATCGATGCAAAAGTCGCAGAAGTGCGCGCTGTTACGAAAGAGCGTTCTGAAAAAGCTTTGGTTGTCATGCATAACAATGGTGCTTTCAGCTCATTTGGCGTTGAGTCTCGTTATGGCTTCGTTTTCGATGTTCTGGGGGTAAAACCAGCGAGTGAAAAAGTGGAGACAGGTTTGCATGGTCAGCCAATTTCTAGCGAGTTCATTAGCCAAGCTGATCCAGACATTCTTTACATCATTGATCGAACAGCAGTAATGGAAGGAAAGCCTGTCATTGATGCGGAACACTTAGCAAACCCACTACTCCGTCAAACCAAAGCATGGAAAAACGACAACGTCGTTTTTGTTGATGCCGATGCTTGGTACATCACTTCAGCAAGCATCACATCTCTGAAAATCATAATTGAAGACATCCTAAAAGGTTACCAAAGCTAAATCTAATAACAATGAGTTGGATCTTAAGTAATTCAACACTCAATCGACGTCAGAACGGATGTGAGCTAGCCCAAACAAAGAAAAGGAATCTATAATGACTCATGACTATCATCAGATAGCGATGGACTCTTCACAGAAAAACAAACCAAGCCCATGTCATATCGCCCTCTTTATTTCACTTCAATTTAGTACTTTTGTCGTACCAATTAGTATCGCTCAAGCTGAAGAAGTCGTAGATGAATCAATGACAGTTTATGGTGAAGCAAACAGAGTTTATGCCGCTGGCAAAGTTTCTCACGCGAGTAATATAGGAATGCTTGGCGACAAAAACTTCATGGAAACGCCTTTCAATACGATTGGATACACAGAAAAACACATTCAAGACCAACAAGCACGCGATATCTCAGATGTAATCTCAGCTTCTGATCCCTCTGTTTTCACCAGCGGTGAAACCGGCTTAAACAAAGAAAGTTTCAAAATAAGAGGTTTCAACTCAGACATTAGCGACGTTATGTTTAATGGATTGTATGGTATCGCTCCTTATTACCGAACCTCTCCTGAAATGTATCAACGTATTGATGTACTTAAAGGTCCTGCTTCTTTGCTCAACGGTATGCCACCGAATGGATCTGTTGGTGGCACCATCAACTTAGTGACAAAAAGAGCACAAGAAACACCAATCACATCTTTCACCGGCAGCTACTTATCGGACACTCAATTCGGAGGACATATCGATATTGGACGTCGCTTTGGTACAAATGAAGAATTTGGTATTCGTTTCAACGGTGCATTTAAAGATGGAGACACCGCGATAAACAACCAAAGCAACAAAACTCAACTTGCATCATTAAGCCTTGATTGGCGTAATGACATTGCTTTCCTTGAAGCAGATTTTTACTACAGTACAGAGCGAGTTGAAGGTGCAAACCGTGGGTTAAGCATCGCTTCTGGTCTCAAAATCCCATCACCTCCTCCATCTGACACATTATTGACGCCAAGTTGGGCCTACAATGATAGCGAAGATAAAGGGATGATGATTCGCGGGGAGCTAAGCGTTAGTGACTCTGTAACTGTATACAGCGCATTGGGTGGTAGCCGTACAGATTTTCATTCAAATGTACCGCAACGAATCAAAATCATCGATAACGAGGGTAACCTAGAGGTATCTCTCGGATCAGTTAAGCTTGAGAACAAACGGACTTCAGGTGAGATAGGTGTTCGTAGCAACTTTGACACTGGCCCAGTAGAACACCACCTTGTACTGAATAGTACTTACTTTAGAGAAGATAAAAATGATTCTCCAACAGGTAATAATAATCCAGCCCCTTGGAACTCGAATATTTATGATCCTGTTTGGGGACCAGAAAATTCAGTTTACGACAACTACTATGGTTTACCTATCGATTCAACTCAGGTCAGCTATGGCATTGCCGATACGTTATCTTTTGTTGATGGGAAATATCAAATCACGCTCGGCTTGCGTTACCAGAGCATTGATTATGAATCTGGAATAATAATGAACGGAATGTCGCTTCCTACCACCAAGTTTAAGGAAAGTACTTACACTCCCGCACTTGCAGCATTATACAAAGTTTCGAGCTCAGTTTCGCTTTATGGTAACTACACCGAAGGCTTAACGAATGGGAAAACAGCAGGCTCTAGCGCTGCAAACGCAGGAGAGGCTTTTGAACCCCAAAAAACCAAACAGACTGAAGCAGGCGTGAAGCTTGACCTGGACGGCTTTGCTCATACGTTCAGTTTATTTGAGATTAAAAAGCCAAATGGGTACCAAGATCCGGATACCAACATTTTTTCTTTCGGTGGTGAACAGCGCAATCGCGGTATTGAATGGGGGTTCTACGGCACACTATCAAAGGACTATACGCTCATCGGTGGTATCGCCTATACAGATGCAGAGATTACAAAAGCAACAGATGTGACAGAGGAGGGGAAACAAGCAACTAAGCTACCCGATTTACAAGCTAAACTCGCATTAGAATGGAACCTCCCTGCGATGCGTGATCTCACGCTTATCGGCCAAGCGAACTATATGTCTGAACAGTACATTGATGCACAAAACACTCAGGCATTACCTGCACAGACTATTCTTGATCTTGGCGCACGCTACAACTCAAAAATTGCTGAAACAAGCGTGGTTTGGCGCCTTAGCGTAAACAATGTACTGGATGAAGATTACTGGACAACCACCCACTATGCGGACCTAGCTCTAGGCGCACCACGCACAGTGATGCTGTCAGCTACTGCGGATTTCTAATCCCTCCACCTCCCCTTTAGCCTGCCTTCTAAGGGGGACTTACTCCCATTTGGCTGTTCATGAAAATTCACAACAAATCAAAGGAAGTACTCATCTTCAACATTCAAGCAGACAAAGAGCTCGCAACACCTACGGCCAAAGTTAATTCAAAACATAATCCATCAACGTCCACTTCCATAGGCTTTATATGAAAAACGATAAGAGCTCAATATGCTCTACCACGTTCTCCTTATTTTCGCTTGATAGGCTAGATAAGGTGACAATATGATAAGTAAAATCAGCCAACATTACGTTACGCCTAGCTTAATGCCAGCCTTAAAGCCATCGATTAAGAAGCTTGCTTTGGGAACGTTTTGTGAAGCACTTGCCGCTGTGGCAAAAGTTGGTGCACTGCTATGCTTGATAAACCTTATCGATAAATTTGCAAACCAATGGATTTACGGTGCCATAGGACTTTGGGCGGCTAGCGCACTTGCCTCATCAGTGGGCTCGTGGTTAGTTCATGATGCCGAGTCGCAGTTTTCCACTCGATTACGTCGCCAAGTTGCTCAGCACTTGACGCGCTTGCCAAGCAAGACCATCTCTCAATATGGTGATAATCAACTGCGTCGCATAGTTTCCGAAGACATCAGCACGCTTCACCACATGGTTGCGCATTTGCCTTCAGAACTCGTGACATTCATTGTCGTACCCGCAACTTCTATTTTTATCATGTTGAATCTCACAGGTCCGGTAGCGATGCTTACTCTGCTCCCTGGTCTAATTGCATCATTGTACTACCTACTCTTTATACCTAGGTTCGCCGCTAAACATGGCAAAGAGCGCATGACAATAATGGGTGATATCGTTACCGCAGTAAACGACTACACAAGAGGTATCCGAGTAAATCGAATTTACGGCACGCAAGCAGGAGCACTCGACAGCTATAATGATGCCACAAGACGCTTTACTCACGGCATAGTGAAATGGGTTGGTAGCGTTGCCCTTCCAGCAGCAATTGCTACCGCATTACTTCAAGCGGTTTCGACTTTCGCAATGGCCTATACCATTGGCTATGAATTAAGTCCCGTGGCAATGGCGTCGCTATTCTTTTTTGGTTTGGCCGTCGTATCACCCGCACTGAAGCTTGGCCATGGATTGGACTACGTTAACGCAGGAAAGAATGCTGCAAAGAACATCAGCGACTTTTTACAGCAACCACAAATAGAAAGTGGCAGTTTGAGCGCGGGAGAAAAACCGCTATCACTACAAGCATCAAATATCGTAGTGGCTAATGGAACCGTTAATATTATTGATAACTTCTCCCACTACTTCCCACGGGGTTCATTTACAGCCATCATGGGGCCTAGCGGAGCAGGCAAAAGTACGTTACTACGTCTATTAGCAGGTCAAGAAACACCTCTTTCAGGCTTCGTTACCTTAGGAGGCAATCAACTGTCTAAACTCTCTGAGATATCCCGATACTCCTCCATACGCTATGTACCCCAAGATATCGGTGTACTCAAAACTACCATTAGGCAGAATTTGAAACTATCAACGCCAAGTTCAAGTGACGACGAGCTGAACCAAGCTTTGCAACAAGCTCAATTAAAGATTGACCTCAATTCTGATGCAAGCGTGCTTTCAGGAGGCGAGCAACAACGTGTCGCAATAGCTAACACATTTCTAACTCAAGCCAACGTTCTATTACTGGATGAACCAACCAGTGCTCTCGATAAAAATACGGCCTTCACTGTGATCAGAAATCTCGCGAAGTTTGCGAAAACACAAGACAAGATATTGATCATAATTACTCACGACTCAGAACTCGCGAAACTTGCAGACACTACATTGATGCTCAACAGAAAGGCTCAACGACAGGATGAAGAAGTATGACGGCTCACAATACCCTCTATTCCAATTCGACAATTCCACAAAGTGCAAAGCACCGTCTATATCGAGTCGCTATAGGTTGGGGACTAGTTGCATTATTTGAGGCAACGGCTTACACATTTCTTGCAATATCTATTGTCGAACAAGCTTCACCATTGAACGTCATAATAGCTGCTGTTCTAACTGTGATAGTTACCGTTATTGTAACTCGTTCTGGATTTCTCTCTGGTGCGAAACTGGCTGGGGATCTTTATTCATCAGTAGGTCATTCGCTCAGTAAAGCAAAGTTAGCTTGGTTTAATGATCAGCATAGAACTCAGCTCACTCAACTAGCAGAACGAGGAATACCTGGCTTTATGGCCATTCCTGCTCATCAGCTACAAACATTTTTGCACGCTCCAATGTTACCCATATTTTTAATTATCGGTATTGGGGTCGTTGGAGGAGGTGAAATTGCACTACTCAGTGCCGTATTGTTACTAGTTGCACTGCTCGTTCAGTACAAGGCGCAAAGATACCTAAGTCGCTCAGATAGCGACCGACATGACGCAGAGCTTCAAGCGACTAAATCAACACTTGAGCTCATAGATCACCTTGAGTTACTTCGCTCAACAGCGGGGCCTGAGCGCTCAATCGAGCGTATTGAACAGAGTTGGCACGCACAAGAAGAAGCTCATTCAACTATTAATCGTAACGCTTCTATCGCAACCTTAGTATCAGGATTGGCAACGATTTTACCCCTTGCAGGTATCGCCATCTATCTCGTCTTAGAGCCGATTACTCAACCCTTATTAGCCTTGGCTTTATTGATATTGATTACCCGTGCAGCTGCACCTTTGGGTGAACTCGCGTTGGCAGGCTTTGCGATTAACGACGTAAAATCCTCAATTAAAAATTACGCTCAGTTAACGAATGTCCCTGTTCTGCCTGAGCCTAATCCTCAATTTGCAACCTCCCCCAAAAACCATAAGTTCGAACTGAACCTTGTGGGCCATTTAGATCTCTTTGAAGATGCTAGCACGGAGATCAAACAAGGTGATACCGTCGTCATCAATGGAGTCAGTGGCAGTGGGAAAAGCACTTTACTGGGCCTGTTTCTAAGGTTTGATGATCCTGACCAAGGTCTTATTTCGCTCGGAGGGATAGATCTAAAGAATATCCCTTATGACGTGCTCACCCAGCATATAGCCTATGTTGCTCAGGAACCGGTCATTTTTACTGGCACATTGGCGGATAACATTCGGTTAGGTAATCCCAATGCAAGTGATTATGAAGTTGAGAGCTTTGCAAGACACGCACAATTGGACAAACTTATTGACTCATCTCCTAAAGGAATACATCAAACAGTAGGACAAAGAGGCTCAGGGTTGTCAGGAGGTGAAAGACAGAGAGTTGCAATTGCGCGAGCTCTCATTAAAAAGGCGCCAATCCTCATTTTCGACGAAGCGACGGCAGCATTAGACGAAGCAACCGAAAAAAGTATTGCTCAACATATTCAAACATTGAACTCGACCGTGATTATTGTGACGCATCGCGATCAGAATATATGGTCACCCACATTGGAACTCACGATTGAGGGTAGAAGAGTTATAGTTGCACAGTACAACTCTACTTCCTTGAAAAGTAGGGACAAATTGGCGGCTGAAGAAACTAATAACAATCAATACTTAAATCTAAGCGGTGTCAATTGAGTTTTTTGTCACTTTAGCACATTGTATCATCTAAAGAATCTTACAGGCATGTTGTAAAGCAATGATAATAAAGCGAATTCTCAAGGTTATAATTCTGACTCAATCTGACACAAGATAGACGTAGGTCTTTCCAATACCATCAGCTTTTCGAGTCGGTCATCATACAGCGCATTGTCAATTTTTTTAAAATAGACTCTACACTTTTACAACAATCGATTCTTGTATTGCTCCGGTGTCATGCCGGAGTATTTCTTGAACATCGCGATAAAAGGGCTAGCTTGGTTATAACCTAACGTCAGAGCGACTTCTTTCACAGTCTGCCCTTTACGCAGCAACTCCATAGAATGTAAATATCGCACACGTAAGCGCCACTCAGTAAAGCTCATGCCCAACTCACTCTGGCAATGTCTCGCTAACGTGCGTTCTGTGGTATGCACTTTTGCCGCCCACTCCGCCAAACTGATCTCATCCGTCGGCGATTCTTCTACTGCTTTTAAAATCGGTTCAAGATACTTATTGTCGGTAGTCGGTAAAAAGTGATGTTCGACTTCTTGCTTTGCAAGCTGGTCCAATAACACTTGTACCAAGCGCTTGTCTTCATCAGTTTGCGCCACATTAATGTCTCGCTGACGAAAGTCCTCAATAATAGATGACACGATTGGAGTCACTTTGATCAAGCTCGTTTTAGTTGGAAAATGCGCCGTCAATTCAGGGGCAATATTCAAAGAACAATATTCGATTGGCTTACGGTTGTAGCTAGTGTGACGAATTCCGGCGGGAACCCAAATAGCAAGATGTGGAGGTGCTAGAAATCTTGTGTCTTCTGCATCCATCTCCAGAATCCCACCGCTGATCAGTTGCACTTGCCCCCAAGGGTGGCTATGAATTCGTGTTTCTGTATTAGAGAGAAACGCTTCGAAATTCATAAATACATCTGATGGCGCACGATCGATTGATAAGGAGGGGTGAAGATTTCTGGCGCTCTTTTTCAAAATTGTCTTCCTATCGCTTACGATGTCTTTTAAGAGATACTTTTTATTATAAAGACCTGCCAGACTAGCGCCATCAATAATTGTGCTATAGGGTTCTCATGATTTATTTACTTCCGTTTTTCACCGTTATGATTTGGGGTGGTAACTCAATTGTGAACAAGATGGCTGCGAGCGCCATTGAACCAAGTGCGATGAGTTTCTACCGTTGGTTTGTCGCAATGGTACTCCTAACGCCATTTTGCCTGCCTGCAATCATCAAACAACGACATATTATTCGACCTTACTTAGCTAAGTTGGCGTTTCTTGCGTTACTTGGTATGGTTCTCAACCAGTCACTTGGATACTATGCCGGTTTAACAACAACGGCCTCTAATATGGCCCTGATCACCTCTTTAGTTCCTTTGATCAGTGTGTTTTTAAGTGTCCCATTGCTCGGTAAATCTATATCAATGTTAAGTATCGTCGGTGGTGTCATTTCGCTCGGCGGCTTGGCATTTATGCTTGGTCACGGTGATATCACTTACTTTTTACATCAAGACTTAACGCAAGGTGACAGCTTAATGCTCGTTGCTGCCATGGTATACGCGGCTTATTGTGTTCTGCTAAAACGCTGGAAAATGCCATTCAGTAGTTTGACTCTGGTTTACATGCAGGGCTTCTTTTCTGTTTTGATGCTCACACCACTTTGGCTCTCTAGTGAGCAACTGTTACCAAGCCAAGACGCGCTACCATTAATCGCTTATGCTGGTATTGCTGCTTCCATTTTCGCGCCGCTGATGTGGGTCAAAGCGATTGATTCAATTGGTGCTGATTCAAGTGCTATGTTCATGAACCTAATGCCTGTGGTTTCCGTCATACTTGCTTCAACACTAATTGGTGAGAAAATTTACACTTACCACATTATTGGTGGGTTGTTAGTCATCTCTGGCGTTATCCTGTCGCAAGTAAAAGTAAGACAGAGAAAACCATTATCCAATTCTGAGATTGCCTCTACCGCCAATTAACATCTACACCCCAAGCCACAGAACTACGCTGTGGCTTGTCACTTCCAGCGTTCGAATAAAAGTTAAAATTTTGTTTCATTCGCTATTCCCGAAAATTCATCTTGCTGCTAAATTGGGAAAACAATAACCCATCAAGGAAAGACAGATGAGCAGTGGTCAAAGAGACATTACCCTTCGCTTTTTAGCAGAACCCAGCGACGTAAATTTTGGCGGAAAAGTGCACGGCGGCGCCGTAATGAAATGGATCGACTTGGCAGCGTACGCCTGTTCTGCAGCGTGGAGTGGTAAATATTGCATTACCGCATATGCTGGCGGCATTCGGTTTGTTGCTCCGATTCATGTCGGCAACTTAGTCGAAGTTAGCGCGAAAGTCATTTATACCGGACGAAGCTCAATGCACATTGCGATTGACGTGCAAGCTAGTGATCCAAAGCAAATGAAAAACAGACTCACCACTCACTGTATCGTTATCATGGTTGCTGTAGATGAAAACGGAAAACCAACCGATGTACCGAAATGGATTCCAGAGTCAGATGAAGACAAAGCCTTAGAGCAATCCGCTATCCGTCTTATGAACATGCGTAAAGAGATTGGGGAAGAAATGGAAGCACACGTTAAATACCTCAAGTAACTGGCATCCGTTAAGAACGCTATTAAGTACCTCAACGTTACCTAGACCCAGAGTGTGGAGCAACATCATGGTTTTGCCATTTGTTTCACGCTCGCCCTTCTCTGTCATAAATCCTTCACCTAGCTTTGCTTAAATCCATCCATTATTTTAGAGTTGGATAGAGTTTGGATCTTGAGACTAAAAGAAACGACCTTAAGTGAAGAGACGTTGACCAATTTAAAAGCGGTCGAGTACCAGTGGGTGAGAACCATGTACGTCGAGGGGTATAACGAAACAGAAATTAATCATTACATTCAAACTTGCTTTGGCGGTGACGTTACCTTTGCTAATCTATTTCGTCGCGTCGCACTGCAGCAAGAAAGCTTGTACACGCTGCTTCAATACGTTGGATGCGCACCTTCCAGCCGAGAGTTTTAATCTCTTCCTTCCCTACCTCAATTTAGCTTTTTACTAAGCTCTAGTTATTTATGTGAAGTGCTACGCAGGGCATTATTCAAGCCCTGTGTAATCCATTGCAAAGCCGCTAATCTCTATCTACTTATTGCAAAATTGCCTTTAACAGGCATAAAAAAACCTGAGTCTAAACTCAGGTTATGGTTACAAAAACTGTTAGTGATTGAATCGTAAGGAACTAAGCTAACAGCCAGCTATGCGTAACGCCAATAAAAGCCAAGATATTACTGATCGGCGGCCAAACCAAAATTGTAATATCCGTGCTAAGTATAAGGGCGACCATGTGGTCGCCCTTTTCTAGTTATTCTTATCAATCTCAGACCACAAGAGATTATCCTTTCACACCACCAGCGGTTAGACCACCAACCAACCAGCGCTGCGCAAGTAAGAATACGGCAGTGATTGGCACTGCTGAAAGTACAGCAGCTGCGGCAAAGTCACCCCACAAGTAGTTTTGTGGATATAGGTATTGCTGCATACCCACTGCAAGTGTGTACGAGTCTACATCAGAAAGCAGTAGTGACGCTACAGGAACTTCACCAATTACCATGATGAACGACAAGATGAAGACTACCGCTAGGATTGGCACAGACAGTGGCAGCAATACCAAACGGAATGCTTGCCATGGTGTAGCACCATCAAGAGCCGCCGCTTCTTCTAGAGACGAGTCAATACTTTCGAAGTAGCCTTTAATGGTCCAAACGTGCAGTGCGATACCACCTAAGTAAGCGAAGATCAGACCGCCATGCGTGTTCAGACCAAGGAAAGGAATGTACTGACCCAGTTTGTCGAACAACGCGTACAGAGCAACCAATGCCAACACTGCAGGGAACATCTGGAAGATCATCATCGCTTTAAGAATGGTGTTCTTACCTTTGAACTTCATACGAGCAAACGCGTAAGCCGATGTGGTTGATAGCGCCACGATTAGGATTGCAGAAATACCACCCACTTTTACAGAGTTCCACAGCCATGTCATTACTGGGAATGGTGGCGGTGTAACTGTACCGTCTGGATTAGTCACCGAGAAACCTAATGCCAATTTCCAGTGATCAAGTGTTGGGTTGTCTGGGATCAGGCTACCCGTTGCAAAGTTACCTTCACGGAATGAAATCGCGATGATCATCAGTAAAGGGAAAATAATCAGTGCCAAGAATGCCCACATTGCAATATGAGTAGCCCAAACACGATACTTTAATGACTTACCTTGTACCATTGCCATTGTAATTTCTCCTTAGTCCTGAGCTACTTTAGTTACGCGTAGGTTGATAAGTGCCAATGCGCCAACCAATAGGAAGATAAGCGTTGCTACCGCACTTGCTAGGCCGAAGTCTTGACCGCCAGCACCTTCGAATGCGATTCGGTAGGTGTAACTTACTAGTAGGTCGGTGTAACCCGCAGGCTCTGATGTACCAATCATATTTGGACCACCGCCAGTCAACAACTGGATAAGTACGAAGTTGTTGAAGTTAAATGCAAAACTCGCGATCAACAATGGTGTTAACGGCTTCAACATCATTGGTAGTGTGATACGTGTGAAGTTCGTGACAAAGTTCGCACCATCAATGGCTGATGCTTCATATAAATCGTCTGGAATCGCTTTTAGTAAGCCCATACACAAAATCATCATGTAAGGGAAACCAAGCCAAGTGTTAACAATTAAGATCATGGTTTTCGCCATGAACGGATCAGAGAACCAAGCCGGGCTAATGCCGAATAAGCCTTCCAACAACATGTTGATCTCACCAAAGCTTTGGTTAAACAAACCTTTAAAGATCAAGATAGAAATAAACGCCGGAACTGCATAAGGCAGGATTAGCAACAAACGGTAAACTGAGCGACCTTTAAGTGCTTCCCACTGAACCACACTGGCAAGGACAAGACCAATAACAAGCGTAAATAATACGGTTAGCGCAGAGAAAACAATGGTCCAGATAAAGATACTGATAAACGGCTCTTTGATACCATCATCTTTCCAAACACGCTCAAAGTTGTGGGTACCAATGTTCACCACGAAACCTGGTGACACTGTGCTGCCAACAAATTGACCGTTTTCATCGACAGGCTGGTAGTAACCTACTTCCATATTTGGACGTAGCGTTTCTTCAGTCCGGTTGTTGTAAAGCGTTTCACCATCTTCTTGTAATGTGTACAAAGGCACAACTGCAGCAAATTTGCGCAGCCCACTCATGCGGATATCATCACCACTTGGCAAATGTAAATCGACACTGCTCAACGCACTGCGGTTCTTAACAATCGCCTTGATTGATTCTTTTTCACCCGTTACTTCTTCAATTGGTGAAAGATCAAACTCCGATGCTGAAAGGTTATCAAGCTGAAAAGTCGGGCTTGCAAGTAGCTCACCATCTTTTTCAACCACAAGTTGATGGCCTTGCTCCGTTTTATACAAAGTGAACGGGTAGCTATCACCACTTTGGTAAGTTCGGTCCAAAAGTACGTTCTGAGCGCGATCAAAAGAGAGTTGGTTTTTCGCGCTATAGTTGGTAAACGCCAAACCTATGGTGTACGCCAAAGGAAAAAGAATGAAAAGGATCATCCCTGCTATACCAGGGTAGATGTAACGGTGTGCGTACGTCTTTTTGCTACCAAAGATGAACAACGCTAAAGCGGTAAGAATGAGCGTAAGTAGTGCAAACGCAATCTCACCGCGAGAATACATAAGGATTGTTGCGTAGCCATTGATGATGCCGACTGTGCCTAAAAGTGACCATTTCATGAACACTTTTTTGCTGCTCGGAAGGCTGGCTTCTGGTGCTGTCATAGCATTTGTACCTTGAACTGACTGCATAGGGAACCTGCTAGCGAATATAGAATAAATATAGAAAAGTAAGGAGGAGTTGCCTCCTCCTTAAAAAGGTCTTACTTAATTATTTAGTCATTTGTTTTTCTGCATCTGCAAGAGCTGCATCGACAGTTTGACGACCGTCAACTACGTTGATGATTGCGTTCTTAGCCGCACCCCAGAATGCGTTCATTTGAGGGATATTTGGCATGATTTCGCCGTTCATCGCATTGTCCATTGTTGCTGCGATACGAGTATCTGAATCTAGCTCACGTTGGAACGAGTTAAGTGCTACCGCACCTAGAGGCTTATCGTTGTTAACCATACGTAGGCCATCGTTTGTTAGTAGGTAGTTCTCAATGAACTCAACTGCTAGATCTTTGTTTGGAGACGCAGTGCTGATACCAGCCGTTAGAACACCAACGAATGGCTTAGAAGATTGACCTTGGAACTTAGGTAGCGTAGTCACGCCGTAGTTAACGCCAGACTTCTCAATGTTGCCCCAAGACCATGGACCGTTGATCGTCATCGCTGTTTTGCCTTGGTTGAACGCAGACTCAGACACTGAGTAATCCATATCCGCAGAGATTACGCCTTTGTCAACTAAGCCTTTTACGAAGCTCATTGCGTCTTTAACGCCTTCTTTCGCGATACCTGCGTCTTTAACATCGTAACCTTCAGAAGTGTATTTAAACGCGTAGCCGCCATCAGCAGCCATTAGTGGCCAAGTGAAGTACGGTTCTTTTAGGTTCCACATGATTGCAGACTTGCCGTCTTTTTTAAGTTTTGCATCTAATGCTGCAACCTCTTCCCAAGACTTTGGTGGGTTTGGAACTAGGTCTTTGTTGTAGATTAGAGATAGAGACTCAACCGCAACTGGATAGCCGATCAATTTACCGTCGTAACGTACTGCATCCCAAGCGAAATCAACGATACCTTCTTGAATATTCTTAGAAGGTTTAATTTCTGCTAGCAGGCCAGCTTCTGCGTAACCACCGAAACGGTCGTGAGCCCAGAATACGATATCAGGACCGTCGCCAGTCGCTGCAGTTTGAGGGAATTTGTCTTGAAGGCCATCTGGGTGAGCCACAGTCACTTTAATGCCTGTGTCTTCTTCAAATTTCTTACCAACTTCAGCAAGGCCGTTGTAGCCTTTATCACCGTTGATCCAGATAGTAAGTTGTCCTTCTTCGATGGCAGCATTAGCACCAAAAGAACCCAAAGCAACAAGAGTACCTAGTGCTACAGCGCTTAACTTTTTCATGTTCGTATCCTTTTTATATTTTTGATGTAGGGCTAGTCCATTGAGGTTCAGCCGTATTTCGACATATATCATCTGAAATAATCCAATATGTCTCATCCTCCTAATCCCTACGCCCTTACAATTATGACGTATTTTCGTGATCTAAATCGCCAAGGGTAAGAGACTCAAATCACAAAATGGATAGTTCCTGTGATCGGTTTCAACTTTAGGTGGTGCAATAATGTGATTTCCGACCAACTGCTTTCTTCCTCCTCCTTTTTTACTCCTCCCTTTCTACTCCCCCTACAATTATTTCTATTAGGAGGATGTCGCACTACGAACAATCTTAGAAACTGCAGTCATCCAAGAGTGGATGGTAAGAACCCTTTCCCAGCAGTGCCTACGTATTAGGAAAAAGATTTGCTGGTTTTGCATTGCCAGACGAGTGGAATGTCATTATTAGTGTTGTTTGTGGTAATTATTTCACGGGGGAGACAATACGAATAATGTGGGGGAGAGAAACTCGTACTTGGCTATGATGGGTAGCACTTCTATTCAGGACATTTTATTGAAGTGCTACCCTACTTTTCTTACCAACCGCAAGAACTTACCGATTCCTACTGTTACTGCTCGCTAGATAATTCATATAATGATGAGCGGTGAATAATAAAAAATTGATCGAGGACGAGCTACATGGCGAGTGTCACGTTAAAAAATGTTTGTAAAGCGTATGGCGACGTACTGATTTCTAAGAACGTAGACCTAACAATCAACGAAGGTGAATTTGTTGTTTTCGTAGGTCCATCAGGTTGTGGTAAATCTACCCTTTTACGTTGTATTGCCGGTCTTGAAGACATTACTTCAGGTGATTTGTATATTGGTGACCAGCGCATGAATGACGTCGAACCATCCAAACGTGGTGTTGGTATGGTATTCCAGTCTTACGCTCTTTACCCGCACCTTAACTTATATGACAACATGTCATTTGGCTTGAAACTAGCAAAAGCAGACAAAGCAGAAATCGACAAGCGTGTTGAACAAGCAGCAGAAATCCTACAACTAGGCCACTTGCTTGAGCGCCAACCAAAAGCACTTTCTGGTGGACAGCGTCAACGTGTGGCGATTGGCCGAACATTAGTATCGCAGCCAAATGTATTCCTTCTAGACGAGCCACTATCAAACTTGGATGCGGCACTGCGTGTAAACATGCGTGCACAAATTACTAAGCTACAACGCCAACTTGGTTGTACCATGATCTACGTAACGCACGATCAGGTAGAAGCGATGACAATGGCAGATAAAATCGTTGTACTAGACGGCGGTTATGTATCGCAAGTTGGTAAGCCGCTTGAGCTTTACCATTACCCACAAAACCGCTTTGTAGCTGGCTTTATCGGTTCTCCGAAAATGAACTTCATGAGCGTATTCATTGATGAAGTAGAAGCAGAGCGCGTCAAAGTTCAACTATCTAACGGCGTATCTTTCTGGATTCCGGTGGATGGTACAACAGTTAACCGCGGCGACCGAATGTCTTTAGGCATTCGCCCTGAGCACCTATTATCCGCTTCTGAAGCTGATGCAAGTATTCACGGTGAAGTGATGATTGTTGAGAAGCTAGGTAACGAAACTCAAGTATACCTAAACCTAGAAGGTGCGGACGCCGACGTTATTTTCCGTCAGCCTGACACGCTTGCAGTCGACACTGGCGATAAAATCGAGATCGGTATTCCAGCTCATCGTTGTCACCTGTTCCACAGTGATGGTCGCGCATGCCGCCGCCTATACAAAGAAAACGGCGTAGAAGTCGAATAATTCATTCGTCCTTACTCAAAAAAAATCCCTCTCAAGTGAGAGGGATTTTTTTATCTTAATAAATATCAGCAATTCGATACTAAATCATTAATCGTGAACGAATCAAATCACCCGTTTCTTCTACCCTCACATAAACCATTGTCTTTGTACTGATACTTCATTTTTAATACTTTTCCTCATTCCTCATAAGTAAGTACCAGCTTTTTCCTAACCCGCCAAACTTAGCCAAAGGGCTAAATATCATTCTTATTTCCACTTACCTCAACAAAGCAAATTTTTGTAAGTGTTCACCAAGCCCCTATTGACAGAAAAAGTGTGACACTCAGCACTTGATCCATTCTTGGCTATTGAGTGAT